>JALUZF010000153.1 GCA_027012135.1 Gammaproteobacteria bacterium
TAATAAATACTAGATTAAATTGATCCTAATTATTGGATTTAAACTATAACAATTGAAGCGTTAATTTAAAATATATTGTTTTGTGTGGTTATTGTATTAATTGTCACTTTTTGCATAAGTGCTTGCATGGATGATATAAGTACATACCCTTTAACAACAAAGGGTTACAGCTTATGTAAATTATTTTATGCTGATTTTCTTAATTAAAAAAATTCAATTAAGATTAGCTAATATGCTTGAATTAAGCTTTAAATTATCTTTTTTTTAAACTTTAGTTAAAAAGTATCCTCTATAGGTTGTTTTGATATAATTCTTCTTATATTATGATGAGAAACCAGGTTTGAATAAAATTTAATTTAAGGTTTTTGGGAGCGGATTGATGGCTAAACCAGACGAACTATCTGAAGAAGAGCAGAAAAAAATTCTTGAAAGTTCACCGAAAGGGACGTGGGCAATTATGTTTATCTATGGGGTCATATTTACGCTGGCCTTTCTCTATTTCTGGTTTGAGCTTTTTGTAGCTCGTGGCCCGGTTAATTAAAGGAGATTAACGGCATGGCAATTCATATTGATCCCCTTGAAAGAAAGTGGATAATCATGATCGCAGCTATTGTACTCCTGACCTGGGTACTTATTATCTATTACGCTGCAGTACAAAATGTACACCCACCCAGCAATGTCGAAGTCATTGACTCGAGTCGTTTGCATCTTGCTTCGGGAGTGGGCGGTGGTGAGTTTATGGAAGATAATTTAGGGGTACATCGGGATCCGGATGGTCTGCTTGTGGTAACCATGGTGGCTGCCCGTTATGGTTTTTATCCACAGCATATTGAAGTACCGGTTAATACCCCCGTCAGGTTTCGAATTGCTTCATTTGATGTGTTACATGGCATAATGATTCCTTTTAGCAATATGAACACAATGGTTGTTCCCGGCTATATTGCAGAGGTCAATACCAGTTTTACTAAACTCGGTGATTTTCCATTGATTTGTGATGAATATTGTGGCCTGGGCCATGCCTATATGTATGGCATGATTAAAATTGTGCCCAAAGATGAATTTAAATTAATCGCGGGGGTTAACTAATGGCAACATCTTCTCGGGTCATCAATAATATTGCTTTATCGACTGAAACGACTGACTCCACCAACAAGCTGGTATTCTGGAATTTCTTTGTTGCTTTTGCAGCCTTTGCCCTGGCTCTGCCAATGGGGGCTTATCAGGTACTCGAACGCAGTGGCATGTTTCCTGCTCTTGAAAACGCTCTGGTATATTACTCATCGACATCAACGCATGGTGTCCTGATGGCTTATGTTCTGAGCACCTATTTTATTATGGGCTTTGGTTATCACACGGCTGTGCACAGTCTGAAACAAAAATTATTTTCCCTTAAGTTTGCCTGGACTGGTTTCTGGATTTCAACTATTGGTGTTGTTCTGGCGGCTATTCCCCTGCTGACCGGAAACGCATCAATATTATATACTTTTTATCCGCCGGAATTTGCACATCCTGTATTTTATATTGGTGCTGCAATGCTGATTGTAGGCTCCTGGTTCTGGTGTGTTGTTATGGTTGTTTCAACGGTGCAATGGAAAAAAGCCAATCCCGGTAAACCCGTACCATTAATTATGTATGGCACAGTATTGAATGCATTATTATGGCTGTGGACTTCCATGGGGGTTGCCTCAGAAGTTGTGTTCCAGTTAATTCCGACGTCACTGGGTCTGGCTGATACCCTGGATCCTGGATTATCAAGGGTTCTATTCTCGGAAACTTTACACGGCATTGTATATTTCTGGTTATTCCCCGCTTATCTGGTGATGTACACCATTCTACCCAAAGAAGTCGGTGGCAAATTGTTTAGTGATGAAATGGCGCGTGTTGCTTTTGTAATGCTCTTTATTTTCTCGGTTCCCATTGGTATGCACCACTTGTATATGGATCCCATGGTGGCAGCTGGATGGAAGTTATTACATATGATTGGTACCTTTATGGTGGCCGTACCCACTTTAATTACCGGTTTTACAATTATTGCAACCATGGAAATTGCCGGACGATTACGCGGTGGAAAAGGTCTTTTTGGCTGGCTTAAAACTCTGGACTATCAAAATCCGATAGTTCTGGCATCCACGCTGTCACTGTTGATGCTGACCGTTGGTGGCTGGGGTGGTGTGATAAATGCCGCCTATTCTTTAGATGCCCTGATTCATAACACACAATGGATACCCGGACATTTCCATTTAATATACGGTGGTACAACGGTTATTATGTACTTTGCAGCCGCCTACTGGATTTGGCCCAAAATAACCGGACATCAATTATTCTCTAAAAAGCTGGCAATTTTGCAATTGTGGCTGTGGTTTATTGGAATGTGGGTGACTACTATGCCATGGCATTATCTGGGGCTTATCGGGCAACCTCGACGGGTTGATACTTTACAGGCTTACCAGCAAGCAGAAGAACTGCTCAGATCATGGGATTTCTCTATGCTTATCATGAACTTTGGCGCACTGACCTTACTGATATCAGGGCTTCTGTTTATCTATATTCTGTTTATGACATCGCGTCAGCCTGCAGTGAATGAGGCTGAGCGTGAAGTGAGCTATGCGGTAGCCATTCATCCTCCTCTACAGGTTCCAAAGGTATTAAATAGTTTAGCTTTCTGGAATTGGGCAATGTTGATTTATTTAGCCACAAGCTATGGCTATCCAGTCTTACAATTCTGGTTTATCGGCACACCTGAATCGGCACCGTGGGGCTATTAAAGGAAGATGAAATGATGAAATTATTTAACAAAATACTGATTGGGGTGGCCGGGTTTGGAGCTTTAGCTGGAATTGCTTTAGCCGGCGATGAGCGAGTTAAGGAACACACTGGCCCATCCTCTAATATTGCATGGGATGTGCCGCAACTGCTATTTGTACTAGGCGGTGATCCTGAACGTGGTAAAGAGCTCAATACTAAAATGATGTGTTATACCTGTCATGGTAAGGAAGGTGTCTCTGCTGCTCGTAACTGGCCGAGTATAGCCGGCCAGAAAGCGAATTACACCTATAAGATGTTAATTGACTATCGGGATGAGAAACGAGTCGATACAGAGACGTCATCTTTAATGGTTAAACTGGCTAAAACAATGAGTGAACAGGATATGGCAGACATAGCCGCTTATTATGCCAGCTTTCCCCTACCTCCAGCTACACGCCCTAAACTGGCCAGTAAAGAAGCCGTACAAAAAATTATACCTTTGCTGACCGATGGAGATGGTAAACGCATGTTGCCACCCTGCTTTTTGTGTCATGAATCAGGTCGATCAGGCGATGGTCGAGACACCCCTGCCATATTAGGACAACGAGCAGAATATTTTCGTAAAACAATGCAGGAATACAAGAATGGCTCTCGCCATAATGATATTTATGCCCGTATGCGACATATTTCAGCTGCTTTAAGTAATGAAGAAATTGATGCATTGGCACAATATTTTGCACAAATGAAATAAACAAGGTAACTGTCAAACAAACAATTGAATACTCTAATAAAGCTATACCATATCCGGAGTAATTATAAATTCGTTTGTATATCATTGTAACTATTTAATCCGTATAAAAGGATGGCTCATCAAGTCATCCTTTTTTGTTTTATTGGTTATTTCCTGAATAAAGCACAGTTGAATCGAAAGTAACATAATAGTGTCAACTGACTTATTCTGAATTTGTATTAAAAGAGACAAGTTTATTAGTGCAGTAAAAAAAGACCACTGCTTTCAATGTGGTCTTGATAATCCCAAAAAGGAACACATTAGTTATACTGTGTTAGGTTTGCCAAGACAATTTTGTTGTTTGGGTTGTCAGGCAGTTGCAAAAACTATTGTTGAATCCGGAAACGAAGATTATTATCGCTATCGGGAAACTCCTGATGGTACAGCCGGACCTGCCAGTTTGCCTGACTTTCTGGATCAGTTAACTGTCTATGATAATCCTGAGGTACAAAAATCTTTTGTACGACAGGACAATGATGGTACCAAAGAGGCTTTTTTAATTCTGGAAGACATTCGCTGTGCTGCCTGTATCTGGCTCAATGAACAGCATTTGAGATCCATTGAGGGTGTGGTCGATGTCAATATGGATTATACCAGCCATCAGGCAAGAGTGCGTTGGCAGCCACAAACAGTTCAGTTATCAGAAATTCTGCTTGCTATTGCTGCTATTGGTTATCGCGCTCATCCATTTGATCCCACCCAAAGAGAAAAACTTAACCAGGAACAAAAACATAAAAGCTTTACACGGCTGCTTTTTTCCGGCCTGCTGGGTATGGAAGTCATGGGACGGGCAATTGCCGGTTACTGGATGGGTGGTGTTGATGCTCAGGGTCATCTTGAGTTATGGGAAATTATTGGCCGCTGGACAGATTTAATGATAGTGACCATTATGCTGGGCTATTCCGGGATCAGCTTTTATATTTCTGCCTGGCGAGATTTAAAAAACAGGCACCTGGGTATGGACCTGCCTATTGTCATAGGCCTGACAACAGCTTATATCGGTAGTTTTATTGCTACCGTACAGCAGGCCCATGAAGTTTATTATGACTCCATCGCCATGTTTATTTTTTTGATGCTTGCCGCTCGTTATTATGAACTACAGGGACGGCTCCTGGCGGGAGCCTCACTTGATCGCCTGCTTAAAGTGATACCAAAGACCAGCCATCGCTTTAAAGGTAATACGCTGGAAGACGTACTGGTGACAGAACTGATGATTGGTGATCAGATTCAGATTAACCCGGGTGAAACGGTTCCCGTTGATGGCCGTCTTATTAGCGGCCATAGTAGTTTTGATGAGTCATTATTAACCGGAGAGATGATGCCGGTTATGTATTCTCCGGGTGCCCGGTTAATCAGTGGCAGTTGTAATATTGATCAGTCTGTCGTTATGCAAGTTGAACGCAGTTATATGGATTCCACATTAACAGACATTTATAGTTTACTGGAAAAGGGGATAAAGTCACGACCTCGTTGTGCATTAATAGCTGAACGAATTGCTAAATGGTTTGTCCTGGTGATTTTTGTTATAGCATCAATAACGGCCATATTCTGGTCATTGATAGATACAGCAAAGGTCTTACCGGTCACCATTGCGGTGTTAATGGTGACCTGTCCCTGTGCACTTGCGTTGGCAACACCGGTCGCTTTGTCATTGAGTTCCGGCTTGTTTGCTAAAATGGGCGTTCTGCCGCTTAAAATGTCTGCAATTGAAGAGCTTTCTGAAAGTGATACCGTCGTTTTTGATAAAACAGGTACCCTGACTGTTGGGCAACCTGAATTAATACAGACTATTTTATCTGATAATGCCAGCCGTGATGAAACCGCTTATCGACAGATTGCGGCTTCTTTAGAATGGTTTTCTGAACATCCCATAGCAAAAACATTCAAATTAGAAGATGATGAGCCGACTTATACGGTTAATAAATTAACCAATTATCCTGGACAGGGAATTACAGGAGAAATCAACGGTGAGCTATGGAAAATCGGTAAACTCTCATTTTGTACTAATAAAGTACTTTTACAACCATCACAACAAGCACAGGCCCATCAAGCTCACCTGGCGGGCCATATTGTAATAGGGCTGTCTAAAAATGAGCAGCTTGAATGTATTTTCCTGCTTCATGACCCGTTACGTGAAGGTGGTTATAAAATGATTCAGGCGTTATTATTACAGGGTATTAAAAAAGTAGTTATTTTAAGTGGTGATCATCCTGAGACTGTGGCCCGTGTGGCACAACAATTAGGGATAAATGAGTTTTATGGTCATATGAAACCCCAGGATAAGCTCAACTGGATACAATCTCAGCAGGCTCATAAGAAACATATAATAATGGTCGGTGATGGTATTAATGATGCCCCTACACTGGCCGCAGCCAATGTCTCAATTTCCTTTATCGGTGCAACGGATCTTGCTCAGATAAGCAGTGATTTTATTATTATGGGACAGCATATCAATGTTATTCCCAAACTGCGCCAATTGTCCCGGAAAAGCAGAACAATTATTATTCAAAATTTAAGCTGGGCGGGAGCCTATAACTTGTTGGCCGTTCCTTTTGCTGCATTTGGCTGGATTCCACCCTGGGGGGCCGCATTAGGCATGTCCCTGAGCTCCTTTATTGTTATATCAAATTCCCTGAGATTAAAAGATCGCAATAATTTAGTAAATAAGGATTGATATTGTTAGAAAACAAATCTGAAAAAGCCTCTGAACAAAAGAATAAGACAGCAAAAACCAGTCTGATAACTCAGCTTGTATTTGTGCTGTTATTTGTGATTATAGTAGCTACTATAGCAAATCAGATAAAATTATCCATGGATGCAAACAAGGTCATTATTAGCCAGGCCTATATAGAGCTCCCTGACAGGAAATCCCTGCCAATTGTTAGCCTGGAACAAGCAGGAAAAGGTAAAATTTCAACAGAAATGCTAAAAGGGAAATGGCATATGCTTTTATTTGGCTATACTTTCTGCCCGGATGTCTGTCCTGTTGAGCTGACCGTATTACATCAGATGATGGCTATTTTAAGAACACAGATTTCTTCTGAGCAATTACCTCAAATAGTTTTTATTTCTATTGACCCAGAACGGGATTCCCCTGAAATAATAGCAGACTATGTTAAATATTTTGATCCGGATTTCATCGGTTTAACGGGTAACAAAAAAGAGTTACAAATTTTAACAATGCCTTTGGGGATCACCTGGATGAAACAGAAAAATGCACTGAAAAACAATAATAATATTCCTGTTAATAAAAACAAGACCAATGAAAATTATCTAATATCTCATACCACAACGATTATCCTGGTGAACCCGAAAATGAAAGTGGCCGGTTTATTTCCGGCACCTCATTCGGCTCAGGAGATGGCTAAAATCTATCGGCAGGTGATAGAGAAAGAGGCATTGTAAGCATGTTAAAATACCAGGGAATTTTAAGCTGTTCGGGCTATCAAAATATATTATTAATATTATTGTTTTTAATCAATGTAACGGCTTTTGCAAAACAGCCTGGCAATCCGGATTTAATTGAAATTAACGCCCCCTGGATCAGGGCGCCCGCTCCATTTGCTCATGCCCTGGGTGGTTTTATGTTGTTAAAAAACCTTTCGGATATTCCTGTAACACTGGTTCAGGCCAAAGCGGAAGGTTTTGATGAGGTAATGATACATAAAAGTATCAGTGAAAATGGTATGCACAGAATGGAATATGTGGAAAATATTGTTATTGATCCACATAAGGAACTTAGGTTCGAGCATGGCAGTTACCATATTATGTTTATGGGACTGCACAGGAAAATCAGGCCTGGTGATAAAGTTCCCGTTACATTAATCTTTAAAAAAGGGCTGGAAAAAAGCGTATTATTTACGGTTCGCAAGCCAGATTAAATAGATTATGAAAGTCCTCAAAGCTAAAAACCTGATCCACAACAAACATTATTTTCTGCTTGTTTTAATGCTCTTTGGTTTTAACTTTTTAGTTTCCTGCGGTAAACCCGAGGTCAATCCACCCACGGTAGAACCTGTGCTATCAAACTATTTTAAGATATTACAAAATGGTGATTACAAACAGGCTGAGCGGGTCTATTTTATGCCTTTGCACTGGCGTCAGAAAGAAAAAATATTCAAATATTTTAACCAGGAGCATGAACTGATAAAACAAAAAGCACTAAGCCTTAAGGTCATCTCAGTTAAACAGAAAGGGCGATGGGCTTTAGCGGTTATGGAGCGTAGCCAGTCAGGGGAAACGCTTATTAATCAACTATGGTTTTTTTATTATGATGGACGCTGGCAGGTGATTTCTCCTGTAATATTTAAAACCGGCCCAGTGCGAGCAATGATGGATCTTTATCGTGAACAAAATGTTCTCTGGCTGTGGTTTGAAAGAGAAGGGTTTGTAAGACAAGGGTTTAATAAAGAGCAATATCGACCTGTATCATCCAATGGCAATACGCTACTTAAATCTGAAATAAAGCCGGGAACTGAGCACAAATGACATCAACCAAACATCCAAAAATCATTGCCTTATGGCTTTTTATTTGCTGTGCTACTATTTACTCTATGGTCGTACTGGGTGGTGCGACACGTTTAACGGGCTCGGGGCTTTCAATGGTGCAATGGGAACCCATTATGGGGTCGCTGCCCCCAATGACTGAATCTCAATGGCTCGAAAAATTTGAGCAATATAAACAATTTCCGGAATTTAAAGTTAAAAACCCTACTATGGATCTGGACGCATTTAAATCCATTTTCTGGTTTGAGTATTCTCATCGCTTACTGGGACGGTTAATTGGAATTATTTTCTTTTTTCCCATGGTTTTTTTCTTTTACAAAGGCTGGGTAAGTTCATCATTAAAACCCAGGCTTATTGCTATGTTCATCCTGGGTGGCCTGCAGGGTTTATTAGGATGGTATATGGTAAAAAGTGGCCTGGTCAATAATCCTGATGTGAGTCAATATCGTCTCGCTGCTCACTTGGGACTTGCGCTATTTGTTTATGCCTATATTCTATGGCTGGGCATGGATTTAGTTTTTGAACAGGATGAAGTTCATAATCAAGCCAGTACCATTAATAATGACTTAAAAAAGAAAAGGCTTATGAATAAATTAAAGCCCTTTTCCTTATTTTTAAGTTTTTTTGTCTTTATAACCGCTATATCAGGTGGTTTTGTTGCGGGTCTTAAAGCAGGACATGCCTACAATACTTTTCCCTTAATGAATGGGCAACTAATCCCTGATGGCCTGTTTACATTAGAACCTGGCTGGATAAATTTTTTTGAAAACATCACTACAGTGCAATTTGATCATCGTTTACTGGTCAGCCTGTTATTTATCAGTCTTATTGTTTTTTATTGTATTGCTATAAGAAAAAAACCACCCAGAAGCATAAGCGTTGGCTTGCATCTTATGTTAGTCATATTGTTTATTCAGGTTTCATTGGGAATTTCAACCCTTTTGCTTCATGTGCCAGTGCTTTTAGCGATCGGTCATCAGGCTGGTGCATTGCTGTTATTCACCATAATGTTATACCTTGGCAATCAAATCAAAAGGAGTTAACCTGTTGGATAACTTAGCGTAGGCGTTTTAATTCACGCAATTTGAGGGAAAGATGCACAAGATTCAGATTAAACAGGCCTGGACAGAGGTAGAACGTTGTCAACACTGTGCCATTCGTCATTTGGTATTATTTTCAGATTTACAACGTAAAGATTTTGAGCTGATTCATAAGCCAATTGATGAGATTGAATATAAACTGGGCGATGTTATCTATAAACAAAACGAAACCATGCAATTTGTTTATACCATTCGTTCAGGGCTGGTAAAACTGGTACAGAGTTTACCCGGAGGTCGGCCTAGAATTGTGCGTATCCTGGGGCAGGGTGACTTGCTTGGAATTGAAAGCCTAAATAATCAACAGACTAAACATATGGCTATTAGTCTTGATAAGGTCGACCTTTGCCGTATTCCTCACTCTGTCATCACCTCATTACAATATAATAGTCCCAGATTACATAAATCATTAATCGTGCGCTGGCAAAAAACGCTGGCTATGGCGGATTTTTGGATAACACAAATATCAAGCGGAAAAATAAAATGCCGGGTAGCACGTTTATTATTGTTACTGGATAAAAAGTCTGAGGGTGAAAATTTTTTAATGCCTACACGTGAAGACATTGGTTTAATGTTGGGCATTACCACTGAAAGTGTCAGTAAAACGACAGCAGAATTTAAGCGCCAACAATGGCTAATGATATCAAAAGACAATCGTGCGACGCTTGATGTTAAAGCACTGGAACAATTGTGCAGTGACTGACAATGGCTGACTACGAATAATCTCTATTCTTATCATGCATTATTAATTTGACAATTTATGGCCCTTTAAGAAAGATAATTCTGCTGGGAGCACGGGCTGTTTGCCCACGTCAATCAGTACTATTATGGATTAGACAGCCCACATTCCATATTTCCTGGAACCGCTTTTTCAATCATTTTAGGTTTTGGTAAGTCCATATTTTCCATAATTTTAATATATTCTTCCCGCGTTTTATCATTACCCAGGCGGGGGTTATATTTTTTCTCTTCCCCAATAGTTGACATGGTTCGACCTTCATAATCATGTCCGGGATAAATTACTGTAGAATCAGGTAAAGTGAATAATTTTCGGGTAATGGAATCATAGGCTTGACCGGCATTGCCCGATTGAAAGTCAGTACGGCCACTGCCGCGGATCAGTAGGGTATCACCCGTAAACACTATGCCATTAATTAAATAACTGATATCAGTGTTGGTATGCCCCGGAGTGTAAAGAACTTTAATCTTTTCACTTCCCAACATAATAGTATCTTCATCGTCAAGGAGTTGATCAGCACACTGACTGCCACTGTTTTTATGAACCATAACCCTGGCATTAAAACGTTTTCTTAACTCACCTGCTCCGGTAATATGATCGGCATGGATATGAGTTTCCAGTAAATAACGCAGATTAAGATTAAGTTCACGAATTATCTGGGTGTCTCTGTCAACCTGCTCTTTAACTGAATCTATTAGTGCTGCTTCGCCTGTTTTAGCATCCCATAGCAAGTAGGAATAGGTGCTGCTTTGTGGATCAAAAAACTGTCTGATTTGCATGATGTTTCTCCCAAATATTTATTATTCATAATAATATTGATATATATCAATAAATGTAATAAACATCACAAATATATGATATCCTTTTTTCCTTCGTGTTGTAAATTGGCATCAAACATGAGTAATTTTCACAAACCAAACTACCAGGACGCTAAATGAGACCTTTATCTTCATCATCTTCAATTGCATCTCCAACTGTTGTTGTTATTTTTGGGGCTGCAGGAGATCTAACCAAACGAAAGCTTATACCAGCGCTATTCAATCTTGAACTACAGAATCTACTGCCTGAGCAAATTGCCATGGTAGGTTTCGACCGAGTAGCAATGGACAGCAAGGGCTACCGACAGTCCCTGGAAAGTGATATTTCATCGTTTGTAGGTAATGGTTTTAAACAGCAGCTATGGGACGAAAATGTTGAAAAAATTTATTATATGCCAGGGGATTTTCGTGATCCTGATAGTTACCAGCAGCTGAAAACCCTGTTGAAACAGGTTGATAATGAACAGGGCACACCGGGTAATTATCTGTTTTATCTGGCTACTCCACCTAGTTTTTTCGGTATTATTGCAAGTGAACTGGCCAGGGCCGGACTAAACCAAGAAGCGGAAGGACAATGGCGGCGAATTATTATTGAAAAGCCCTTTGGCAATGATCTGGAATCTGCTATTGAATTAAATACCCGTTTACATAAAAGCTTTCAGGAGCATCAGATTTATCGAATTGATCATTATCTGGGTAAAGAAACCGTTCAGAACATGATGGCCTATCGTTTTGGTAACGGAACTGTAGAGCCGATATGGAATCATCGCTATGTTGATCATGTTCAGATAACGGTAGCAGAATCTATCGGTATTGAAGACCGTGCCAGTTATTATGAAGAAGCTGGAGCATTAAGGGATATGATTGCAAATCATCTCCTTGCGGTACTGTCTATAGTGGCAATGGAGCCACCCAATTCCTTTGACGCTGACGCCATTCGGGATGAACAGACAAAAGTATTAAAAGCCATAGAACCTTTTACCCCCCAGAGAGTTTTAACTGATACTGTTCGTGGTCAATACGGTGAAGCTGTTTCTGATAATGGTCAGCATCTACATGCTTATCGAGATGAACCGGGGGTCGCCAGTGATTCAACCACTGAAACTTATGTTGCACTCAGATTAAAAATTAATTCCTGGCGCTGGGCGGGCGTACCCTTTTATCTGCGTACCGGTAAACGTATGCATAAACGTTATTCTGAAGTGGTTATACAGTATAAACACGCGCCTAATATGATGTTTAGAGGTGCACTTGAGCGGCATAAAAATATTGAACCCGATCGACTGGTTTTACGCATACAGCCTAATGAAGGAATAAGTATGCAATTTAATGCCAAGGTGCCTGGTACGGAATTTAAAATGTCTCAGGTATTAATGGATTTTGATTATGATGATTATTTTGAAGAATCCAATACTGCCAGCGGTTATGAAACACTGATTTATGATTGTCTTTGTGGTGATGCTACCTTGTTTAAACGTGCTGATAATATTGAAGTATGCTGGGAGTTTTTACAACCGATTCTGGATGTCTGGAAATCTTTACCTCCCCGTGATTTCCCAAATTATCAGGCCGGCAGCTATGGACCGGAAGAGGCTGATGAATTATTAGCCAGAGATGGCTTTCAATGGAAAAACCAATGACATCAAATATTTGATGTTATTTTAGGTCTTAAACTGGGCCGGATCATACTTTGGTTAAAATATGTTCAATTTGAAATTTATAACCTCTGAGTATCGATTGACCGTGCTTCTTGATAAAGTTTCGGCAGCAGGGAGTACGGTCAATAGATACTGTATTTGCGTCTAAATGAGAATCATTAAAAGTATGCTCCCACCCTGAGGTCTTGAAGCTTTAGGTAGTAAAATATTCTCAAGACTAAAATCTAAACGTTAGTTTATCTAATTGACCTTCTAACTCTAATCCTGATGAAAAACAGTCAATGTGATTCTAGTTACATTGATTAACAGATAATACATAAATGTTATTTTTAAACTATATCTATTTATATAGATATGCTATCTTTTAATTAATTAACTCCATTTTTAGAGAACGGTATGTCTAAATCCTATCATCGTCTGACCACCATTATTATTGTTTTGCTAATCATTGGTCTTGCTGCCGGAGCCATTATTTTACGCAAACATCGTACCAGTCAGGTTGCCTCGCTTCCCAATATAGAGCCGGTGCCATGGGCTTTACATACCATTACCATAAATAAGGGCCGCCTGTCTCAGGAATTTTTAGCTCTGGCTACTTTAAACGGCAGCACTGAAATTACTATCAGCAGCCAGATTTCCGGTGAAATTTTACAAATGGGTCCCAGAGAGGGGATAAAGGTTAAAAAAGGGGACTTGCTGGCTAAAATTTCAGTGAGTGAATTAATAGAACAGCGGGCCGGTCTTGAAGCCCAGTTACAGGCGGCAGAAGCTGAATTATCACGCAGTAAAGATGAATTTAACCGTCAAAAAAGACTTATTAAAAAACACCTGACTTCCCAGGAATTATATGATGCGAAAAAAACAGCGGCCCTGGCCGCACAAAAGCAGGTTAATAATTTACAGCGTAAGATTGCGGCATTTAATGTTCGTATTGGCTATGGTAGCGTTTATGCGCCTGCTGATGCACTGGTCGCTGCGCGTTTGACAGAACCAGGTGATATTGCCATGCCTGGAAAGGCCTTATACAAACTCACTATTGATACCACTTCAAGGCTACAGGTTAAGTTACCACAACAGGTACTCGAACAGGTACATCCGGGTACTGATGTTATTCTTACACACGGCAGCTTACAACAGGTCGTCCATTTATCCAGAATTTTCCCGGCACTGGATGTTCATGCGTTAGGTACGGCAGAGGCCGATTTAAACAGTATGCCTTTTGGTTTACCCAGTGGTGCCAGGATCCCGGCTCATGTTATTTTAAATTCAGTTGAAAATGCTCTGATTATTCCACATCGAGCTATTGTTGAAAGTGGCGAATCATATGGAATGACCAAAAAAGGCTTTGTTTTTAAAGTTATTACTAAAAATCAGCACAAACAGCTTAAACGTGTTGTAGTTAATATTCTTTTAAATACTCATAAAGCTCTGGCAATCAGCAGCAATGAACTGCATAAAGGCGATCAGCTGGTTGCAGCCCATGAAAGTGTACTGATACAGCTTAAAAATAATGATCCCGTGGTAACTGACTCATCAATCGCTCATCCAGGAAACAGCCAATGAGCTTTGCAGAACGCTTATTAAAACAACCCCATGCGATTCTTGCAGGCACTATTATCGCTTTGATTCTTGGCTGGCTGGGATTTATTAATATACCGACCAACCTGTTTCCAAATACTAACCGACCCACTATCTCAGTGGTTGTGCAGTGGCCTGGTGCTACTACAGAAGACGTTGCCAATGAAGTGACTCACGCCCTGGAAGTGCGCTTATCTGCCATAGACGGTGTACGCAAAGTGACCTCAACTTCTCGAGATGAGGTTGCAGCCGTTCAGGTAGAATTTGAATACGATAACGAAATAAATCTGGCCGCTAATGCAGTCAGTACCGAACTATCCCGAGTCAGGGGACTTTTGCCTGAAAGTATTCATGAACCACTGATTTTTAAAATTACGGATGCCGCACGTCCGGTCATGACTCTGGCTGTAACTGCCCGACAGGGTAGTGGCCTGGATCTGGCCCAGGTCAGGCGTATTGCAGAATATGACCTGCGTGATACCCTGTTAAACCTGCCCGGTGTTGCCGAAGCAGAAGTGTTTGGTGGCCCGATACGTCAGGTCAGTATTGATCTGGACAGGGACAGGTTGCTGGCTCATCAGCTGGACATTGCCCAGGTGGCTGCCGCACTGGCTCGTTCTAATATCTCTCAACCTGCCGGGCTTGTCTACCGTGACGGAGAACGTTTACGTCTCACGGCGCAAACTCTGGCTAAGGGGCCTGAAGACCTGGCTGCCATATTGATCCCTCTGGAAGGTGGGCATCATGTCAGAGTAGGGGATTTAGGGGAAGTACACTGGGGAGCATCGGATCCCTCATCTTTATATCATGGTAACGGCAGCAATGCTGTGGCCATTGCATTATTACGTTCAGAAAAAGGCTTTGCACAACCAGTAATTGACTCTGTTAATCAACGTCTGGCAGATGTTCAGAAAAAGTTTCCTACCCTTAATATACAGGTTGCTGATACCCAGGGGCGTTTAATTGGGTTGACGGTCAGTAATATGCTCGATTCTTTACGGGATGCTATTATCATGACCGTTATTGTGATCCTGTTATTTATTGGTAATACTCGGGCTGCCTCAGTAGTTGCTCTTTCACTCCCCATTTCCTATCTGTTGACTTTTGCCATCCTGTGGTGGATGGGTTTTGAATTTGATATGGTCACTTTATCCGCCATTATTATTGCCGTAGGATTACTGGCAGATGATGTCATTGTGGTTATTGAAAATATCGAGCGTCGCATGCGCGAGCTGGGTGAAAACCGCAGACAGGCGGCTATTCGTGGTCTTGATGAAATTATCCTGGCGGATACCAGTGGTACTATCAGTACTATTGTAGTACTGTTGCCTATCATGTTTATCGGTGGCTATGTACAAACCGTTTTAAGACCCTTAACGGTGACTCTGTCCGTTGCTCTTATGGCTTCCCTGGTGGTTTCTGTTACCTTAATTCCCTTATTTGCCCCGTTAATATTAAAACCCGGTGCAAAAGATCCTCTGGCCTGGCTGTTAAATCCATTTACCTGTTATGTTATGGAGCCATTAAAAAAATTATATCTGTTCCTGGTTTCCTGGGGGTTAAATCACAGAGCTCTGGTATTGATTCTGTTTTTCTTTTTATTTGTTGTGTCTGCCAGCCAGATGAAATTACTGGGGCGTGAGATTATGCCCCTGATGGATACCGGTATATCAAGAATTACTTTTGAAGCCCAGTCCGATACCGATGATCAACAAATGCAAAAAATTATTGGACAGGTTGAAAAGGTGATACGAGATCAGATCCCTGCACAATGGCTGATTTCAGATTCTGTTATTATAGGCTCTGAACCGGGTGTTAAGTCCTTTGGTGCACAGCGCTTGTTACAACAGGGTGAAATTACTCTGAATCTAGTGGACCGATTTCATCGTGATCGCAGTATTTTTGATATTAATGAATCCTTACGCCAGAATCTAAGGAAAATTCCCGGCCTGATCACGGCTAATGTTTCTGTCTACGGAGCAACCCCTTTATCTTCCATACGCGCTAATGTCGATGTAATGATTAAAGGCCCGGATCCTATGGTACTGGATAAACTGGCCGACCAGGTTGTAACACGATTAGCCTCTATCCCTGGTTTAACCGGCGTTGAACGTAGCTGGCAGGGACATTCCACCCGCCTGGAATTAAACGTTGATCCGTCTCTGGCACGTCTCAATGGCCTGTCTGCTTCTACTATAGCTGAACAGGTAGCACAGGCGGTAGGAGGGACTTCAGGGGGCCGTTTAAGGGTAATGGGAGAGAACCCCATTCCTGTCTGGGTACGACTGAAAAATGGTCAAAGAAATACAGCCATCGATTTACAGGCTATTAATATTCGAACCAATGACGGCAGCTTTATTCCGCTTGCTTCTGTCGCCAGCCCACGTATTGTCGTTACCCCCACTGCTGAAACCCATCAATACCTTGAACCCACGATTGATATACTGGCCTGGCGCAGAGATATTGCTATTACGACCTTGCATGATGGAGTCGCCAAAGCACTGACTGATTTGAATTTACCCCGTGAATATAGTATTTCCTATGAAGGTGAATACAAACAATTATCCGAAACATTTTCCCGACTGGCAAAATCCTTTTTATTGGGTCTGGTTATGCTCTACCTTATGCTTAGCGTGACCTTTCGTTCGTTTCTTGACCCGCTTGCTATTATGGGCAGTTTACCCCTGGCCGTTATCGGTGCTGCATGGGGGTTATTATTAGGCGATAAGTTTGGTTCCATGCCATCCTTTATGGGGATGATATTATTAATGGGTATTGTTGTTAATAATGGCATTTTATTAATAGATTTTGCAAAAGTGGCCATGAGCAAGGGCAAGAATATCAATCAGGCCTTACTGGATGCAGTAGAAAAAAGAACCCGTCCTATTCTAATGACGGCATTGTCTTCTGCCATAGGCATGATCCCCATAGCCCTGGAATGGGCAGTAGGTATAGAACGTTTATCACCACTGGCATTGGTAGCCATTGGTGGATTAATGGCTGGTACATTCCTGACGTTACTGGCAGTTCCTGTCTTTTTTTCATTACTGGTTTCCTTACGCCTGAAAGTCATTAAATCTGCTGAGAGATAATATTTATGGATCTTGAAGATAATATAAAAATCGCTCAATTGCTGGGAAATATATCAGCCTTAAGAGATCATAAAACCAATGAGCACAATATCCGTGTAGCCTATCTTTCAAGTTTACTAGGTAAGAAATTTGATCTGGATAAACAGGCCATGCAGGGTTTAATGAAAGGGGCTTTTCTACATGATATTGGAAAGATTGGTATCCCTGATAAGGTATTACTAAAAGATGACAGCCTAAACAACCAGGAATGGGCAATAATGAAACAACATCCCGTCATGGGCGTTGAACTCATAAAGGATATTGAGTGGTTCCATGATGCTGTACCTGTTATTTTACATCATCATGAGAAGTTTGACGGTTCAGGTTATCCGGGCGGATTAAAAAAAGATGAGATCCCATTTAATGCACGCATATTTGCCATTATTGATGTTTTTGATGCCCTTGTGGCAGAACGGCCATATAAAAAATCATTTTCCTTAAAAAAATCATTAACTATTATCGAACAAAGCATAGACAGTCATTTTGATCCTGACATTGTTAAACAGTTTATGCTCTGTGCAGACAAATTTTATAAGGTAATTTCTAATTGTTCGAAAAAAGATCTAAAAAAGAAACTCATTAAACGAAGAGGGCGTGTTTTCGGTTTGTAAATATTTTTCTTTACCCAGGTCTTTTTATTTAAGAAAAGGGGCAACCGAAATAATTGTATAAGCAAAGGTTATTATGGACTTACTCATTTATTTTTTTCTGACACTTGTTTTTTCTACACTGTTCTCAATGGGTGGTGTAGGATCGGCTATTGCACTGGTCAGTATCTTTCCCATGGCTGGTATGCCTTTAAACCTGGCAAAGACGGTCGGCTTATTTATTAACTCAGTCAGTACCATTAGCGGCAGCATTCTAAACTTTTTACGTCGCGATCTGGATTTGCGTTTTGCACTGCCTCTGGTTATTTCTATTTTAATCAGCACCCCAGTAGGCGCTTATCTTAGTCAGTTTATCGCTGAATACTGGGTAAAGTGGGTATTAATTATTTTTTTATTACTCAGTGCCAGCCTTCTGTTAATACAGAAAAAACAGGCACAGGTTAATTATACCCGAACCTGGATTCTGTATATTATCGGGGCCAGTGTAGGGCTTGTTTCAGGTTTACTGGGAGTCGGTGGTGGCTCTCTGATCATTCCGTTATTAATATTTCTGGGCTTTGAACCTAAAAAAGCCGCTTATACGGTAAGCTTCGTTATTCCATTTTCTTCTCTGGGTGGTTTTTTTACCTACCTGCACTTTGTTCAAATGAACTGGCTATTATTAGCGGTAGTTACTATTGCGGCATTTCTGGGAGGAATTATTGGCAACCGAATTATGCATTATCGATTAAGCCAGCAGCAGGTTAAACAACTGCTTGCAGTCATTTTATATTTATTGGCAATAAAACTTACTATAAGTCAGTTCTAAGGAGGCTGATTATGTTGCAATATAATATTAAAGCAAAAAGGATGGATCAACATGGCAGTCTTGTTCAATGCAAAGAGGCTGAAATTATACTGGATACCGACTTAAATGGTCGCTCTGACGCATTTAATCCGGCAGAATTATTACTGGCTGCACTGGCCGCCTGTATTATAAAGAATATAGAGCGAGTAATACCCATCATTAATTTTGAACTTAATAATGTCCAGGTGAGCATTACCGGTTATCGCCAGGACAAGCCCCCTAAAATGCAGCGCATTGAGTATAAACTTATAATTGACACATTAGAAAATGATAAAAAACTGGCCTTATTACATCGTAATATTAAACAATTTGGCACTGTATACAATACCCTGGCTCTAGGTTGTGAATTAACGGGAACTATAGAACGTCAATAACAAATACACTTCGGTTCTTTGCAGAAAAACCACATGAAAGATTTAGGAGCGAAAATGAAAACACTGGATTTTGATAATTATTTACGTAATTTTGGTTATGATGAGCGTAAAGCAATGAAAATACAATTGCCGGAATTACTCAAGCTTTATAAAGAACAAAAAGTACAGCTCATTGATATTCGTTTTAATGAAGAATATGCGGCCTGGAAAGTAGGTATCGGTGAGCATATCCCTCTAAATGAACTTCCAGACCGACTGGATGAACTGGATCCGGGGAAAACCATAGTGACTATGTGTCCGTATTATGACCGCGCTGAAATAGCACGTTTATATTTAACCATTAAAGGTTATCATTCCCGATATTTAACGGATGGTATGTTAGGCATAGCCAGCGAATTACGCGGTGATATTGCACGTGATTATATGAAGTCTTTGTGATTTTATATCTGAGTTGTTTGCAATATTATTTAAGTACTGAATCAACTCTGATTTGAAAAAAATCTTATTTTAGAAAAGTTACTGTAGTTAGAAGGAGATAAAAATGACTGGTTGTAATAATGAATTTGCACAGAGTATTGTGCCACAGGAAATGTCCAGTGCAAGAATTTCTATTAACGATTTTATTGATGCCTATAATAAAGGTGAAGCTGAACTTGTGGATATCCGAATCCCAATGGAAACAGCAGTATGGCAAGTGAATTTCGGGTTAAAAATCCCGGCAAATGAATTACCCCAACGCCTGAATGAA
Organism: Gammaproteobacteria bacterium; assembly: GCA_027012135.1. Classification (GTDB taxonomy): domain Bacteria; phylum Pseudomonadota; class Gammaproteobacteria; order GRL18; family GRL18; genus JANELJ01. Next base: position 19,640 of record JALUZF010000153.1, read on the forward strand.
TTACCTGAAGATAAGCTAATTGTTGTAGCCTGTCCCATGACGGATCGTTCTAATATGGCTCGAAGCTATCTTGTTTCACACGGATACAACGTCAAATATTTACAGGGCGGGTTGTTAGGTCTTATGGATCACCTGAAAGGTGGTATGGCAAAAACAATTAATATTTAATAATACGGGTATTAAAAAAGGGTTAGATAAAACCTATCAGGAAACTGCTTTAATATTATGAATTTATTTACTTTATTAACAGTATATGGTGGTTATCAATGTAGTAGATGCCCGTTCTGATCAATCTGTTTATCGAATTACAGCCTCAAGACATTCAGATGATCTAAATGAAAGCAAAGAACCAATAGCTTATGAATTTATTGATTTATTACGTAGTCTGTCCGTAGGAAGTGAGCATGACTAACCCATCAGTCACTTTAATTGATGGAAAATTAAAGTTCATATTCACCACTATATGCTTTCTCACCTTCAATTACAGGCAGTGTCAGTCGATTACCCCAATGTGACCAGCCGCCGTTATAAAGACGAACATCCCTAGCTCCTAAAAATTTAAGCTGTAGATAGGCAAGGCTCATACGAAAACCATCATGACAATAGACGTATATGGTTTTATCTTTAGATATGGACTTGTATAACTCGGCCAGTTCTTTATCTGTACGCCATCTTTGAACACTGGTACCATCCAGACTGACAACATTAACAGCTCCGGGAATATGTCCGCCTCTGATAGAGTGCTTGGTTACTTTTCCGGTATACATATCATGTGGACGGGCATCAAGCAGGATAACATCTGGCTTACGTAAAGAAATAACATCAGTATAAACATCAGTCCACTCAACAAATAAATTATTATTGGCTGCTTTAAGTGTTACATTGCCCATAGTTCTTGCAGGTGATGGCTCTTTGGTCATCTCCTCAAAGGCACTCCACTCAATTGTACCACTATTTAGTATTTTAACCTGCTTCATGTTAAAACCATAAAGTTCTAATAAATAGTAGAGTCTGGAAACTAATGCAGTATTTGAGTCATCATAAAGTACTAATGTTGAATTATTATTTACACCCCATTGACGCAGGGTATTCTGAAAAGCTTCCCTGGAAGGAAAGCGCATTAATGGATCAGCAGAATTATCCCCTAGATCTTTAAAGCGCTGAACCTGTACTGCTCCAGGAATATGTCCTACAGTAAAATAACGATGGGGATGATAGCGAACTTCCAGTACCAGAACATTATCATCTTCTATATGTTCAGAAAGCCAGTCGCTATTAACAAAATAAGCAGGTTCAGCGAGGCTTATTCCAGGCATAATGATTAATAGACACATAAACCAGTATTTAATATTAGTGTACATTTTTTCTCCAGAAAAACTTTCGATTAAGATTAATATACTCTAAACGTTCATTTAATACTTAATCTTAATTGCTTGCATAAACCAGTTCATCGGTATTTTGAGTTAATAATACTTTCCAGTCCCGTTTAAGAAACAGGCGGGCACCAACAAAAGAAAATATAAGAATACCAATTAATAAAAATGAATACACAACCGCCCAGCCGCTTTCTGTCCAGCCGAACTTATCATTGGCCCATTCGGCAATAGTTATGTAACTGGTTAAACCTTCACCGAATATAACCTCATCAATGATTTCTTTATTTAAGGTGTAGGGCAGATAACCAAAATAAAAACCCGGCAGGGCAGCCAGGGCGGTACAGTAGCCTAAACCCAGTCGTGCGTATGTGCGTACTTCACAGCCAATCATTAATACCGCTCCCATACCTAATAAAGGTCCGCCCAGAATATGCCCCCAGTAAAGACCTTCTTCACCTGATGCATTGGGAACGGTACCTTCACCCCATAACCAGGAGTAAAGAATAAACAGGTTAAAAACCACAATAGCAACCATAAAACCCTGTAGAGGCAACATACCACGAAACATCCGGTAAGTACTTTCAGGAATACCGCAGCGGGTATAAAACTCGCGACTGGTTATACAGGCTTCAGGCGCCATAACTGAACACTCCGTACCAAAACCGGTTTTAGCAATTCCTATGCCCAGTAATATACCTGAAGCAGCCAGCCAGCCGATTTCAGTCAAACCAATGGATTGCTGAGAGCCGGAAATATCACCGGTTAATCCATAATATAATGGCACCAGCAGGAACACTAACAGGAATCCGGTCAGAATAATATGTACGGGGTTTTTCCAGGCTGAATAGTTGCAGTCATAACCGGGGCAGGGGTTATCATGGCTGCCTGCATGTTGTTCTGCAATGGCACGGGTTTCCTGGTGACGTAAATAACCTCCCATACCCATTGAAGTTATAATCTTAAATGCCAGGAATGCGAACGGGATGCCGGTAAATAACACTACCCAGGATGCAATACTCATGGAGGGAATACCTCCCAGAAAATGATGAGTGGTACATCCTCCCGCCAGACGGGTACCAAAGGAAAAAATAAAACCACCTGCAAAGGCCAACAGCAGCATACGGCCATCATATTTAACCCAGGCCCGGGATTCTTTTTCTCCGACTGCAACCATGCGGGCACCAAGTACAGCAAATAGAATAAACCAGTACACCCCGGGTTCATAAACACGCCCAACCCAGTCAATATTAAAAAATTCTTTTTCTATAACGGCAAACATCTGGGCAAAGCCCGTGGTCACCACAATAAACATATCATAATGATAATAAAAAACGATTTCTGCCAGGCCAACAAAAAGGCCACCTAGCCAGAAGGGCCATTGACGGGTAATAAGTGAACGAAACATGGGATACCTCTTAAAAGAAACTGGCCAGCAGTACACTACTGGCCAGACATTATTTAATATTATTTAGCTTCAAAATTAAATGCCTTCAACTTCATTTTTGCGTTTCGTCCATTCATGCATCGATCCGTCAAATAATTTTACATTCTTATTACCCATTAATTCATGCAGAACAAACCAGTGGCCACTGCTTAAATGTCCGGAATCACAATAAGTAATCGTTGGGGAAGAGGGATCAATTCCCTTGGACTCCATCATTTTTCTTAGCTGATCCTGAGGTAAAAACTCAGCGGCCTTATCGCCTTTTACCAGAAGTGAATGTTGAAACAATTTAGCCCCAGGAATATGGCCGGCGGCATAGACATACTTTTTCTTATAGGTACTGCCCAGGTAATAATCTTCAGCACGACCATCTACAATCTGGGTATCACTGTTTATGGCCGCTTTTACTTCATCGGCAGTTGCCCGAATATCATCTCTAGGTTCGCCAGCTACCCAGTTTCCTTCACCGGGTCTGGATTTATCACGGCTCATTGGCTTGCCGGCACTGTTCCATGCTGCGGTACCGCCATTAAGAATGGCGACATTATCATGTCCCCAGTACTTCATTTGCCAGTAGAAACGGGTGATAAAGGTCATATCTTTGGAAGAGGTTCCTTTACTGGTGATTACAACGGCATCACCTTTGTTAATACCCAGATTGCGCATCTGGGCTTCCATTTCAGATTTAGTTGGTACCAGTTTAATTAAATCATAACCATCCACATTACGATTGGCTCTGACTTTTTTCCAGTCCATCAGAACAGCACCGGGAATATGGCCTGCTACTTTTATACCGGATCCTTTTTTAGCACCGCAACCCTGCATACCGGCAATTTTATTGCCTTTACCGGCTTTTTTAGTAAAACTTTTTTTGTCTTTTCGTACATCAACAATGATGACTTCATTTTTGTGCTTATCCAGCCAGTCCACATCAACCATGGGACCAGGCACCTGCAGAGCAAAACTGTTACTGCTATAGAATAACAACAATAACAGTCCGGCTTTAAGTATGGATGAATATTTCATTAAAAATCTCCTTTGGTGTAAAACATATATTTTATTGATCTTCTTTTTGTGTGCAGTTAAAACAGAGCAATAGCTATGCCATTATCCTGTCCATAAGGACAGGCAGTTAATTGCGGTCAGTAATGCATTATTTAAAATAAAAAAGACGGGTAAAAAAACCTTGCAAAATGCCATGGTCTGGTATTTTGCAAGGGGAAATATATCGATTTATTGTTTGATAAGGCTTATTTTGAGGATTGCTTTAATTTACGGTGAAGGGTTGATGTATCAATACCCAGGCGTCGGGCAGCTTCTGTTTTATTACCACCGGAGCGGGTTAGTATATGCTGAATCCAGTAATCTTCAACAATCTGCAGGGGAGCATCGGGACTCCAGGGATAGTTTGAATCCTCCGGACTGATTTTTTTATTAAGCTGTTGTAATTCTATGGGTAGATGGTGTACATCTATAAGAGAGTTTTCAGTCAGTACCACCGCACGATGGATAACATTTTCGAGCTCCCGGATATTTCCCGGCCAGTGATGAGACTTTAATATCAGCAGAGCTTCATCTGAAATACCCCGTACCAGACGTCCGGTTTTACGGGTATAACAGGCAATAAACTGTTCAACCAGCATGGGAATGTCATCAATACGTTCTCTGAGGGCGGGTAATGGAATGGGAAATACATTAAGCCGATAAAAAAGATCCTCTCTGAAACTTCCGGTTGTAACCAGTTCTTCAAGATTCTGATTGCTGGCCGCAATAAGCCGAACATTGACTTTAATGGTTTTATTACCGCCCACACGTTGTAACTGACCGTGCTGGACAAACTCCAGCAAGCGGGTCTGAACAGCCATGGATGCACTGTTTATTTCATCCAGAAACAGGGTGCCTCCTTCAGCCAGTTCCAGTAAACCCTGTTTACGCTGACTGGCACCCGTAAACGCACCTCGCTCATAACCAAACAGTTCACTTTCAGCAACACTTTCTGCAACGGCACCGCAATTTATACTTAACCAGGGTTTCTGCTCATTACTGCTGCTGTGTATCCACTGTGCCAGCAGACTTTTACCCGTACCGGTTTCACCGGTCAATAATACCGGTGTTTCAAGATCGGAAACACGGCTGGCAAGATTAAGTGCGTTTTTCATTGCTGAACTACGGGAAACCAGCTGAGTCGTATGTCCATCCACCATTTGAAAATGCTGAGTCAAAGCTTCTATACGACGTTGTCGGGCCAGTGTTTTACTAACTTTTGTCAGTATTCTACGGATTTCATTATTGTCAAAAGGCTTACTGATCAGATCAAGTGCACCGGCGCGGAAAGCCCGAATAACAGTAGGCACTGTGGCATAACCGGTGATCATAACTGATGGAAGTTCCGGGAAACGGCCATTAGCATCTTCCAGAAAATCAATACCTTCACCATCCGGTAGTCGATGATCCGTAAATAAAACATCCGGGACAGATTGGGATAATAGCCGGTTTGCACTGCTGATATCTGCAGCAATAACAGGGTTAAACCCCGTTTTTTTTGCCAGGTTGGCTAACAGGGCTGCCATTGTCTGATCATCTTCGACAATTAATAATTCCCAGCTCATAAGATACTCTCCACAGTATGCTGCAAGCTTATTTCAAAAGTAGTCCCCTCTGCACCGGTACTGAGCAGGACAATATCTCCACCCATATTTCTGGCCAGAGTCCGACATAAGTTAAGCCCAAGACCGGTTCCTTTTCCAGCCGCCTTGGTGGTATTAAAGGCCTCAAATAATTTATCGAGTACCGATTCAGGCAAACCTGGGCCGTCATCCGATACCTGTATAGTGATATTCTGGGGATTTTTTTTTATTGATACCTTAATATGTCGGGCTCCGGCCTGCGCGGCATTGCTGAATAAATTGAAAATAATCTGCTCCAGTGAAGCGGGATCAGCATAAACTGTCGTTGTTTCAGCATGTTCAAGTTTAATTTCCTGTACACCTCTGTCCTGTAACACTGGTCTCATTAAGGAAAGCGTCTTTTCAATATGGTCATTTAAATCAAAATTATTCAGACGAGTTTCCGGCGGCCTGACGGCTATCAACAGGTTTTTAACCACATCAGAGCAGACTGTCGCCTGTTCTTCAATAGTTGCCAGGTAAGAGTCCACCTGTTCATTTTCCAGTTCTTCCCGAGCCAATTGAGTATAACCTCGAATATTACCCAGAGGGGTATTAAGCGAGTGAGCCAGCCCTGCAGCCATCTGGCCGACAGAGGCCAGTTGCTGTTCTCTGCACAGTCTTATGGCTGCAGAGCGGGCCAGCTGTTCAGCCTTGGTACGTTCATTAATATGGGTCTGTACCTCGTCTCTTAGTTCCTGGAAGGTTAGCCCCAAACGCTGCAGTTCTTCCGGCATGTTTTTCAGATCATTGATACCTGCTGTAGAAAGGGGGCTGCTAAGGCGAGCCAGGCGTTGAACAGGGCATATTACACTGCGTTCAAGAACATTGCGCTGAAACCAGAAAGCAGCGATAACCATGAGTGTCAGCGTAATAAAACCAATAATGCCTATACTATAAAGTTTATTTTGCGCAGGAGATATGTCATAAGCCAGTTCAACATAGCCGATAATTGAATGGCCTAACAGCATGGGTTCTCTAATTAACTTGAACTGGCTCTGCTTCGAATCAGGGCGCTGCCCCGTTTGAGCAAGTACCTCAGTATCAGTACGGTAAATATTAATAAAAACGATATCACTGTCCTGCCCCAGTTGTTTGGTATAACGTTCCAGAGTGGCATAATCGTAAACCAGAACGGCGTCAATACTGAACGTAGCCAGCTGACGGGCCAGTGCCCTTGCCCGCTCATGCTGTGATTGATAGAGAACTTCGCTGGCTCCTCTGTACACAGCAAATCCGACCATAAATCCGAAAAGCAGTAGTCCAGCAGCTAAAGTCATACCCAGGCGGTAGGAAAGCGATAAAGGCCGGTTCACCACTGCTCCGGAACCTCGGTTCGGGCTTCAATGGCCTGGACAACTTTACGGGCAGACTGAAACAGGGATAAATCAGGATAAACGAAATAAATGCCCGTTCCAAGAGCGGAGCCTGCTTTGGTAAAATCGGCTGTCGGCTTTAACAGGGCTTCTTTGATCCGTTCAGCCAGCTGTTTGTCAAAACCGGGTCTGGCCACAATTAAATGCGGGGGCAAAGGAGGGGATGTTTTAATTATTTTTAGCCCGGGTTCCCGGTGAGCGTATTTTTCTGCAACACTCTGGCGCAGACCTCCAGCATCAAAATCACCGTGCAGAACAGCAAGAGCAACCCGTTCATGACTGCCCAGAAATGCATAATCAAGAAGATCCGTAAACCCCAGTCCGGCAGCAGCTAACAAGGTACGGGGGGCATAATGACTGCTGAAAGAATGGGGTGCTCCGAAAGCAACACTGTGGCCTTTTAACTGTCTCAAAAATTGAACCGGACTGCCTGAACTGACCACAATTACACTATGGTAGCCGACCTGACCGTTAATGGCTTCTGCGGCCAGTGGTATTAGTTTTTGTGTCTGTCCTTTCAGGTAATGATCCTGGGCGCGTAAAAATGGCGTAGGTCCCATATAAGCCAGATCAGCACTGCCGTTACTGATTCGACGGATCTGATTGACATAGGAACTGGCCAGTTCCAGTTTAATAGAATGCCCTGTCTGTTTTTCAAGATAACTGCACAAGGGTTGAAAACGGGTAATAAGCTGGCTGGGAGTATCGTAGGGATGGACCAGAAAAACCAGACGGTTCTCATCGTCAGTGGCTATTTTATTAATCGCTGACTCAGGCTCCGAGTGTTGTTCACAGGCCGAATTTAATAGTATAAAGACCAGCCATAATAGTTTAAGGATTGTTTTTAACACAGGTTTGGGTAGCAGCAGGGCATTCATAAGAGTAGAGTACATAAATCGATTGAGCACTGCAATCCCTGGCCAGTTTAAGTTTATTGACTGCATGGCTGTCCAGTTCTTCAGCCAGCTGGTCAATTAGAAACGGATAAACACGCTCATAATAATCGGCATCAGGTTCTACAATAACTTCTGCCAGGGCAGAGTTTTCAGGCAACAGGGGCAGGCTTATACGGGCTGTCTGCCCCGGTAATAAGCGCGTATCTGAGAGCTCCTGCCAGCCATCTTTTATACTCCAGTGCATGCGGCGCTGAATAATATGCTCAATCTGTTTTTTACCGTCAATGGATTGAATACGCAAGCGTATTCTGGGTGTAATATAAGTAGGTAATGCATGACCTGCACCAATATTAACAACTTCTAAATGAATTGCTTTTTTAGTCCTGGTAATAGTCACTCCAAGTCCTTTTCGGGTCATTGCCCTATCATATATCCCTTTAAAGTTATGCGTACCATGCATATGGCAGTTCTGACATTGTATGCCTTCCTGTGCATAACGGCTGGCTTCCCATTCCTGGTAGGTATTTTCAAGCAGTTTTCCATTAACCAGAATACCGTCATCACCAAACTGATGGCAGGGGGCACAAAACTCCGATTTCTGGAACATTGCTAACTGTTTTACCTGACCATGTGGTGTTAGTTCCTGGTTTTTTGGACCATAACGTACATGCTGTCGGACATGGCAGGCCGAGCAATCAATACCATTTACATGAGCGTTATTATTATTTTTTAATAACTGCTGCTGTTCTGTACGCGGAGCATGACAATTAAGACAATCTTTTTTTGTATCATCGTCAAAAGCAGGCAGCTGACCCAATAGTCCCGGGCCGACGGCTCTGGCATGAAGAGAGGTGTGCCATTGCTGGTAGATATGCGGATGACAGGCAGCACATTTTTCCGGCTGCCGGTCTAATGCAGGGCTATTATATGCTTCCGGTATAGCCCCCTGCAATGGTACTGGCAGTGACCAGAATGAGCTGTCAGAAAAGACAAAAGCTGGATAGCCTAATAAAAATAAGGTTATATACCCACTTAATGTATTTGCTGGGTTTATTTTTCTGAAATAAAACATTAACAATTTATCACATAAGTTACATTATAATTTTAAACTGTTTGGAAATGTATGCAATTTTTTGGGCAAAACCAGTCAAATCAATACTATAATAGTCTATAATTTATACGTATTCATTAAGGAAACAGATAACGGATGCAATTAATCCGCTCCCATCCAGCACAATTAATATCACTTCCACAAAAGGATAGTGTTACACAGTTTAAGTGTTCCGGTGACTGGACAGTTGATGCAGTTCAGAATATTGCCTCCGTTATTGAAAAACTTGTACAGAACTGTCAACAACAGACCTTTCAATGGGATGTTTCAGATGTCGGGCGTGTGGATTCAGCCGGCATTATCATTTTCTACCATTACTATAAATTACTTAAATCCAGAAACTGTTCTGTAATACTCACTGGGGTAAAGCCCGAACATAAAAAAATGTTCAAATTATTGCGTCAGTTTATTCCCAGAAAACTGGCGCCTCAAAAAAAATCCAGTGTTAATCTTCTAAAACCATTGAATACTCTTGGTCATACCTGTGTCAGACTGGCTGTAGATCTATTTGCATTTATCACCTTTATGGGTGAAATATTTGTCAACCTGGCAACGTCAATTCTCCATCCGGGTACGGTTCGATATGGTGCTATAGTAAAAAATATTGAAGATGCCGGTGTCCGGGCAATGCCTATTATCGCGGTGACCAGTTTTTTAATTGGCATTGTCATCGCTTATCAGGGCGCGGTCCAGCTGCAGAAGTTCGGTGCTAATATTTTTATTGTGGATATGATAGGCATCTCAATTACCCGTGAACTTGCTCCGCTTATAACGGCCATTGTTGTTGCCGGAAGAACCGGCTCATCCTATACTGCACAATTGGGAGCCATGAAGATAACCGAAGAAATTGATGCCATGCGCACCATGGGCTTTGATCCTTATCGCTTTCTTATCGTGCCGCGGATCCTGGCATTAATGATAGCACTGCCATTAATGGTATTTTTTGCGGATATTGTGGGTATCCTGGCCGGTATGCTTATATCTGATATTCACCTGAATGTTTCACCTGTCGAATTCTTCCATCGCTTACAATCAGCCCTGGCAATTAAACATGTCTGGATAGGTATTTTTAAAGCTCCGTTTTTTGCCTGGTTAATTGCTTCTGTGGGCTGTTTTTATGGTTTACAGGTATCCAGTAATACTGAAAGTATTGGTCGTTATACCACCATCAGTGTTGTAAATGCAATTTTCCTGGTCATTGCCTGTGATGCACTTTTCTCAGTCTTATTTACGGAGCTGGGTATTTGAGCCATACTATTATTAAGGTTTCTAATGTGGTTACCCGCTTTGGAGATAATATTGTCCATGACGGAGTTAATTTAAGTGTCAGGCAGGGTGAAATCTATGGTTTGCTTGGCGGCAGCGGGTCAGGAAAATCAACCTTACTCAAAGAAATGATAATGTTACTGCACCCCCAGGAGGGAGAAATCAGTATTTTTGGACAAAACCTGATGGATATCAGTCGTCATGATGCTGCGCTTTTAAGCCATCAATGGGGCGTGCTTTTCCAGGCAGGAGCGCTTTATTCATCTTTAACTATAGAAGAAAATATCAGCATAAAACTGCGTGAATACAGTGATCTGCCAGCGGCCTTAATCAGAGAAATTGTACAGATGAAAATTGCCATGGTTGGCCTGCCTGACTATGTTGCAGAGCTGTATCCGGCAGAATTAAGCGGCGGCATGACTAAACGCGCGGCATTAGCACGTGCCCTGGTTATGGATCCTGAACTTTTATTTCTGGATGAACCCACATCAGGTCTTGATCCAGTCGGTGCGGAAGAATTTGATCATCTCATTCTGGACTTATGTCAAACGCTTAACCTGACAGTGGTTATGGTTACACATGATCTGGATTCAATCTGGACTATAGTTGATCGTTTTGCTGTTTTAGGTGAAAAAAAAGTGATAGCAGAAGGCACTCTTAATGAGGTTATAGAAAATCCACATCCTGTTATTAAAGAATTTTTCTGTGGCGCCCGGGGAAAAATAAGGAGCCGAAATGGAAAGTAAAATTAATTATACCCTGGTTGGCCTGTTTGTTATTATCCTATTAGCAGGTCTGGTTATATTTGTCATCTGGCTTGAAAAACTCAATACTGAAAATGAATATGATTATTATCATGTTTATATGAATGAATCGGTTGCCGGTCTTAATCCTGATGCATCGGTTAAGTATAAGGGCGTTAATATAGGAACCGTATCAAAAATCGGCATCAATTCAGATAACCCACAACAGGTGGAACTGCTTTTAAAAATTAAACATGGTATTAAAATCACTCAAAGTACCCGGGCTACGCTTAAATCATTTGGTATTACCGGTCTGACCTTTATAGAACTTAGCGGCAGCAGTAAAACGTCTTTACCGCTTACACAGGATGGCAATAAAATTCCAGTTATACCTTCTACACCTTCAATTTTTAGCAAGCTTGATATTGCTTTTAATTCCTTTACAGAAAAATCATATTTGGCACTGGACAAGTTTAATCGCTTACTTAATGATGACAACCTAAAAAAAATTGCTGATATACTTGTGGAAGCCGGATTATTAATAAAGGAAACCAGAAAGGAAGTAGCAGGGTTCCATCAATTGATTGAAAACGGTGTTGTTATGGAAAAAAACGCAGCCAACGCCTTTAAAACAATTAATACTGCATCTAAAAGCGTTCATGAACTGTCTCTCACCCTTAAAAAAAATTATGCTAATGTCGGTAATAATATGGAGCAGGATGTTCATCAAAGCCTTGAGCTTTTTAATAAGCTAATGTATGACATGGACATTCTGGTTGATGAACTTCAAAGAACAGTTCAGTCATTCGAAAACAGTCCAAGTGACCTGTTGTTTAAAAAGAGTCAGTCAAAGCCTGGTCCGGGGGAAACTAACTATGTTGAATAGAATGTTGAATAAATTCGCCCCCTTTTTATTGATACTGCTTACAGCCTGTGTCAGCCAGACCACACCACCGGTTACAGTTTATACTATTACTCCTCAATGGGAGGATAATACGAAATCAAACCAGGAAGCCAGTAATTATAATATGTCTGTTCTCAAAATTTTACCCATCCGTTCCATAGACGCCTTTACCAGCCGTAATATAATTTATACTGATAAACAGTACAGTCAAAACCCCTATATTTACAGCCGCTGGAGTGATGCACCGGTTAAAATGCTGCAGACCATGTTCCAGGTTCAACTGGAAAAAAGTGGTCAGTTTAAAGCAGTATTAGCATCGACTTCTTCTGCACGGGCCAGCCTTAACCTTGAGTGTACCCTGTATGACTTTAGTCATCATTTAAATCCTGATAACACTTCAAACGGAGTTGTCAGAGTAGGGTGTTACCTTATTAATAATAAAAACCGATCAGTACTTGCCCATCAGGAACTACTTGCTTTCATAGCATCTCCCACAGAAAATGCACAGGGTGCGGCCATGGCATTAAATAAAGCAGTAAATGAAGTATCAGTTCAACTATTAAACTGGCTCTCCAGTATAAATTGAAGATAATTACCTATGGATGTAATTACATACGGTGCCTTTATGGCATTGGTTCATGTACTTATTCAATTCGTATTTATTATACGAGTATTAATAAGACCGCACCGTCAACCTGCTTCACGTGTTGCCTGGGTTGTAGTTATTATTTCACTGCCTGTTTTCGGTATGCTTATCTATGTCTTTTTTGGAGAAGTTAACATAGGTCGAAAACGCATTGCTAAACTTCGTAATATTCTTGAAAAAATGCCTGAATTTTCAAGTGTTATTCTCAGAAATAATAAATACACTAAAAATAATATTCCTCAAAATTACAGCGATCTCTTTCGTGTAGGTCAGTCAATTAATGGCTTTGAACCCATCGGGGGTAATACCGCACAACTGATGGATGATTCCAATTCTGCTATAAATGCCATGGTTGCAGATATTGATGCAGCAGAACATACAGTACATATTCTTTTTTATATCTGGTTACCTGATAATAATGGCTGTAAAATTGTTGAGGCTTTAAAACGGGCTGCTGGCAGGGGAGTGGTGTGCCGTGCCATAGCGGATGATTTAGGTTCACGGGTTATGATCCGCTCATTACACTGGCAGACTATGCAGACAGCCGGTGTAAAACTGGCTGTGGCTTTGCCCATTGGAAATCCCTTACTGAAACCATTAACTGGTAGAATTGATCTTAGAAATCATCGAAAAATCATTGTAATTGATAGTAATATTACATATTGTGGTAGTCAGAACTGTGCCGATCCTGAATTCCTGGTTAAGGCAAAATACGCACCCTGGGTAGATATTATGGTACGTTTTACAGGACCCATTGCCACCCAGAATCAGTTTTTATTTGCCAGTGACTGGATGATGTATTCAGGAGAAAACATTGATGAACTTCTACAAAAGCCTGTTACTGCAGACCATGCAGGACTGCCTGCACAGGTAATTGGCACGGGGCCGACAGTACGTTATTCAGCCATGCCCGAAATGTTCGTATCTCTTATGTTTACCGCCAAAAATGAACTGATTATATCAACACCTTATTACGTGCCTGATGAAGCTATACAGAATGCCCTGTGTTCAGCAGCCTATCGCGGGATCAACACAATAATTATTTTTCCTGCCAGAAATGATTCCTGGGTAGTCGGTGCCGCCAGTCGGAGTTATTATGCTGACTTACTGGAAGCCGGGGTTAAAATCTATGAATACGAGGGCGGTTTATTGCACACAAAATCACTCTCTATGGATAAAGAGGTCACTTTAATCGGTTCAGCCAATATGGATCGCAGAAGCTTTGATTTGAATTATGAAAACAATATTTTATTATATGATCCTGAACTGACAGAGAGTATCCGAAAAAGACAGATTGAGTATATTGAGCAATCCCGTCTGATTGAGCAACGTGAAGTGGCTAACTGGCCATTTTACAGAAAGTTAAAAAATAACAGCGTAGCCATGTTCGGGCCGATTTTTTAATAACAGGGGAATATTATTTATGAAACCAAATCAGATCATAAACACTTTGTTTTTCATTGGTTTATTCCTGCTTTCTATTTTTTTACCTTCTGTAGTTTCTGCTGAAGAAAAAGTCATTAAAATTACTCCTGGTGATGAAGCGGATACTATTAATATGCGCTATGAAGTCACTTTAATGATGGAAGATTTAGGCTATAAATGGTACCCGGTTCTAAACGAATCCACTGGAGAATATTTAAAAGTCGCTGAAAGATATGGACAATACCGTATGCTGTTTGAATTAAAAACCACCCCCTCAATTCAGGTCAGGGTTCATTTCAGAGAAACTGATAATGTTACCGGTATCCACTTTACTGAATCGGATACATCAAAACTCAGTGCTTTTGCTAAACAACAATACCAGATACTTATAACACGAATAAAACATGAATTTGGCACAGAACATGTTACTGAAAACAGTTTTTCCCTGTTTACACCTTAAATCATTTAAAGTAATTAAGTAAAGAAAAACTAATAATAGGACCGGCATATCCTGTCTAAACTAAAGTTTTGCACGTTCTGCCATTTTTGATAAAGGAGAGATTTAAAATGATAAAGACCAAAACACCTCTTATAGGATGGGCGTTTAATGATGTGCTTAATGAACTTCATCAGATTGTATTTGAAGGCGTGCCTGGTGAATCAGAGCCATTTGAATTAACAGTACTTGAGCGTGAATATATTGCCTATGTACTTGCCTGTTATTATCAGTGCGAACGTTGCCGGGTATTTCATGAACGGGCAGTGAATGCGGCAAGAGTTAAAGAGAAATCGCCAGACTGGGACTGGAAAGATGATCTTCTCAGCGCAACATTATTTTTACATCTTGACAGCAAAAAGCTTTCTGAGATTGAATGGAAAAGATGGACAGAAACATGGACTGATTTCTCAAAACTGATTAACCTGCATCATAAAGGACTTGCCGCATATCTTGCTTATGCTGTGGGTATTGCACGCAATGATAAAAACCTGATGGATCAGGCCTTTGCTTCTATAAGTGAATCTATAGAGGATAATAATCGTCTCAAGGGTATCATTAGAGATATTGATGGAGTCGTTGTATTTATGAAAGCAGCAACATCAAAAAACAGGAGTGATCCGACTATTTTTAATAATCTACGTTCCCGTGGAATTGATGATATATAATTGCCTGGCTCCCAGACTGGATCAAATAAAAGCATTACAGATGGATTGATTCACCAGTTAAAATCATGCAGACCATGCTCCAGGTTCAACTGGAAAAAGCGGTCAGTTTAGCATCTGCATCTTCAGCCCAGGATAGCCTCAGCCTTGAGTGCAACCTGTATGACTTCAGTCATCATTTAAATCCTGATAACACTTCAATTTACTTGAGACAGATGTCCCAATAGGGAGTATTTTCAAACCGTTTTACGAGAAAATCAACAAAAGCTCTAACACGTTGAGAAAGATGACGTGTGGGAGGGTAAATTGCGTAAGCATTAATCTGTGGAAGTTTATAATCCTGTAATAATGGTACTAATGTACCACGTTCAATTTCTTTATAGACAACAAAGGTTGGGCTCTGGATAATACCCAGTCCTTGTACGGCAGCATCTTTAAGAAATTCTCCCGTGCTTGCTTTTAAGTATGGATATATTTTTGTTTTGATTTCCTTGCCATTAGTATCTGTAAATTTCCAGTATTCATAATCACGTAGCAGGCTATATACGAGGCATTGATGTGCTCTTAAATCATCTGGAAATTGAGGTAAACCCTTTTGCTCAAGATAAACCGGACTGGCACATATAATTGTCTTAACTGGTGCTAAACGGCGTGCAATCAAGCTGGAATCAGGTAAGGTTGCAATACGTACTGCCAGGTCAAAGCCTTCCTGCATTAAATCCACTTCACGATCATTAAAATCCAGATCAAATTCAATTTTCGGGTGGACATTTAAAAATTCGTTAATGGCTGGCCCCATATGCATGACTCCAAAAGTGGATGGTAAGGCTATCTTCAAACTGCCTTTTAATGTGCCATGAGCCTGTGCTGTAGACAGTTCTGCTTCGAGAAGATCTTCCACTATTCGTACAGACTGATGGTAAAAAGCTCGTCCCGTATCAGTCAGATTCATCCTTCGGGTCGTTCTATGAAAAAGTTCTACACCGAGATGCTCTTCAAGTTCTTTTAAACGCCTACTAACAGCGGATTTGGCAACTGATAGTCTATCTGCTGCACCACTGATACTCCCGGCTTCAACCACCCGAATAAAGGTATTCATATTTTCAAAGCGATCCATATCATTCCATTATTGTTGCATTTATAAGAACAATCATTTCCTATTATTGCTGTTTATTCTTTTTTTCTCAAGAAGAATAATATCTGTAACAACAAAGTATTAAAAATTACTCTGTAATTTGAGGATATTAAGATGACATAGACTAATCTAACACGAATAATACCCGCTATGGCGACTTCTAACGGTGCAGGTGTTACGATTTACCATAGTATTGGTACACCGACATTATGCAATTATGATCCTTTTCTATTTCTGGATCATATTAGCAGTGAGAATCCAGAGGAATATATCACCGGAATTCCACCTCATCCACACCAAGGTTTTAATACCTCTACCTATATTAATTGAATAATTTGGTTCATGTTCATGTCTGATAAAAGACGTAATAAACAGGGGTTATGAAGATGCAATGGAAAAATAATAAAACGCATTATGGTTTTATTGCTGTGGCTTTACACTGGCTGGTTGCACTGTTGGTTTTTGGACTCTTTGGACTCGGTTTATGGATGACTCAGCTTGATTATTATAATAGCTGGTATAAACAGGGACCATGGTTGCACAAAAGTACTGGTATCCTGCTGTTCTTTGTTGTACTTGCTCGTATGTTCTGGCGATGGTTAACACCACCACCCGAGGCATTACTCAGTCATAAAACGATGGAAATCAGATTAGCTCATTTTACCCACTCACTACTCTATTTATTGCTACTGGCTATCATGTTCAGCGGATACCTTATTTCAACAGCAGATGGTCGTTCAATAGACGTGTTTGGCTGGTTTTCCATTCCGGCAAGTATTACTTCAATTCCTGAGCAGGAAGATCAAGCCGGCTGGATACATTTGATGCTGGCATCATTTTTAATCGGAATAGCATTGCTTCATGCAGCTGCCGCTCTTAAACATCATTTTATTGACCGTGATCGTACTTTTAAACGTATTCTCGGAAAATAAGTTTTTTCTAACGATTTGGAGAACATTTATGAAATTACCAACATTAACTACGTCTATACTTTTTGCAGGATTGTCATTGGGCAGCTCTGCACTAATGGCCGCTGAATACATCATTGATACAAAAGGTGCACATGCGTTTATACAGTTCCGTGTACAACATCTTGGTTATAGCTGGCTGTATGGTCGATTCAATGACTTTAGCGGCAAGTTTAATTACGATGAAGCTGCTCCGGAAAAGGCATCCATTGAGGTTACTATTAAGACTGCCAGTATTGATTCAAATCATGCTGAACGTGATAAACATCTGCGTAGTAAGGATTTTCTCGATGTTAATAAATATCCTGAAGCTAAGTTTGTTAGCACCAGCTTTAACCCTGAAAAAGGGGGTAAAGGTATGCTAAAAGGGGAGCTGACATTACATGGTATTACCAGGACAGTGGAGATTGAAGTGGAATCTATAGGAGCAGGCAAAGATCCCTGGGGAGGATACCGTCAGGGATTTGAAGGTAAAACACGATTCGCTATGACTGATTTTGGTATTACAAAAAATTTGGGACCAAAGTCTAAAGATGTAGAAATGATATTATCGTTAGAAGGTATAAAACAATAAAGATTCAGATTCAACAATAATAAGGAGATATATTTATGTCTAACCCTGTCATTGCAGATAATAAACCTGTAAAAGTGAACCTTTCAAAAGGTGATGAGTATCATTTTTGTACTTGTGGCCGTTCTAAAAGCCAGCCGTTTTGTGATGGTTCACATATTGGAACCGAATTTACTCCGAAGGTAATTGTGGCTGATGAAGCTGGCGATGCGTATTTATGTGCGTGCAAACACAGTCTCAACCAGCCTTATTGTGACGGCACACATGAAAGATTTTCCGCTGAGCAGGTTGGGAAGGAGGGCCCAGGTCTGGAATCGAAAGAATCTGGTGTACCTGATGCGGTGGCAACAAAGGAAGAACCTACTATTGAGTTTATTCACCAGTTAGCAAACGAAGGTCTCAGTGTTATAGGACACCATGGACGAATGACCTCAATGGGTGTGCCACGATATCAATTACCCCATTGGGATGATTTGCAAGTTATGGTAGCACAAATGGCTACCAGGCCGTTAATGGAAGATCATCCTGTTGCAACGGAACTGGTTATAGGACCAGAATGTAAAAAACCATTAACCTTAAAAACTCCTTTATTTATTTCTGATATGAGTTTTGGAGCGTTGTCAGAAGAAGCAAAAATTGCCCTGTCCAGAGGCGCACAGTTGGCAGGGACTGGAATTTGTTCAGGTGAAGGCGGTATGTTGCCTGAGGAGCAGGCTGAAAACTCACGTTATTTTTATGAACTTGCCAGTGCCAAATTTGGTTACAGGGAAGATCTACTTAAAAACGTTCAGGCATTTCACTTTAAAGGAGGTCAGGGTGCTAAAACAGGTACCGGAGGACATCTTCCCGGGAATAAAAACAAAGGAAAAATATCTCAGATACGTGGTATACCAGAAGGACAACCTGCAATTTCACCACCAACCTTTAAGGATCTCAAGACCATTGTAGACTTTCGAAAGTTTGCTGACCGGGTAAGGTATATAACTGGTGGCATACCTATTGGATTTAAATTAAGTGCTAATCATATTGAAAAAGATATACAGTTCGCTCTTGATGCCAGCGCAGATTACATCATTTTAGATGGACGGGGAGGGGGTACCGGTGCGGCTCCAGAAATGTTCAGGGATCATATTAGTGTCCCAACAATCCCGGCATTAGCCAGAGCCCGACGTTATCTTGACAGCCAGGGAGCCAGTGGTAGGGTAACATTAATTATCACGGGAGGACTACGGGTACCAATGGATTTTGTCAAAGCCCTGGCGCTTGGTGCAGATGGTGTGGCGCTGTCAAATAGTGCAATGCAGGCCATCGGTTGTGTAGCTGCCAGGATATGTAATACTAATAACTGTCCAACGGGTATTGCAACTCAAAAAGCGGAATTGCGCAAACATATTAATATTGACCATTCAGCAAAAAAACTTGAAAACTTCCTTGCTGCATCGACAGATCTAATGAAAGTGATGGCTCGAGCCTGTGGTCATGATGCACTGAATAAATTCAATAAGGAAGATTTAGCAACCTGGCATCGTGAGGCAGCATATTTATCAGGTATTAGATACTCTGGTTTTGAAGTGATTTAAGGTTTATTTATACGATACCCAATGTAACTTTATTTCACATTGTATTATTTAAATTTGTATTCTATTATAAAAAACCATGTTATTAATTTCTAAATACTGGGTGTGAAAGGTAAAAAATATAGTTCCAGACTGGAACAGGTAATTAGTTTGTATCACCAATTGAATCTAAAAGTTTCACAGCGAGACAAATATGAATAATAATAACCTGGAAAGTGATGTATATAAGACTTTGCTTGAATCTACCAGAGCAATTCCATGGTCTATTGACTGGGAAACCAAAAAATTTGAATATATTGGGCCGCAGATTGAAGAACTACTTGGCTGGCCACAGGATAGTTAGGCAACTGCACAGGAGTGGATAGACAGAATACATGAGGAATACAGAGAAGAAATTACTACTTACTGTATTACCCAGTCTGAAAGTGGTGTTGACCATGAAGCTGATTATCCTGCACGGAAAAAAGATGGAGGATACATCTGGATCCGGGATGTGGTGCACGTTGTCAGAGAAAATGGCATCACCAAAAAACTCATTGGTTTTATGTTTGATATTTCCGAGCATAAACGACTTGAAAATGAATTACTGGAAGCTAATAAAAGACTCAAAGCTTTCTCCTACCAGGACGGCCTGACAGGACTTGCCAACCGCCGCCTGTATGATCAGACTTTAGAAACAGAATGGCCCAGGGCAATGCGTAATAAACAGCCCATTTCAATGATCCTGATAGACATTGATTATTTCAAAGAATTCAATGATATATATGGACATCTTGAGGGTGATTCTTGCTTGCAGACTATATCCAGAGCATTAGAAACTGTTACTACACGTTCAACCGATCTCTGTGCACGCTATGGTGGCGAAGAATTTTATTGTTACTTCCTGGTACCGATCAGGATAGTGCTATGGAAATCGCAGAAAAAACACGTCAGCTTATCAGGATTTTAAAAATTCCTCATAAAGGATCCAGCATTGATAAATTTGTCACAATTAGTGCCGGTGTCTGTACCTTGATTCCAGTAATTAATCAGTCACCATCAATACTGTTTGAAAAAGCTGATAAACAGCTTTACCTTGCCAAACACAAAAACAGAAACTGTGTAATGTGTGATTGAGATGGACGGCATCATGCCAACATAAATTTTCTTTAATATGAACAATTCTCGTAAAAAGTTCGGTACCTGAACCTTAAAACTTATACAGAATTTACGAGAGAGCGCCTTTTTATATTCATCTTTTTTGGTTATTTAACCCTAAGCTCAGAGACTTTATTTGAACCGGGAAATCCTTTCTATACTTTACTTCATATAAATTACAACTTCGCATAATATATATTATGTAAAATAGCATTTATTCATATAAATGCTTACTGGCCTTATATTTATTATTCATATATTATCAACTATCCTCTTACTATTACTTCTATTATTTCTGTCATTATATGCATGCTGTTTACACTGATTTTATATGAGAAATTGAAATGTGGTTTTTAAAAACTGAACCTCGACAAACTAAAGTTATATCTTCTTTTATCCTTGCTTTTGTTTTTATATTTGTCTTATTAAACAATTCTTATTCGTCAGAAATAAAAGAATTAAATCTTGGTATCCTGTCGCTGACACCGCCATCTAAAATTTATAAAAACTGGAAACCATTTGCCCAGTACCTTTCCAGCAAACTGGATATGAAAGTAATTATTATTGCTCCCCGTGGTTTTGGAAAATTAAAGAACATGGCCGAAAATAAACAGGTAGATCTGTTTTATGTGAATTCTCATATTTTTTACCGGCTGAAAAAATCCGGCAAGGCGGTTCCGATTGCACAGATGTATAATATAGCCGATAGTACTACCAGCCAGAGTAATATATTTGTTCGTAATGACTCCAATATCTCAGATGTTTCCCAGTTAAAAGGTAAAACCTTTGCTTTTGTCAGCCCTATGGGAGCCGGTGGTTACCTGGCTCCCCGTGCATTTATGTATGAACATGGTATTAAAACTAAGCAGCAAACCAATGAAATCTTTACTAAAAATCTGACTAATTCCATATATGACGTGTTATTGGGCAAAGCTGATGCGGCTACCATGTGCGGGGTAAATTACCAGTTGTTGAGTAAAAAATTAGAGACCGGCGAACTTAAAATCATTGCTTCCAGTAGTAAGTATCCAGAAAATGTACTGGCTGCCCGTTCAGACATTTCAACTTCCCTGCTTGATAAGATAAGAGCCATTGTTATTTCTATGCCTGATGATAGTTTTGGAAAAGAAATCCTTGCAACGCTTAATAAAATGAAAATTAAAAAATTTATTCCATATGATCCGGAAATTGAAAAATTAACTGAGGAACTGCTACGCTCCGGGGAATTCAGTGGCTAAACTACATCTTACACTTTTTGCTAAAATAGCAATCAGCTTATTTTTTCTATTTACCCTGGCCATGCTGACATCAGGCTATTTCATTGTCCTGAATCAGAATAATAATATCCTTGAAGAAAAAGAAAAACTGGCCTTTGCAAGTGCCAAAAGCCTGGCTGAAGGAAGTATTGATGCCCTGGTTTCCCGAGATTTTGAATTTCTTGAAAGCTGGCTAAAAGCGGTTGTTATTACCGATATTTATGCCTATGGTTATATTTCCGGTGTTTCCGGCCATATTCTGGTTCATACTGACGAGGATCAAATTGCAAAATACACCCAACTCCCCTCTTTTAGGCATTACACCTCTCGCAATCTTATATATCATGGCAGGCCTGTTAAGGAAATCATTTACGCTTCCAGTATTGATGACGATGTATTCGCCAATGCCCATATTGCTTATTATACTGATAACATCTTATTTACTGTGTTTAGTAATAATGATATTTATATTCTGTTTCTGGTTACGGTGACTTTTCTTAGTCTTATCTTACTGGCCACTTTATATATTATCCGCCTGCATACTTCTCCGTTAACTGAACTCAATTCATCTATTCAGAATTTTACCTTTGACAATAATAGTTCCATTGCCCCTGAAATCCTGGAAAGTCCAGATGAAATTGGAAATTTAGCCAATTCTTTTAAAGAATTAATGGCTCGATTAAATTCAGCCTATCAGGATCTAAAAAATGAAGAACATTTATTGCAGGGAAAGGTAGAACAAAGAACACTTGATTTACAAAATCAAAATGAAGTTCTTATTAAAATGCAGGATCAACTGGTTGAGTCGGAAAAAATGGCCTCTCTGGGTAACCTGGTCGCAGGCATAGCCCATGAAATTAATACTCCTATTGGTATCTGTTTAACGGCTGTCAGCCATTTAAATGATGCCAGTCATGAACTGCAGTTAAAATATGATCAACAGAAACTATCAGAAAGTGATTTTAAAAACTTCCTCTCTTTATCCCATGACAGTTGTGAAATTGCAACCGAAAATATTAAGCGGGCTGCTCAACTAATTTCAAACTTTAAAAAAATTGCTGTAGGCCAGCATACAGATACTAAAAACTGTTTTAATTTGTACACTGAATTACAGCGATTAGTCAAAATATTACTTCCTAAAAATAATAGTAATACCATTTCTGTCCGACTTGACGGTGATGAATCATTAGCCATTAACTCCTATCAAAGTGCTTTTTATCAGCTATTCAGTAATTTAATCAACAATAGCCTGCTTCATGGTTTTGAAAACCAGAAAAAAGGGCTGATTAAAATTGCATTTAAAATGGATGATGAACAGTTAAGTCTCAAGTATTCCGATAATGGTCACGGCATCCCACAGAAGATCCTGGAACATCTGTTTGAGCCATTTGTAACTACTAAACGTGGTCAGGGCGGTTCCGGTTTAGGCACTCATATTGTTTATAACCTGGTAGTACAGAAACTGGGAGGAACAATAGCCTGTGAGAGCGAGTTAGGTCATGGCGTACACTTCACAATAACCTTCCCTGTTGAAACCTGCAGGCAATAATACTCAAGCAGCCCTGAACTGGGTTAAATATTTATTTCTAATTAACCCTTTAAATTTTAAAAGTAAAATTTACTTTTTTTTTACTTTTAATTCACTATTCATTAACTGCTTTACCAGTAAAATATCTCTTGTCAAAAATAATGATAGTCAGGACATTAGTCAATATTTACTTTTCTATGAAAATAATCTTGTTACATAATACGCGACACTTTCTCACCAACCAGACGACTAATATTTTTTCAATACTATATTTTTTAATGTTAACCAACCCTTGACTTGCATAACACAGTAACTTCAAAACCCGTACCCTGCCATATAAACTTTATATTTCGAGAAAAAATAATGGAACTCTCAGTTGTTATTCCGGTTCGCAATGAAGTGACTAATGTAGAACCATTATTTATGGAAATTTATGCAACCCTTGAAGGCATGGTGGACTATGAAGTAATCTTTGTCGATGATGGCAGTGATGATGGTACAGCTGTAACTCTGGACCAGCTGAGTGAGCAGTTTAATCGTCTACGGGTTCTTCATCATCGCCATAGTTGTGGCCAGAGTACCGCTATACTAACGGGGGTGCGTGCTGCACAGGCACCTTTAATTGCAACCCTGGATGGTGATGGCCAGAATGACCCGGCTGATATCCCAAAATTACTCGATACCCTGCACCAACAGGGTGATAATGACCTGCAGATGGTCTGCGGACAACGACTGAAACGTCAGGACACTTTGATTAGACGGGTTTCATCCCGAATTGCCAACAATGTTCGCAGTAAAATATTAGAGGATAAAACTCTGGATACCGGTTGTGGTCTGAAGCTGTTTCACCGAAAACTTTTCCTACGCCTGCCCTATTTCGATCATATGCACAGGTTTCTACCAGCCCTGGCCTTACCTCAGGGTGCACAACTCAGCTGGGTGGAAGTCAATCATCGTCCTCGAACAGGAGGCCAGTCCAAGTATGGAGTGAATAACCGCCTTTGGGCAGGGATCATTGATCTCTTTGGTGTCAAGTGGCTGCAAAACCGGACCAAACGGCCCGAACTGACTGAGAAATTTTGAGATATGAGTAATACTGACATTTTCTGGCTGACGATCGGTTTTCTCGGTCAGGGGCTATTTTCAATGCGCTTTATTATCCAGTGGTTGCAAAGTGAGCGCGCCCGACGCAGTGTTATACCTGTTGCTTTCTGGTATTTCAGCCTTCTTGGCGGACTGACCTTACTCAGCTATGCTATCTACCGCAAGGATCCGGTATTTATTCTCGGCCAGTCCCTGGGGGTTTTTATCTATTTACGTAACCTTTATTTCATTTACCATGAACACAGTAACCCTTTGTCTGCAAAAGATACTCCACAGATAGATGAATAAAAACAACCTGCCATCACTATTGTCAGCGGGACTTATATGGTTGGTTCTGGTTACTGCCGCACTCCTGTCCCGTAACCTTATGCCATTGGACGAAACCCGCTATGTTTCTGTTGCATGGGAGATGTGGATACATGGAGACTGGCTGGTTCCCCATTTAAATGGTGAAACTTATAGCCACAAACCGCCGCTGTTTTTCTGGCTGATACATCTGGGCTGGGCGATATTCGGACTCAACGACTGGTGGCCACGACTGGTGCCTGCCCTGTTTCAGCTGGCCAGTATATTCCTGGCAACACGTCTGGCTCAGCTGTTATGGCCTGAACCTAACCGGGTATATGAACTGGTTCCTCCCCTGTTGATGACAGGCCTGTTCTGGGCGGCATTCACTGCCACCGCTATGTTCGACTTCCTGATAACGTTCTTTGTCCTGCTTGGAGTCTATGGTGTTTTTATTGCCAGCCGCTATCCCAAACACGGCTGGTTTACCGTGGGTATCGCCATCGGCCTTGGCATTCTTGCCAAGGGGCCGGTTATATTACTTCATGTCCTGCCTGTTGCACTACTGGCCCCTGTGTGGCTCAGTAAATCCTCTCAGAGCTGGTTTTACTGGTATCGAGGCATAGGTATTGCTATATTGATCGGAGCAGCCATTGCTCTGAGCTGGGCCATCCCCGCTGCAATTGTCGGTGGAACTGAGTATGGCTCTGCCATCTTCTGGGGACAGACCGCTGGACGCATAGTGAATTCCTTTCGCCACCAGCATCCATGGTGGTGGTACCTGCCCTGGTTTCCCGTTATTTTATTTCCCTGGCTGTTATGGCCCTCATTATGGCGTGGCATCACACGTCTTTTTAAGACGCAATACGATCAGGGGAGCCGGTTTTGCATAACCTGGATTGCTTCTGTTTTTATACTGATGTCTTTAGTCAGCGGTAAACAGCTCCATTATTTACTGCCTCTGTTTCCCGGTTTTGCCCTGCTGGCAAGCCGCAGTCTTGGCATGCTATCAGACTGGAAACAACCGGTTCGGCAATGGCTTAGTGCGGCAATATTAATCGGTACAGGTTCAATGCTTACCGCTCTGCCATTTTTAGCTCCCCGATTTAGTCATACTCCCTGGTTAAGCGGAATATCACCATTCTGGGGCGTACTGCTATTAGTGGCCGGGATTAGTTTATGGACAATACATATTCAACGTCTCAAAATTGCAATCCACAGCTTAGCCTGGTCAATAGCATTCATCTGTATAGTCATTAATCTAAGCATTGTCAGCCAACTGGGGCCCACCCATGATCTTACTCGTATCAGCCGTCAGCTGGCAGACTATCAACAGGCTGATTTACCCATTGCACATATCAGCAAATACCACGGTCAATATCACTTTCTGGGACGTTTACTGAAACCGTTAGATGTCATTCGAGATTTTCAACTATCGGATTGGGTAAAGGATCATCCTGACGGTATGGTTGTAGTCTATTATAGCGATCCATCACGCCAGTTCACTATGGCCCCTGAATATTGCCAGCTCTTTCGTGGTGGATTGATGGCTATATGGCCGGGAAAATTATTAGCACAACAGCCGCAACTCCTGAACGACTAAGCCAGGCTTATGATACAAATTATTTAATAACGTAGTAAAAAGTGAAAAATTTTATTTGTCTTTAAACAGGGTATTATATTCAATACCTGCTGCATCCAGATCATCCAGATTAACATCTTCCACCAGAATACTATTGCTGGTGTCCGGCTGCTTGATGTCCTTACAGTCATCAAGGGTCAGGATAAAACAGTCTGCCAGATAATTGTAGATGTGTAAATCGGGGGAATTCATCTGAACCTGATCAAACAGATGTACCACAAACAGGGCAATCTCATCTGAATTTTTTTCCGAGGTAATGACAAAGGCTCTTTTTTCAAAGCTAAAACCATTTTGAGTCATAGTATCCATTATAATACCCCAGATATTGGAACATTCATCTGCAGGCTTATTGGCATAGTCCAGGTTAATAAACAGACCATATTTAGTGGCCATGGTATGACTCCATAATTTTTATATGTCAGTGATATAGCTTAAGTTATTGTAACTGCTCAGTGTGTTTAGATTTTGTGCCAGTTCAAGGCACAATAGCTTCGCTACCTCAAGAGGCGCACGGAAAATGTGAGCGTATATCAATACGTGACCATTTGAGTACGAAAATAACGCATCTCTTACCTACAAGAGTGGCGCAAAAGATGAATACGCTGAATAGTTACAAATTATTATGATTAGTACTTTTATTATGTATATATAGATAATAGCCAATTTTGGAGTTTATTCAAAAATTAATGAATGTTTTTTTCCTGTCAGCCATTTATGTAAGACTATTCCTACGCTACTTTCATTTATCCTGTTTATAAATTGAAAAAACGTTTCAATGTTTAAAAACAAATCGTCTCTGGCTGAAAAGTAGTTCAGCGATAATCACCGACAGATAAATGACAACTATCCAGATTAGAGAATCTGGTTTGTGAAGCCATAAGTAAACCATCAGGGTCAGCCATGATGCCAGTGACATAAACATGCCAATTAGCGGCATATGTGACTTTATTTTAATCGCTTTTCTTAATCGCCAGGCAGAAAGATTGATCAGTGCAAAGATAAGCAGAAAAGTGGAACTTGCAAAAGAAGAAATAATATTTAAATTGGCCAGATTCACAAAAGCCAGGGTTACAAAACTGATAATTATCAGTGCTGCCCAGGGTATATTATTCGACTTGCGCCTGAAACCGAAGGCAGGAGGCAGTTCATTTTCCCTGGCCATAACCATGCTTAATCGTGCAGTACCGAATAAGGTAGCATTAATAGCAGAAGAAGCGGAAAACAGGGCTGCCAGGCCGATTAGCAGAAAACCGGCCTGACCCAGAAAAGGTTTGGCCGCTACCGCCAGAGCATATTCCTTATATTTAGTGATCTCATCAGGCAGTAAATTACCCACTGCAACAATAGATACCAGAACATAGACAAAGATGGTAATGGCAATAGACCAGACAATTCCTTTAAGTAAATTATTCTGAGGATCTTCCATCTCATTGATGGTGTTAGGTATTAATTCAAAACCCTCATAGGCAACAAAGATTAATGCAGCACCCATTAAAACCCCGTTAATCCCCTGGTTGAAAACCGGCAGCAGATGGTCAGATTTTGCATAAAACAGGCCGATAATGGCAAACAGCAGGAGTATTAGAATTTTAATAGTCACAATGATCAGTTCACTGCTGCCGCTGGCCTTGACGCCATAAAGATTTATGGCCAGAAATACCAGAATAACCAGAGACTGAAGAAAATGATGCATGGCAGGATTACTGCCTGAGTCCATGCCCAACATGGCCGAACCGTAAACACCAAAAGTAAACGCATAAAGTGACATGGTGCCGATATAACCAACCAGCAGTAACCAGCCGCCTAAACCGGCAATGTTCTGGCTTTTAAAAGCGTGTTCAAGGTAAGTGAAACTGCCACCGGCGGATTTAAAATGCAGACCCAGCCTGGCATAGGATAGGCCGGTTATCATGGCGATAACACCTCCTATAGCAAAAGCCAGCGGAGCGGCATGCCCGGCCAGTAGAATAGCCAGACCCAGCACAGAGAAAATTCCGCCCCCGACCATGCCGCCGACACCCATGGCAATGACCTCTTTGAGGCTGAGTTTTTCACTATTGTCCTTATTATTATCTTTTTTCAGGATCGGTGAAATGGATGGCATTTATCGGCAGCTCATGGCATTAAGTCTTGCCCTGAGGGTTTCAACCTCTTCCATAAGCTGCAGAGCCAGAGCAGCACCAGAAAGATTAACACCCAGGTCCTGCTGTAATCTTCTGACGATAAGCGCCCTGTGCAGGTTCTGGCCGCTGAATTGCAGTCGCGGTACTTCCGGATTTAAAGGTTCCAGTATCCCCTCTTCTACCAGTTCCAGAACCCAGTCTGCATGCATGGAACAGGCTCTGGAAAGTTCGCCCAGGGTCAGTGGATGCTCTTGATCAAGCAGTAGTCCAATCATTTCTTGGGTCATTATTACACTCCTAAATCAGCACGTGGATTAAATGCCAGTTCCTGTTCCATTTTGCGGTACAGTTCTTTTGCCTTATCAGTATCGGCAGGCGGCAAAGCAATATTGAGAATAATATATAAATCACCTGGTTTTTTACCTGGGATCCCCCGGCCTTTTAAGCGCATTTTTTTACCTGATGTGGAATTGGCCGGTATTTTTAAATCCACAGCTCCGGCAGGTGTAGGCACCTTGATTTTTGCACCCAGGGCAGCCTCCCAGGGAGCAACCGGCAGATCCAGGTATATATCCTTGCCTTCTGCACGATAATACTTATGAGGACGGAATTCAATCTCAAGATAAAGATCGCCCTGCTTACCGCCGCCGATTCCCGGTGCACCCTGGCCGCTGAGACGGATCTGCTGGCCCTGATAAACGCCTTTTGGAATACGGACTTTCAGGGTTCTTTCCCTGGTCACCACATGCCCTGCTTCATCAACCTGCGGTGCATGCAGGGTAATTGAACGGGTGGCTCCGTTAAAGGCATCTTCCAGGTCAATCAGAACCTTGGCATGGTGATCTTCACCCTGCATGGAAAAACCACGACCGCCTGAATACTGCTGGCCGCCACCTTTAAATTGCTGACCAAACAGGGTTTCAAAAAAATCACTATACGAAGAAGCATCTCCTCCGGTAAAGCCACCACCACTAAATTCAAAGCCGGCATCCCAGTCTGGAGGTGGCTGGAAGTCCTGACCGGATTTCCAGTTTGCGCCAAGTTGATCATAGGCTGCACGTTTTTCCGGATCTTTTAATACCTCGTATGCTTCACCAATTTCCTTAAAGCGTGCTTCTGCATCCTTTTCCTTACTGACATCGGGGTGGTATTTACGGGCCAGTTTTCGGTAGGCCCGCTTAATTTCATCCTGGGTGGCATTTTTATCTACCCCCATTAGTTCATAATAGTCTTTAAACTCCATAAGTGTTTCCCTGAAAATCAGTGATAAAAACCTGGCTAAAGTGTGTTAGCCTTAGATATAAAATTAAACTCAAGTATAGAACTTGTTCGAATCATTTACATTACTAACATAAGGTTATTTTCTTAATTTACAATATCTAAGGTATATTCGTTAAAGGAGTTTTTATAATGAAAGTTGGAGTAACCAGCCAGAATTTTCGAACCATTACTGGACATGCCGGTAAAACCCGGCGATTTATTATTTACGAAGCAGACAATGAGGGTATTAAGGAAGTTGAGCGTCTTGATCTGCCCAAAGAAATGGCCATGCATAATTTCCAGGGTACTGAGCATCCCATCGACAGGGTTGACTACCTGATAACTGAGAGCTGCGGCCCGGGGTTTATTAACAGAATGAAAAGCCGCGGCATAGCCGTTATTACAACAGCAGAAACCGTTCCTGAGACGGCAGTAGCGACACTAATTAAAGAACACTTACCCCAGTAAAGTGAGTCGTTTATTTTGTTAGAAAAGGCAAAGCGGCTAATGCTGCCGCACCCAGAGAAATAAGCAGGGCTGTAACAGCAATATACAGACCACTTTTAGGTGCAGACTTTGCTTCTTTCTCATCTTCTGCCGCTTGTTCCTGTAACTTTTGTTCTAATTTCTGCTCTATGGCTGTCAACTGCCCATTAACAGGATCTATTGTGCTTTGTATCTGTTCATAAAGCTGAGTCTGAACAGATTCATTATTAATAACAGCCTGCGCCATTTCAGTCTGACGTTCGTTAAACAATTGATCAAGATGTGTATTAATGGTTTCCAGGATCAACTGGTCAAAATCAATACTTTCAAACTGAGACCGAAAACCATCTAGATCCTGTCGCAGATTATCCAGCTGTGCACTAATCTCAGCGGTTTTAGAGTCTGTATATTGATGGGATTCCTTTATAGACGATTTAACTGAAAAAATAATCTTGTTCTCCAACTGCCCGGACAGCAAGGAAAAGTTTTCAGAAAGCTGGTTAAAATCTGACCTGATCGGGTTGAGCTGACTGTTCAGCATATTCTCCACAGCGCTCAGGGTCTGCTGGACAATCATATTCTTATCAATTGCCTGTTCAGGTGTACTGGATAATAATGTTTCTTCAGTTTCAGGGCTTATACTCTCGGTTGCTGAGTCTATGTCTGTTTCAGACGTACTTTCTGCTGTCGAGGTAATTCGGCTCATCTGGGCATCAAACATATCCAGATCAGCCAGTATATCTTTCAGTGGACCAGATGAAGAGGACTTGACCATATAGGAAAAAGCACCTGCGTCCATTGCTTTATGCTTATCTTCATCAGTTTCTTTACCTGTACACATAATAACAGGAATAGCGGCTGTATCTGGATTAGAACTGATTAGGCGAGTGGTTTCAAAACCATCAATTCCCGGCATCAGACAATCCATAAAGATAACATCAGGATGATGGTTTTTTAAAAATTCCAGAGATTCTTCACCATTTTTTACCATATCCACCTTAATATCCAGACTTTCCAGATGTTTTTTTAAGGTTATTCGAGCCATTTTTGAGTCATCAACAATTAAGGCTGATGTAATATTCATATAAATTCCCTGGTTAAGTATCCAACCGGTATTCGGCTTAAAACAGCTATCCCTGAAGAAGCTGGGTAGCAATAATCCTAAATTAATCAGTTGAAACTACTATGGACATTCATAGTAGTTTCAACTGATTAATTTAGGATTATTGCACTATATTAAAATTTGCTCAAGTACTCCAAATGGAGCTGTTGTTCTTCAGACTGGGCAGGCAGAAATGTTTCAAGAACATTAAAGCGATCATAATACAGATACACAGCATACTGATAAGAATCTGTTGGTATCTCGATATCAAAATTGAGGTGTTTTTCCCGAACCATACGTGCAACTGGTTCTGCAGACACTGGCTGATAAACTTCAGTAGAATCAGTACCCCAGGAGTTGATATTGAAGTCTGTAAGCGATAGCAATAAATAACCTGCCAGGAGGAACAGTAAAACAGACAAAAGTATCATTAGACGGCGCTGCGAATTGATTTCAACCAGGTACAGACCATCAGCCATGGAACTAACCAGCTGATAGCGGTGATTATCAATATTTATTTGCAGCGTCTGAGCCATTTATTTTCTGTACCTTCATACCTTAGCTTTTAACATCCCCCTTTGAAAAAGGGGGACTTAAGAGTAGAGCAATTTCTGGATGCACATTAGGTAGTGTAGTACATAAAACAGGGCTTCATTGTGAATTACATCAATAGAATAATGATTGGATGGTCAGAAATTGAGGTTTATGGGTGAATAGCCCAGAACTGCAGAATACCCCTTGAGGTTTCACTGACCAGAGTGTGCTCGTCAGCAAATGCCAGGGTGGTTACATTAGCCAGCGAGGACTGCCAGAAATAACGTCGGGCCGGTTTCCAGCTTTGCAGTTTGGCTCCGCTTTTTACATCCCATAGTATGATTTCTTCCCGGGTATAACCGGTTGCAATACGCTGGCTGTCTGCAGAAAAAGCGGCTGAGGCGACGGTGGCTCGTATTTTGTTGAGCCGGCGCAGTTGCTTGCCTGTTCCTGTGTCCCAGATGTAAATGCCTTCTGAGGCGGCATTAGTCATGGCATAACGGCCATCGGGTGATAACTGCACTTTGGATACTTTAGAAACATGGGGCCAGGTAAATTTCAGCTCCCCGGTTTTTAAATCCCATAACCTGGCTTTAGTGTCATCCGATCCGGATAAGGCATACCGACCGTCAGCTGACAGAGCAATCGTACTGATAATATCATCATGATAAAAACCGTATTTAATACCGCCGGTACGCAGATGAAAATAAACAATCCGGTACAGCGGATATTCGCCACTTTTATCCCGGCTGGACACCAGGGCAAACTCACCATCACTGGACAGTTTAATATCCCGGATATCATCCAGGGACCAGAAATAAAGAATTTTTCCAGCCTGAATATCGTATAAGGCTATGGTTTTCTGTTCTGCAGTCACCACATACCGGTTATCCAGGGAAAAGTCAGCGGCTATCACCCCGGCATCCGGTGAATCATTATGCTGCCATTGATCAATCAGCTTATTATCATCCGTGGTGCGCAGTTCAACATAACCCTGGGAATGAGCAATTAATACATATCTGGCATCATGAGACAGAGTAATACTAAGCGCATTTTCAGTATGTTCCCAGGTTTTACTGGCCTTGTCCGGCATACAGCCGCTGCTTACTATAATCACTATTAGCAGCAATAAAAGCATAGGTAAGCGGGATAAATACTGTGTGTTAATTAATATACTCATAAGTTCTGTCCAGCAATTTCCATAATCAGGATTGGGAAGCCAGCAGGAAGTCACGGTATTTTTCATCACCATCCTGAAACAATTCATCCCCTTCAATTTCCCAGGCCTGTTTTAACTCATCTATTGCCGCAGCCTTATCCCCAGTTTCGAAATAACAGATACCAAGATACAGGTGCACCAGGGGATTATTGACAGCGCCGGCACAAAGGATAGCCTCAAGCAGTTTCTCTTTAGCCTGCTCATATTCGCCCAGGGCAAGCAGACATTCAGCCTGCCCCATTTTAATCCATAAACCTGCATCCCAGAGCTGTCTGGGTTCGGGCAGAGTATTCCAGGCTTTCTGATATTCCTTAACAGCCTGGGTATAGTTCCCGGAATCAATCAGCTTATCAGCCGCCTGGTTAAAGGCTGTTATTTTAGTAAAGAATTTTTGTTCAAGCACAGGCATCAGCGGTTTTCCAGAGAAAGATCATATTGTTTACGATAAACATCGGTGAGATCCAGCATTTCTGCAAAACCAATTATTTCTTTATATTCCTGGGTTAAAATATGAGCCGAGGCCTTATTCAGAGACTCCACTTTATCTATCGTCATATTCTGGTACAGTTTGTCAATTAACAGGTTATTAATAAACTGAACTCTGACACAGGCTCCCCTGTTCTGCAAGACTAATTTAACCACAGTTTCGAGCTGCTCATCCCGGATCAGTTCAAAATCTGTAATGGAAAAAATACTTTCTGTACCGTTTTCATTAATACCCTTAAAGAAATACAGCATAAAACTCTGGTTGTTTTTAGCAGAAGCCCGTATAGCCCGTTCATGCAGCTGGTTTAACCGCAGGGGCGTCGTTAGAAAACGAAAATCATAGCCATGACCTTTGATATACAGTTTTTCCGCCAGCGGGCATGGGGGTTCATTCAGGCCGATGTCCCGTATGTAATGATGGTTGTTTCGATCCCGGGTTATAACTATGGGGATGGTCTGAATATTTTCATTAACAAAGGCTTCATAAAGAATAGTACTGACATAATCAATTTTGTCTTTAATACACAGCTCAAGTTTCTGTTTGTTACGATTAACCAGTCGGGTAAAAAACCGGTTAATTTCAGGGTGACAGGCACCGTTATTGCGAATAACGCCCAGAAACAGTCCGTCCTCGGTACGCCGGGCAATCATGACTTTATGGGGAATATCTTTTAATTGGGTTGAAATGCCTTTTGTCATCAGACTGGAAAAGGTAATTTCCAGTTCACTGCCTTTCTCTATATCAACCACCTGTTTAATAAGCAGTCCCAGGCCGGAACGGGAAAAATCCACCGTTTTTGCCGACCAGGTCTGATTATTATAGCGGACAGAAACATTCATCTCATATTGATAACGAGGATCATAGCGATTATGTCCTACGCCAAAGTGAATAATTTCCGGTGTATGCAGACTGGCATCGTCAATATTTTCAATTAACAGGCCATCGGCCATGCGCACCCACTGATTGCCTCTGAATACCGGGATATCCACAGGCTGACCGCTGTCAAAATTGAGCGGCAGAGAGAAAAATGCCTGTCTGGAATAAACCTGGGTGATATCAGAAAAAATAACCTGAGCAATAGATTCCTGTGCCCGCTGATCAATATTTCTGGAGGCAGTACTGTCAATTTTATGAATTTTGCTCAGCATAGAGCTGATTTTTTCAGCAGCCGGTTTTTTATTTAAATTGGTCGATGCTTTATAAATACGGCCTTTATGGTTAAGCACCCTGGCCAGCACATGGGCCATATCGTGACAATTTTTAATTTCAAAATCAAAAATTGAATTTAAGGTGTTATTTTCATAATAACTGAATAAAATAGCTGACTGACCGGTTCTAGCCAGTTCCGCAAATTTTTCTATACGACGGGTCAGGCAGAAAAACCTGAAATCCGGATATCCCCTGCCTTTACTGAGATAGTCAAAAAAGGTGCTGTTACGTTCAGTTTTAACCACCGTATCAATATGAAAACCATTACGTTTATTCCAGCGAATAAAGATCGGGACATGCTGCATATTAATGGTATAAAGATTTTCATAATACTGTGCCTTGGAGGCATAGATGCGGTCGGTAGCATCAATTTTATAACGCAGACGATTACCGGCAATAAAACGCTGAAAAAAAGAGCGGGTGGACTCGGGCAGGTTTTTCTGAACCAGACTGACATAGGTTTTTTCAGAGGTATGCTGAACATCCCGGATCAGATATTCTATATTTTCAAAACGGGTAAACTCATCTTCCCCGCCCAGCAAGCTATTATACCTGTCTCTGAACTTGTCAAAGCTTAATAACACCGTTTTTCCCGGCATAATAAATGTTCGGGGCATATAAATCTGCAGACCGCTGGCTGAAAGGTTCCTGCTTTTAACGGCAAAACTTTTACCCTCATAAACCATGGTGATCTGCGTTACATAAAGTAGTCGAGGCTCGTGACGGCGAACAAAATAACCCAGGGGGAAAATAGACGGGAGATAAGTGCCTGATGTATCAGGAAAATATTTTCGTATCTGTTTATGGTCAGTTTCTGTACTATTAGCCAAAATTTTTATAATGTCGGGTAAACCGGCACCTCGTATCATGTGAAGAGGTGCTGAGAAAATTCAATACCTTACAGTATGTTACTGTATTATTAATTATAGTCAAAATATAGCTTAAATGGCTTAATTGTCCAGCTAATCATCGGTGGAATTCTTATCCTGGCTGTTTTTAAGTTCATGACTGTTTTCAAGTTCACGGGGTTCTTTGACCAGTATTTCATAATGCCGATAGTAAAGTACATTAGCCATGCTCTGAAACAGCAAAATTAACAGTAATAATACCAGCGGGTGCAGCAGCTGTATGGAACCTAAAAGCAATATTGAAAGGATAAAAATAATCACCAGGATCAAAATATCATTAAACAGGGTCAGGGCATAGCCTTTAGTATATTCATAACTGTTAATAATCGCATTAAGCGGCGTCTGTCGGTCAATCATCACCAGATAAGGCACCAGGAACAGGCGGGTAAACAACCAGATACCAGGTAATACAAACAGCATTAAGCCGGCAAAAATCAATAGCGAAGTCATAACATTAGCCATAAACATATAAGGCCAGCGCAATACGCCCTGCCACAGGCTGTTATAAATACCCGCACCCTGTCCGGTAGCCAGACTGTAAATAAGCGCAATCAGCCCCCCGGTATAAATGGGCTTGATAATCAGGTTCAGAAACTGAGCAAAGGGGCGTACAGTTTCAGGATTAATATGCTCGGCATCCAGAGCACCGATAAACAACGGTGCTAAAAGCTGAGCAAGCAATATCACCAGAATGGCAATAACCAGAGCAAAGCTCAGCAGGCGCAGTATATTACGCCGGAAAAAATAAAATGCCTGTTTTAATGTGACCGTCATGGCTTATCCAAGGTTATAAATATTAAGTCCGAGATCGGCACATTGCTGTTCATGCTCATGATTAGAGATAACCGCAATACTGGCTTCCCTGTTATGCAGGTATTCTCGAGCTACCCGGGTCAGATCATCCAGGCTGACGGCTAATACCTGCTGGCGGAAAGCCTGCCGCTGTTCTGCGGTACGGCCAAACAGGTCATTATGAAAAGCCTGACTGGCATCCCCGGCAGGAGAAGCGGGTTTATCAATACTGCCGATAACCCCAAGTATGGCTTCTTCCAGTTCCTGCCTGTCATGCTCTGTTTCCAGCAGCCAGTCAATAGAACGGTTAAAATCATCAAGGGTATCGCTTAAACGCGGATCACGATAGGAGAAAAATTTAAAACAGGCATTGGCTGAATCCTGGTTAGCCCCGCCTCCGTAGGCACCGCCCTGTTCACGGATAACCCGGTGCAGGAAACCATTACGTAAAAAACCGCCCAGTACCGTTAAAGGCGCTGCATCAGGATGGCCTACAGGTACGGTTTTATAGGCCCTGGCACAGAAATTAACCTGGGTGCTGGTTAACCAGGCCTGCTTAACATTTTCTTCAACTTTCGGCATATCCAGCAAATGCAGACTGTCAGAAGCCTGGATGATATTATCCTGCCAGAGTTTAATGAGATCCTGTTGGCAATGAGGGTATTCATGCTCTTCACAGATCAACAGAAACTGTGCCGGTGCCTGCTTTAGCTTTGTGTGAATGGCAGAAAGTTTATTCATCAGTTCGGTAATTCTGGCATCTCCATCATCTTCCTGAAGCGCATTATCAAGCTGCTTGATGAATTCAATACTAGCCAGCCCCTTATTATTATGAGTCAGTCGTGCAGAAGGACTCATACCGCTGCTGGCGGCCTGCATGGCCAGTGAATGTCCACTACCGGTAACACTGTGTTCCTTGCGCATACGCAGCTGGGAAATCAGTTCTTTAATACGTGCCGGATCATCAAATCGAATGTCCTCAAAAGTCAGTTTTAACAGTTCAGACATTTCCGCATGGTTTCTAATCAGTGCTTTACCGGAAACAATATAAAAGCCTTTCACCTGCTGAGCATCTTCAACCATACCCCGAACCCGGTGATAAGCCTGAATACCGCCGGACACCTGAGACTGCCAGACCTGCATCTGCAGGTAATCTTTATCTCCGCAGCCCAGTTCACCAAAACAGAAATTAAAAATGGGCAGATACTGATGCTCTTCCGTAGTAAAGTCCGGCAGATCCACAATTAACTGCTGATAAACCAGTCCATTGGTACCCTGGTTATAATGTGAGACTTTAAGGGTTTCAGTCCGGGCATCCAGACATTCCGGCACTTTGATTTTTTCAGGGACATCACTAACAGTAACTTTCGGTAAAACTTCTTCAATATTGTCTTCCTGCTGATTCTGCCTTTGGGCCAGTTTATCCGCCAGTTCAATAAGCTGTTGTTTTTCCTGTTCGTTCAGCTGGCTCTTAATAGCCTCCAGACGGGCTTTTTCAGCATCATTTCGACGCTGTTCCATTTGCGGATCAGGTTTAAAAGTTACTCTTACCCGGTGCGGATTATCCAGCAGCTGCTTTTTAACCAGCTGCTTAATATAATCGGGATCCTGAGCTTTGGTTCTGAGTTTCTGCAGGGCTTTATCCAGGTTCATGTGTTCAATCACATCACCGCGGTGAATAGCCGTAGAAAGGCCGGATAAAATTAACTGCAGGCCAAAGGGATAATGATCCCCGCCGATTTCACGCTGGTTAAGTTCCAGCTGGTGCAGTACGGCTTCAACCTGATCCGGATCTATGCCCTCCTGTGCAACTTTTTCAAGCACATCAAGAACCAGTTTTTCAAACGCCTGGGCATGTTCAGGAGAGGAACCTTCAAGACCGCATAAAAAGCTCATTTCCCGGTTGGTATCTTCCAGACCGCATAGCGGTGACGGAGACTGCCCCAGCTCAGTCGTTTCCAGAGCCTGGGTCAGAGGGGATGCAGAATTGTCCAGTAACAGGCTGGATAAAAACTGAGCTTCCAGCTGTTCTTCCAGGTTAATACTGCGTCCCAGCAGCCAGGACAGAATAAGATGGGTTTTATTGGCAGTATCTTCTTCCGGATCCAGCGGATAACTTTCTTCAATATTAAGCGGAGAAAAATAACGTTTTTCATCATTTACCGTGATAATTCTGTCCAGTTTTTCAAAACGGGAAAGTACGTTATGTTCAAATTTTTCCTGATGAGTACTGGCAGGAATATCGCCAAAGGTCATAAAAATGGCATTACCGGGATGGTAATGAATACCATAGAATTCTTTTAATTCTTCATAAGAAAGATCTGGAATATCAGTAGGTTCCCCACCACTGTTAAAGTGATAGGTTGTGGTGGGAAAAAGGTATTTACTGACGGTCTGCCATAGTGCGCTGACGATGGAGGACATGGCCCCTTTCATTTCATTGTAAACCACGCCTTTAAACTGCAGTTCGGTACTGGCATCATCACGCTGTTCAAATTCCAGACGGTGACCCTCCTGCCTGAAGTCCAGTTCATCAAGACGGGAAAAGAACACCGCATCAAGATAGACATCCATCAGATTATTAAAATCTTTAGTGTTCTGGCTGGCAAAAGGATAGGCTGTCCAGTCGCTGCTGGTAAAGGCATTCATAAACGTATTCAGTGAACGCCGAATCATCATAAAAAACGGATCTCGAACCGGGTACTTTTCACTGCCGCATAAAGCAGTATGTTCCAGAATATGCGCAACACCTGTAGAATCGGTGGGTATGGTTCTCAGGGCTACCAGAAAAACATTTTCATTATTGTCGGCGGCAATATGATAGTGTAAAGCACCGGTAGCAGGATGTTCATACTGTTCAATAACTATATCCAGTGACTCAATCCGTTCACTGCGCAGCCATTTAAAGGTTTTATAAGATTGGGGGGATTCACTGGAATGGGAAGATTCCTGAGTTTGTGCGACAGCAGACATCCAGACTGGGCTCCTTGAGATTTATTATTAAATTAAGTTTTAATAGTTAAGTATATAAAATACATTTGAATTAAGCTGTATATTGTAACATTATCCAGCTATTACAAGATAATTTCCAAATTAAGGCAGTTTTTTTCAATATTACTTACCGAAACGAGAAAAACTAACTACAATTAAATAACATACTTCAACACATTTATTTTGGTTTAAGGAATAATAAGGAAAAAGACGGATCTCATGTCTGACGATTTTAATTCCAAACAGAAAAATGCCTGGCTGGACGGTGCCAATGCCGCCTGGCTGGAGGCAATGTATGAAACCTGGCTGGAACATCCCGACTCAATTGAGCCACAGTGGCAGCAGCAGTTTGAACAATTATACCAGTCACGGGCAGAACAGCCGTCTACCGGCGGAGCTCATCCGGATATTATTCATTCCCGCATAAGAGATTATTTTCGTTACCACGCCCTGCACCCCGATACTGTTTCTACACCCTGTCATGAGCCTGAAATTGATCATGAGCGTAAGCAGGTCAAGGTACTGCAGTTAATTAATGCCTATCGTATTCTCGGTCATATCAGGGCCAATTTAAATCCGCTGTTTCCGGAAAATACTAGCGAGGTTCCGGAACTGACACTGGAATACCACCAACTGACTGAGGCGGATTTAAACACCGAATTTCAAACCGGATCACTGCATACCACTGAAAAAGCCAGCCTGAAAAAAATACTCACCATTTTACAGCAAAGCTATTGCAATACCATTGGCAGTGAGTATATGCATATCAGTGAAACCACTGAAAAACGCTGGCTGCAGCAGCAGATTGAAAGCATTACCAGTCTGCCTCCCCTGCACTACAGGGCCCGCCAGAGAATTTTACGACGCCTGACCGCTGCCGAAGGCCTTGAACGTTATCTGCATAGCCGCTATGTCGGCCAGAAACGATTCTCTCTTGAAGGCGCAGAATCTCTTATCCCCCTACTGGATGAACTGGTTCAGACCGCAACCCGTTATGGTGTCAAGGAAACTCTCATAGGCATGGCCCATCGCGGGCGGCTCAATGTGCTGGTGAATATACTGGGTAAAACCCCTGCCGAACTGTTTGATGAGTTTGAAGGCAAAAAAGATACCGGTGATTATGCCGGTGATGTTAAATATCATATGGGGTTTTCATCGGATATTAAAACACCTAATGCCACCATGCACCTGGCCCTGGCCTTTAATCCGTCCCACCTGGAAATAGTCTCTCCGGTTGTAGAGGGTTCAGTACGAGCCAGGCAGCAGCGTTATGGAGACAATGCCGGTGAGCAGATCATCCCCATACAGATCCACGGCGATGCCGCATTTTCCGGTCAGGGTGTGGTTATGGAAACCTTTCAGATGTCCCAGTCCAGGGGCTATTCCACCAAAGGAACTATTCATATCGTAGTCAACAACCAGATTGGCTTTACTACCAGTAATGTACATGATGCCCGCTCCACCTTTTACTGTACCGAAGTATCCAAAATGGTCAGTGCCCCAATTTTTCATGTCAATGGTGATGATCCTGAAGCAGTGGTTTTTGTTGCTCAGCTGGCTCTGGATTACCGCATGAAATTTAATAAGGACGTGGTCATAGACATGATCTGTTACCGCAGACACGGTCATAATGAAGCCGATGAACCTTCTGCTACTCAGCCGGTTATGTATAAAAGGATCAAGGAGTTACCTACAACTCGTCAAATCTACATTAATAAGATGCTGGAAGCACAGATCTTTACACCGGATGAGACTGATGAGCTGTTGAATGAGTACCGGGCCAAACTTGAAGCCGGTGAATCGGTAGCGCCCAATACCACCCACAACACTGAACACAGGGCTTTCTTATGGTATAAATACCGCTCAGGCAATCTTGACCAGAAGGTTGAAACCCGTATCAGTCCGGACACTATAAAAAACCTGATGAGCCAGCTGGAAATTATCCCGGATAACTTTGAACTGCATCCAAGGGTAGCCAAAATCATGTCTGACCGGCATAAAATGACCGCCGGAGCCCTGCCCATTGACTGGGGTTATGGTGAAACCCTGGCTTATGCCAGCCTGGTTAATAACGGCTTTAATGTCCGCCTGTCAGGTCAGGACAGCGGCCGTGGTACGTTTTTCCATCGCCATGCGGTATGGCATAACCAGCTTAAAAATGAGGCTTATGTTCCCCTGAGAAATCTGCAGCCTTACACAGATCCCATTGCAGATAATAAAACTATCAATACAGAATCTGAGATCGGTGAGTTTCTGGTTATTGATTCTCTGTTGTCTGAAGAAGCAGTGCTGGCATTTGAATACGGCTATGCCACCAGTGATCCGGAAACCCTGGTGATCTGGGAAGCACAGTTTGGGGACTTTGCTAATAATGCCCAGGTGGTCATAGACCAGTTTATTTCTGCCGGTGAACAGAAATGGCAGCGTCTGTCCGGCCTGGTGCTGTTTCTGCCGCACGGTTTTGAAGGCCAGGGTGCTGAACATTCCTCAGCCAGGCTGGAACGGTTTTTACAACTATGCGCCCAGAATAATATGCAGGTCTGTATTCCCACAACCCCGGCACAGATTTTTCATCTGCTGCG
The DNA here is from genome assembly GCA_027012135.1 of Gammaproteobacteria bacterium. Lineage (GTDB taxonomy): Bacteria > Pseudomonadota > Gammaproteobacteria > GRL18 > GRL18 > JANELJ01. Next base: position 61,550 of record JALUZF010000153.1, read on the forward strand.
TAGACAGATGCTGCGCAATATCCGTAAGCCGCTTATCTGCCTGACCCCTAAAAGCCTGCTGCGCCATAAACTGGCAGTCAATACTCTGGAAGATTTTTCAGAGGGCCGCTTTTGTAATGTTATTGATGATCAGACTATTAAAGATAAGGAACAGATACAGCGTATTGTTTTATGCAGCGGTAAAGTTTTTTATGATCTCCTGCAGCAGAAACTGCAGCATGAAATTACAGATATTGCTCTGATCCGTATTGAACAGCTTTATCCATTCCCGGAACGGGAGCTTAAGGATGTTCTATCCCGGTACCCTGATACCCGAGATCTTATCTGGTGCCAGGAAGAACCGCGCAACCAGGGCGCCTGGTACACTATACGCCATTACCTGGAAGCGCTGCAGACAGAGCAGCAGAGTCTGGCCTATGTTGGTCGTGATGCTTCGGCTGCCCCGGCTGTCGGTGTCGCCCGTATCCATCTGGCTCAGCAGAAAGCACTGGTTAATAAAGCACTTAAGATTGAATTAATATCTGATGATAACTAAACCGTTTTAACCGTAACAGTACAGGTATCTTAAATGAGTAATGATAACGCCCCGATAGAAATCAAAGTTCCTGTTTTACCGGAATCCGTTGCTGATGCCGTGGTTATAAGCTGGTACAAACATCCCGGTGAAACGGTAAAAAGAGACGAGCCGCTGGTTGATATTGAAACCGACAAAGTAGTACTTGAGGTACCCTCCCCCGTTGAAGGCGTACTGGAAACTATAGTAGAAGATGATGGTGCTACGGTTACAGGACAACAGATCCTGGGTACCATAAAAGCGCAGGATGTCAGTAATGCTGAAATACCGAAAAAACCACAGGACAAAGCAGAACAATCATCTGGCACAGAGAAACCTGTGACAGACAAACAGATGTCAGAAGCAGAATCTGAAGAAACCCTGTTAACCCCATCTGCGAGAAAACTAATTATTGAGCACAAACTGGATCAGAACCAGATTAAGGCCAGCGGTAAAGACGGGCGCATCCTCAAAGAAGATGTTTTAAATGTTATTAATCAGAAACAGACCACGGCGGGTGAACAAGCAGCAGCTCAGAAAAAAGTGAAGTCAGCAAAATCCTCCGGGCAAAGTACATCTGACAATCAGACCGAAGTAACAAAAACCGATACTCAGCCCGATATGGATTTATCCGCCCGTGAAGAACAACGGGTTCCTATGACCCGTCTCAGAGCCAGGATTGCTCAACGCCTGCTGGAAGCACAGCACAATGCCGCTATATTGACCACTTTTAATGAAGTCAATATGAAACCGGTTATGGATTTACGCAAGCAATACAAAGAACTGTTTGAAAAAACACATAACATCAAACTCGGTTTTATGTCCTTCTTTGTTAAGGCCTCAGTTGAGGCATTAAAACAGTTTCCGGCGGTGAATGCCTCCATAGACGACAATGATATTATTTATCATAATTATTTTGATATAGGTATTGCGGTATCCTCTCCCCGGGGACTGGTCGTACCGGTATTAAGAAATGCTCAGAATATGTCCATGGCCGGTATTGAATCCACCATTAAGGAACTGGCCATAAAAGCCAGGGACAACAAACTGGCTATTGATGATTTAACCGGCGGTACTTTCTCCATTACCAATGGCGGAATTTTTGGCTCCCTGTTATCTACCCCTATTTTAAACCCGCCTCAGAGTGCCATCCTTGGCATGCATAAAATTGAAGACCGGCCAGTGGTTGTTAATGGTGAAATAGTTATTCGCCCGGTTATGTATCTTGCCCTGTCCTACGACCACCGGATCATTGACGGACGGGAAGCCGTGCAGTTTCTGGTGGCTATAAAAAATTATCTGGAAGATCCAGCCCGGTTGTTACTGGAGGTTTAAGCCCATGAGTACTGAATTTGAACAATTTGATGTTGTTATTATCGGTGCCGGCCCGGCTGGTTATGTGGCTGCCATACGCTGCGCTCAACTGGGTCTGAATACCGCCTGTATTGATAAATGGCTGGATGAGGAACAGCAGCCCCGCCTGGGCGGAACTTGCCTTAATGTCGGTTGTATACCCTCCAAAGCTCTACTGGAATCATCCCATGTCTATGCCCAGAGCAGTCAGCATCTTGCCATGCATGGTATTGAGGCCAGCGGCCTGTCATTAAACCTGCAGCAGATGATGGAGCGTAAAAACAAGGTGGTCAAAACCCTAACCTCCGGAATTGAAGCCCTGTTTAAAAGCAATAAAATCACCTGGATCCAGGGCGCAGCCCGTATTAAAAACAATCAGGATCTATTAAACAAACAGGTAATTGTTCATCAGCATAATAAGCAGAGCGTTAAACTCAAAGCCTCCAGCATTATTATTGCTACCGGTTCTTCTCCGGTCAATATTCCTGTTGCCCCTGTTGATAATGACTCTATTGTAGATTCCACGGGCGCCCTGTCTTTTAGTCAAGTTCCACAAAAACTGGGGATCATCGGAGCCGGTGTTATTGGCCTGGAACTGGGCAGTGTCTGGAGTCGCCTGGGGGCAGAAGTGACTATTTTTGAAGCCCAGGATAATTTCCTGTCCATCGCTGACAGCCTGATTGCCAGGGAAAGCCTGAAAATTTACCGTAAACAGGGCCTGGATATACAGCTTGATACCCGTTTACTGGATGCTCATACTACAGCTTCAGGAAATGGCAAAAAAACAGTTCAGGTTAATTACCAGAACAAAGATGGCAAGCAGTCCGCACAGTTTGACAAATTAATCATAGCAGTAGGCCGCAGCCCAAATACCAGTGACCTGTTTGAGGACGAAACCGAACTGGAATTTGATGAAGGCTGCTTTATTCATGTTAACCAGCATTGTGAAACCTCTCTGCCCGGAATTTATGCCATAGGCGATATTGTCCGCGGCCCCATGCTGGCGCATAAAGGCTCGGAAGAAGGCCTTATGGTGGCGGAACGGATTGCCGGTAAATTCAGAGAGGTGAATTATGATCTTATCCCGTCGGTTATTTATACCCATCCCGAAATTGCCTGGGCAGGTAAAACCGAACAGGAATTAAAAACCGCTGGAATTGATTACCAGATCGGCACCTTTCCTTTTGTCGCCAGTGGCCGTGCCCAGGCCGTGGGGGAAACCAGCGGCATGATCAAGGTGCTGGCTGATGCCCGCACGGATCGAATACTGGGCGTCCACATACTGGGCAACAATGCCTCTGAAATCATTGCTCAGGCCGTTATTGCCATGGAAATGGGTGCCAGCTCTGAAGATATTGCTCTGAGCGTATTTGCCCATCCCACTCTGTCTGAATCTTTTCATGAGGCGGCTCTGGCAGTATCGGGGAATGCACTGCATATTATGCAGAAGCGTAAATAAGAAAGCACATTATTTTAACTAAAGTTTAGAGCGACAGTTCACCCTTGAGTACCCTGTTTCGCTCACCTGTTCTTTAACAATTTGTTTGTAACCAGCTGTTTTGAAGTAATTTTTATAACAAATCTTCAAATCGCCTTAAAATATCCGTATCTGGCGGCTGGAATTTTTGGGACTTACCATCCCACCAGTCCCGAACCCTAACCTGCGAAAAATACCTGACCAGTCCCAGGCGTATTCTTCCGGCGGTAATGGGTGTGTTCTTTCGCC
>JALUZF010000154.1 GCA_027012135.1 Gammaproteobacteria bacterium
GTCTGCTCCCAAAGTGTGAGTCAGCAAGGAAGTGACATTGGCCGGTGTCGTTGTTGTCGCAATCGCCAGACGCAGCCCTGCCTCACGGGCTTCATTAAACAGACGCACCACTCCGGTACGCAGAGGCACCGCCCCTTCTTCCATTAACTGCATATAAAAACGGGTCTTGGCGGCATGCAGATCCGCGACGAACTCATCCAGAGGCTTGTTAATGGAGGCTGGAATTTTAAAATCTTCACCCCGTTCATCTTTATAAAAATCACTCAGATAAAACTTGATGCGTTCTTTACCGCCGGTCACTTCCAGCAGCCGGCCATACAGCTCCACACTCCAGTTCCAGTCCAGCCCTGCTTCTTCAAAGGCCATATTAAAGGCCACCAGATGACCGTCTTTCTCGGTATCGGCCAGCGTACCGTCCACATCAAAAATCAGGGCTTCTAAATTACTCATTCTTTTATCTTCTCCAGAAAAATTTTTAATCTTGACGCACAGAGCAGACTATACACTCGGAGTATCAGGGAATCGGTGCTTTTTGATGAAGTTTCGGCAGCATGGACGCTGCCGAAAAGCCTCCAGGGATGGATTTACGGCGTCTTCAGCAAAAAATACCGGTTGCCTGATACGGGTTATAACGTCAGACCAGGTATCAAATTTATTTAATCATGGAATTGTAACAGGCCTGAAAACTGTAATAAAACCTATTTTCATTCTAAAATAAAAGATATAGACAACAAATTTCTAACAGGTACTTAAAAAACACATTAAACCCGGAAAAAAACACGAATTTATTGCCTTAGTCTGGATATTTTGTTATATATTCACATCTTTTTAAAAACAGGCTGGAGTTGAATCAATGCCAACTAGAAAAAGCACCCCTTCAGAAAGTGCTATGGACTCTTTTGAACCCTATAAGGAGAAAAAGGGCGAAGAATACATGAACGAAAACCAGCAGGAACATTTTAGAAAAATATTGCTGGACTGGAAAAAAGAGTTAATGGAAGAAGTCGACAAGACGGTAACGCATATGAAAGACGATGCAACCAACTTCCCTGATCCCAGTGACCGTGCGTCACAGGAAGAAGAATTTGCTCTGGAACTCAGAACCCGCGACCGGGAACGCAAACTGATCAAGAAAATTGACGAATCCTTAAAAGACATCGAAACCGGTGACTATGGTTATTGCGAAACCTGCGGCGTAGAAATTGGCATTCGACGTCTGGAAGCCCGTCCAACTGCAACACAGTGTATTGACTGTAAAGAGCTGGATGAACTAAAAGAAAAAACCGGTTAAAAATACCTGTTTTAACCGCCTGCTTAAAGCAAAAAAACGGAGTCAGAACCTGCTGTTTGACTCCTTTTTCTGGCCGACTATATTTTAACCCGATTTCAGGTCAGAATCCGCCTTTCCCTTCTGTCTAGTGGCACCTCTACCTGCCCGCTCCTACGGTCTTCCTGAATATTCAGCTGATTTTCCTCGGCAAAAGCCATTAAAAACTCATACGATTCAGGTGATTTTGAAGCCAGATCCCGTTCAACAATCAGGCAGTTAACCCCGTTAATAATGCAGGGGTGAGCACTTTTACAATATTTTAGCCGCTGGTCATCACCAAAGCTGGCCAGAGTAGTGGCCAGTCGTTCACACCAGTCACTGGGCCTGAACTTATTGCCATCCTGTTTAATACCTTCTATGATTATTTTTTCCGATGCCGCTGTCATAATTCCCCCAAGTAAGCTAAACAAGTAAGATACATTTATTAGTTGATGCTTTTTTATACAATGTAGTTTATACAATATAGACCTAAAACTTGAAAAACCCCAATCCACAGCCAAAAAATAACACCATGGAGCAAACCTATAGAGGACGTTTTGCCCCTTCTCCCTCCGGTGAACTGCATTTCGGTTCCCTGCTGGCCGCCATGGCGAGCTATGCTGATGCCAGAGCCCATAACGGCCAGTGGCTGCTGCGTATTGATGATATTGATCAGGCACGGGTGGTTCCGGACTCGGCAGAACATATTATCCGGACTCTGGAACAACTGGGTTTTGAATGGGACGAAAGCATTTATTATCAAAGCCGGCATATCCGGGACTACCGCAAGGCACTGGATATACTGCACAAAAAAAATCTCACTTACCCCTGCTTCTGTTCCCGCAAACAGATTAAAAACCGTTCCAGTAATGGTATTTACCCCGGAACCTGCCGCCCAAATAATCAGGCAGATAAAACAACTGGGGATAAAGAATGCGCCATACGTATTAAAGTACCGGACAAAGCTTTAAGTTTTAAGGATCAGATCCAGGGTGACTACACCCAGCAATTAGCACAGGAAGTGGGTGATTTTATTATTTACCGCCGGGATAAGGTCTTTACTTATCAACTGTCCATTGTGGTCGATGAATACCTGAGCCATATCACCCATATTGTCCGTGGCCATGATCTGCTGGATTCCACACCCCGGCAGATCTACCTGCAGCAGCAGCTGGGTTTTCCTACCCTGGTTTATGCCCATATTCCCCTGGCAGTCACACCGCAACAGCTTAAACTCAGTAAGCTGAGCCGAGCCAGAAAAGTCCGCTGTGATCTGCCTACACTGGTTCAGGCCGCCCATTTTCTGGGACAGGAGATTGCCCCGGCACATAATTATCAGAGTCTGCAGGACTTCTGGCAGCACCTTTTTGATATTTGGCAATTAAAGCGGGTACCAAAGATGGAAAAAATTGAAATTATGTATTAACCTAGCAGGTCATACCAAACAACATATTAAACCAGCTTATTAAACCAGAGCACGGAGCAAAACAGTGTCAGAAACAGCGGTAGAAGCCGAACATCCATTTATGGAAAAATATCAGGGACGCCTGGTGGGCATTTTACGCTGGGAACAGCTGGATGAACTGTGGCAGACCCTGCAGTCCGGTAAGACCGAAGACTGGTATATTTATCACATTGGTGAAGAACCTCCATTAACACCCTGTACCGCCGACCAGTTTCTGCACTTTATCGATGAAATTGACAAGCTTCTGCATGCCGAACACGATGAAAAATACTGCGGTATTGTTTATGTGGATGACAAAACCAGCCCGGCTTTTGTTAAAATTTATGATCCGAATAATCTCGGCCATGTCTGCGGTTCTAACGGTGCACCGCCCCCTCTTCCCGGCTGGATAATCAGCAGAGTTCAGCCCATTGATCTGGAAGTGGCCATGCAGCCGCCGGGTAATCGGCGCCGCTGGTGGCAGAAAATATTCAGCTAGATTTTTTAAAATAACAATTTATAAGTCACTATTTTATAACCACTACTTTTTATAAGGAAAGTACACAATGGCAGAAGATAAGATCTATCCGATTCCACCCGCAGTTGCAGAAAATGCCTGGATTAACGAAGAAAAATATAACAGCATGTATCAGCAGTCCATTGATGATCCCGATACCTTCTGGGGCGATATGGCAAAGGAATTTCTGAGTTTTGATAAAGAATGGGACAAGGTCAGTAACTGGCATTTTGGTGCCGATGACGTCAGTATTAAATGGTTTGAAGGGGCCAAACTGAATGTCACTTATAACTGTATTGACCGTCACCTGCCTGGACGTGCCGACCAGACTGCCATTATCTGGGAAAGTGATGATCCAGATAAATCAGAACATATAAGCTATCAGCAGCTTTCCGATAACGTCAATCGATTTGCCAATGTCCTGAAAGCTCGCGGTGCCAAAAAAGGCGACCGGATCTGTATCTATATGCCCATGATCCCGGAAGCCGCCTATGCCATGCTGGCCTGTGCAAGAATTGGTGCCATTCATTCAGTGGTTTTTGGTGGTTTCTCACCAGAAGCACTGAAAGATCGTATCCTTGATTCCGACTGCCAGATTGTTATCACAGCAGATGAAGGTGTACGCGGTGGTAAAAATGTACCCTTAAAATGCAATGCCGACAAAGCTGTTGCACAGTGTCCTAATGTTCATACTGTGCTGGTCATTCAGCATACCAATGGCAGTATTGACTGGAATGATAAGCTCGATGTCTGGTATCACGAAATCGCAGAAACAGTTAGTACTGACTGCACACCAGAAGTCATGGATGCTGAAGATCCATTATTTATTCTGTACACCTCCGGTTCTACCGGCAAACCCAAAGGTGTTCAGCACACCACAGCCGGTTACCTGCTCTATACAGCGGTTACACATAAATACACCTTTGATTATAAGGAAGGGGATATTTACTGGTGTACTGCTGATGTTGGCTGGATCACCGGTCATAGTTATATTCTGTACGGACCGCTGGCCAATGGTGCCACCACCCTGATGTTTGAAGGTATTCCCAGTTATCCTGATGCCTCCCGCTTCTGGCAGGTCGTGGACAAGCACAAGGTCAATATCTTCTATACCGCTCCAACCGCTATTCGCGCCTTAATGAGTGAAGGTGATGAACCGGTGAAGAAAACATCCCGTGCCAGCCTGCGCTTATTAGGCTCTGTCGGCGAACCGATTAATCCGGAAGCCTGGGAATGGTATTACAATGTAGTCGGCGATGCCCGCTGTCCTATTGTAGACACCTGGTGGCAAACTGAAACCGGCGGTTTTATGATCACACCTCTGCCAGGTGCAACCGCACTTAAACCCGGCTCTGCATCCAAACCTTTCTTTGGTGTTAAGCCCAACCTGATGGATCCTGACGGTAATATTATGGAAGGTGAAGCATCCGGTGCCCTGGTGATCAGTGCCAGCTGGCCTGCACAGATGCGTACCATTTACGGAGATCATGAACGCTTTATTGACACCTATTTCAAAACCTATCCCGGTCATTACTTTACCAGTGACGGCTGTCGTCGTGATGCGGATGGTTATTACTGGATAACAGGTCGTGTTGATGATGTTCTTAATGTTTCCGGCCACCGTCTGGGTACCGCTGAAATTGAAAGTGCCCTGGTGCTGCATCAGGCTGTAGCAGAAGCTGCGGTAGTTGGCTTTCCTCATGATATCAAGGGTCAGGGTATTTACGCTTATGTCACCCTGGTTAAGGGCGTTGAAGCCAATGATGAACTGAAAATCGAACTGGTTAAACAGGTACGTAAGGAAATTGGTCCCATTGCCACCCTTGACTTTATCCAGTGGGCACCCGGCCTGCCTAAAACCCGTTCCGGTAAAATCATGCGCCGTATTCTGCGTAAGATAGCCAGTAACGAACTGGATAACATGGGTGATACATCAACCCTGGCTGATCCATCGGTGGTTGAAGAGCTGATTGAAAACCGGGAAAACAAGTAGTTATCTCCCCCTCCTCAAGTCCTCGTTCCCACGCTCCCGCGTGGGAATGCTTTCTTACCCGAACGGCCTGCTAATTGCATATTTCTATGCAGTGTCAAAAAACGGCAAGCATTATTTATGGAAAAAGCAAGCGAATTCTCAGGTGTAAAGCTGGATATTCTGGTGGCAGAAGCCATTGGAATAGATGTTTTTTATCCGGACAATCACAATAAACTCTCCTATGTGCCCCGTCCCGGTATGAAACCCCGTGAATGGGCACCTTCGCGTTTCTGGTCCCAGGGCGGGCCGCTTATTGAAGCACATAAAATTGATTTAAACTGGGGCTGGGAAGAACTCAGCGAATGGACAGCCTCACTTGAACCGGACATTAATGTGCAGGGTAAAACAGTCCTTGAAGCAGCTATGCGAGCACTAATTTGCCTGAAACTTCCTTCCTATGTACAAGTCTGATAGTGACTAACTGATTTAGTAATATTTTTATCTGTTTATGCTAAAGAAAGGCCTGCCACAGACGCTAAAGCTGTACGGTAAATAAATAACATCACTATCTTGAGTAGAAAGGATTAACAATGGACATATCCGGCGTTCAAACTGCAGCCATTGCAAGCAATGTCGGCCAGAATGATCCGGTAGGGATCAGTGTATTGAAAAAATCAATGGATATTCAGGCCCAGTCTGCCATGCAATTGATTGAGTCAATTCCACAACTACCTGACAACCTTGGCCAGAATATTAATGTAAAGGTCTGATTATTTACCCGGTCGGGGGGTAAAATCCCCGACTGTTTTATTACTGCAAATATGTCTTCTTAACCTAGTTTGTCATCCGCAACAAAATATTTAGGATCTTCAATTACATTCACCTCGCACAGATCACCGGCCTTGGTCAGCAGTTTTCGGCACTCAGGACTTAAGTGACGCAGATGCAGGCGTTTATGTTCACTTAAATAGCGTTCCGCCAGGGTATCAATAGCTTCAATAGCCGAATGATCGGACACCCTGGAATATTTAAATTCCACCACCACATCATCCGGATCATTTTTTGGATCAAATAATTCCTGAAAATTGTGTACCGAACCAAAAAACAGCGGCCCGTGCAGTTCATATACCTTGGAATCTTCATTGTCACGGGTAATATTTACCGTAATATGCTTGGCATGATTCCAGGCAAATACCAGCGCCGCAATAATCACCCCGATCACCACGGCAATGGCCAGATTATCAGTTATCACAGTAATAGCAGATACTGAGATCAGGATAAAGGCATCAGTTTTTGGAATTTTATCGAGGATCCGGAAACTGGACCATTCAAAGGTGCCGATAACCACCATAAACATCACCCCCACCAGCGCTGCCAGCGGAATACGGGAAATCAGATCGGAAGTGAACATTATAAAACTAAGCAGGAACAGAGCCGCTGCAATACCGGACAAACGCCCACGACCACCGGCAGTGACATTAATCATGGACTGACCAATCATGGCACAGCCACCCATACCACCAAAAAAGCCACAGGTCACATTGGCAACCCCCTGGCCAACACATTCCCTGTTACCCTGACCACGGGTTTCAGTCATTTCATCAATCACTGTCAGAGTCAGCAGGGACTCAGTTAAACCAATGGCGGCGAAAGCCAGCGAGTAAGGAAAAATAATCACCAGAGTATTCCATAACTCGCTCAGAGAACCCATCGGAATCATGGGAATATGAAACTCAGGGAACCCACCGGCAATAGAAGCAATGTCTCCCACAGTACGGGCCGGTAAATCAAAGCCGATAACCAGGGCTGAAACCACCAGGATCCCTGCCAGCGGTGCTGGAATGGCTTTGGTATATTTAGGCAGTATATAAATAACCGCCATGGTCAGAGCAATTAGCCCCAGCATAGTCCAGAGCATGACTCCTTCCATCCATACGGCATTACCGGTTTCCGGATCCGGAATCTTAAACTGCCCTATCTGAGCCAGAAAAATAACAATGGCCAGACCGTTAACAAAACCCAGCATCACCGGATGCGGTACCAGACGGATAAACTTGCCCAGCCGTAATACCCCGAACAGGATCTGTATCAGCCCCATCAGTACCACCGCAGCAAACAGGTATTCCACTCCATGAACAACCACCAGCCCGGTCATAATAACGGCCAGGGCACCGGTTGCCCCGGAAATCATACCCGGACGACCGCCCAGGGTGGCAGTGATTAAACCGACAATAAAAGCAGCATAAAGCCCCACCAGGGGATCAACCTCGGCAACAAAAGCAAAAGCAATGGCTTCAGGCACCAGCGCCAGGGCTACGGTCAGGCCGGATAATATCTCGGTTTTAACATTACAGGGCTGGTCTTTGGGGCATAGATCAATCATAAATAATCCGGGAAAAAAAACTTAAAAAAAACAATCAGGGGCAGTTAGAAAGGGGGCAAATTATACAGATAACAGGTAGTTTTTACCAGATAAATCATTAGCTGATTCTAATAAACTAAAGCATAACTGCAGGGCGGGAGCATACTTTTAATGATTCTCATTTAGACGCAAATACCGTATCCATTGGCCGTGCTCCTTGCTGAAGACGCCGTGAATCCATCCATGGAGGCTTTTCGGCAGCGTCCCTGCTGCCGAAACTT
>JALUZF010000155.1 GCA_027012135.1 Gammaproteobacteria bacterium
CCTTATGATATGGTGTAAGTATTAGAAAAAACTAATACAAGATAGTGTTTTTATTGATAAAATTTCTGATACTAGAATATGAAAGTATGGCCTTTATTGCAACTGGTTTTTGCGTAAAAGTAAATTTTTTCGACGCTTTATTATGATTTTTATCGGTTGCTCTTAAAGTTTATAAATTGAGGTTGGAATATCTCTAAATCATAATATTATAATTTTGAATGTTGTTTTTTTCAGAGCTGGTATGTTTTATTTGTTTAGACGGATCTGCTGTTTCTGTTCATTAAGAATATAATGATCCAGTAGTTTCTGAGCTTCGGGGGATAATCCCTTAAACTGGCAATGACAGATTGTGCCGGTACATTTTAATATTTTCAGGCGGCATTGAATAATACTCTTTGCCCTGTCTGCTGTTTCTGCATCAGGTGAATGGGGTAGCTGAATACTGATCTCATTTTCCTGAGCAGCTTCATTAGCCTGGTTATCAAAGGAAAGACCGGAAGCACTGATGTTCAGGATTGAATAATCTTTTTCTGCCAGGCTAAGAAACAGCGGCTTTAAAGGCTGAATACGTACATCTCTGCGCCGTTCATCGTCATCAATACTAAGCATAAACGGAGTTTTATTTTTCTTTTTCCAGAACAAATTCCACCCTCCTGTTTTGTGCCCGCCCTTCCTCTGTTTCATTATCAGCAATCGGAAACAGATCGGCATAACCCGTGGCTGACATGCGGGCCGGATCAATGCCCTCATCAATAAAAAAACGTAAGACAGTAGTTGCTCTTACCGCGGAAAGTTCCCAGTTAGTAGGAAACCGGGAAGTTGTAATGGGGGTGTTATCAGTATAGCCTTTAATAGCTATTTTATAATCGTCATATTTTTCAAACAGGCTGCGTATGTCTTCAAAAATGGGCACGGTTTCCTCGTATAACTGCACATCTCCGGAAGGAAACAAAATTGTGCCCTTAATACGGATAATAATACGCTCACCCTCCGTATAAACATAAACATATTCTCCAAGGCGTTGTTCCTGGATCATGGTTTCAATATCGTTAACCAGCTGGTCTTTATCGGAGGTCTGCTTTTTCTGGTGTTCCTCCATGCCCGGTTTGGGAATAACCGGATCGATTTTATTCTCCGTAGCAGGGACAACTTGCTGGATAATGATCTGGCTGGCCGCCGGGGCAGACTGGTTAAGGGCAATCTGAATTGATGAAAGCACTGATTTAAACTTTTCCTTTTCCACCGAAGAAATAGAATATAGCAGCACAAAAAATACCAGCAGCAGAGTGACCAGATCCGCAAAAGTCACCATCCATGAAGGAGCACCTTCATCATCACTGATATCTTCAATATTTGACTCATGATCATCCTCGTAGTCTGCTTCTGTAATGATTGTTTCTGCACCGTTGATAGCGGCAGATGAGGGTTTCTGTTGCTTTAAATCCAGATCTTCTTTCATTCAGGTATGGCCACTGGTTATTTACTGTTTTTCTTTTTACTGGTATTCATATCCGGTCTCTGGCTTCTGGGCAGATAGGAAGACAGACGTTCGTATACGGACAGCTGATTGTTATCTTTTAATATACTGATGGCACCTTCAAATATAATTTCCAGGTTAATGACTTCAAACATGGTACGGGATTTCAGCTTGCCGGCAATGGGCAGAAAAATAACCGTGGCCAGCAGGGAACCGTAAAACGTCGTTAACAGAGCTACTGCCATGGAAGGGCCAATGGTGCTGGGATCATCAAGGGTGCTGAGCATCTGGATCAGGCCTATCAAAGTGCCAAGCATACCGAATGCGGGGGCAAAGGTGGCCATTTTCTTAAATACGTCCTGGACAATAAAATGCCGGGCTTTCATGGAGTTGATCTCGGTGCGTAATACATGACGGATCATCTGCTCATCGGAGGCATCAGCTATCAGGTTACAGGCGCGTTTTAAAAAGGGGGAGCTGGTTTTAACTTCAGACAGAGCCAGCAAACCCTTGCGGCGGCTTAACTGTGTCAGCTGCAGCATGGTCTGAATAAGCTGTTCCGGCCGCTGCTTATCAGTACCAAAAACAATAAAAGCACTCTTAAAGGCCGTTAGAATATCTTTCAGGGGAAAGGTCAGTAAGGTTGCTGCAATGGTGCCGCCAAAAACAATCATCATACCCGGAACGTTAATAAATGTTCTGGCATCACCGCCAAGTAAAATGGCCGAAAAAATCAGGGCAAAGCCGGAAATAATTCCGACCAGAGAAGCAAAGTCCATAATAAAACCGTATAACAATTCAGGGAAGTGAAGGGGAACTACTTAACTGTTTCAGGTTTAACTATAGGATATATTTAGATATAGGCAAGATAGAGTAAAAAAAGACTATTTATAAAGCGTGTATAAACGCTTTATATGTGATGCAGTTCTTAATTATTAGAATAATTATAAAATTTTTTAATATCTTAAGATTCGCTTAAGCTTTTCTTAATGCTGCTGTGTTAGCTTGGTACTTGTTTAAGGAGGGGAAATATAAAACAAGAAACGTTAAGTTGTACTTTAATTCAGGAGGAAGTGAAATGTATAACAAGCTAAAACGAGGGTATACAAAAGAAAGCTATATTATACCGACTTTATTAATTTTTTTACTGTCTGTGCTATGCCAGGCAGCTATAGCAGATGATAAGAAAGATACTAAATTCCTTATTAAGGAAGCCGTCTGGAAGGCGGATGATGGTAAACTTAAAGTAAAAGGCAAGGGTAAAAACGGTAAAAAAGTCTCTGTCTATAATGCGGCAACGGACAGTTTAATTGGCACCGATAAGGTGGAAGATAAGAAATGGAAGGTCAAGGTTAAAGATCTTACTGTTGTTCCCTGCCGGGTAAAAGCGGTTCAGGAAGGTGGTAAAACTGCGTATAAGGATGTAGAACATGCTCCTGCGGACTGTGATCAGAGTGGCGGTGGAACTCCGCCGGGTGATACGCCGCCTCCCATTGGTCAGGCTGGTTTTACCATTTTAGCGGCCAATGATCTGGGTATGCACTGTGCCGATCAGGACTACCGAATTTTCAGTATTCTGCCGCCTTTTAATGTAGTCAATGCACAGGTTATTCAAAAGGGTCAGGAGCCTAAAAAAATGTCTCCGGCAGATGGTATTCAGGTAACCTACCAGGCAGTTAATTCTAACTACTTTGCAAACTTTAATGATCCCAACCGTTTACCGGATGCAACGGACTCTCTGACCAGTACCGGTCTGAACTTACCGGCAGTTTTCAAAAATAATTTCTGGGACAGTCATCCGCCTTCCAGTACCGGCATAGACAAGATTGGCTTTATTGCTTATGAGCCTCTCTATCCGCCAACCATTCTGTCCCTGTTTCCTTCAACACCGGATCTGGGTTTACCGGCACCGGTTTTAGAAGAGCTGTATCTTGGCAGCGGCAGTCTGACGGCAGAGCAGGCGGCTATGCCGGGGCTGGCGAATACACCTCAGCCGTTTCATGGCTATATAAACAATTACCCGTTTTTTGTTAACTTCCCCTTTGGCTATACGGTACAGAATTTCAGGCGTTTTACTGCTGAAGGTGTACCGGTATCACCCATTGATGATCAGGGACGTTCTAACCCCTATCCATTAATGCGCATACAGGCACATGATAATGCAGGTAATGTACTGGCTTCAGTAGATACGGTATTACCCGTGGCTGCAGAAGCTGATTGTGCTATCTGTCATGCCACCCAGTCGGTCTGTGATGTGGACAGCATCAATTCACTGGTGTGTGATGATATTGCTAATTCAAAATATCCTGCGGTTAACTTTGTTGAAACTGCTGCTGAAGCGCAGGCTGTTATTGGTGCAACGCCGGAACAGAAGGTGATAAACAGTGCCAAGCTGAATATCGTGCGTCTGCATGATCACAAGCATAATACGGCTCTGGCCGGAACAGCTCCGGA
Source organism: Gammaproteobacteria bacterium (assembly GCA_027012135.1). Lineage (GTDB taxonomy): Bacteria > Pseudomonadota > Gammaproteobacteria > GRL18 > GRL18 > JANELJ01. The sequence continues at coordinate 3,932 of JALUZF010000155.1, forward strand.
TGGAACGAATGGCGACGGTACTTCGCCTAATGTGGTGTGTGCTAACTGTCACTATTCACCAGCTCTGGATCTGGCTCACCTGGGACCCACAGATGAAAACGGTAAGGAGCAGACTCAGCATATCAGTATGTCCCGTGCCATGCATAGTGTTCATGGTAACCTGCCGCAAAACGATCCGGCTAACTATGGTCATCTATTCCCAATAATGCCGCCTCCCGGTCCGACCCGTGATCCGGTACTGGCTCAGGAAACCCTGATGGAAACCTGTTATAACTGTCACCCGGGTAAAAGTGCAAAATGTTTACGTGGTGCTATGGGCGGTTCCGGTACGGTCTGTCAGGACTGTCACGGCCAGATGAGTCAGGTAGGTGATGATTTTACTGAAGGCTTCCCGATAGCTGGTTTCCCAGGAGGTGCCGATCTGAGCAAGCGGGTTTCCTGGGCATCGGAACCATCCTGTGACAGTTGTCATGTGGGTGATGCTGTACAGGTGGATCAGTTGAAACAGTCCGGTCAGCTTCAGGATACTGTGATTAATGCCAATGACAGCCATACCAATAAGGACGGTCTGCGTCTGTTAATGGCTTATCGCCTGTCCAATCACAAGGCTAATGGCGGTCCTGATAATCTGCCGCTGCTGCGTTTTGCAGAGTCACGCTTTGCTACTACAGAAGCCCTATACCGGCTCAGCGGGGCGGATAACGGTACAGGTAAAGGTCATGGCGGTTTAAGCTGTGAAGGCTGTCACGGCAGTACCCATGCTATCTGGCCCAATAAAAACCCCTTCTCCAATGATAACAAGGCAGCCAAGGATATTCAGGGTCATGCCGGTGTTGTTATTGAATGCAGTTCCTGTCATGAAGGTGATATGGGTATTACCCTGAAAGGTCCCCATGGTCTGCATCCTGTCGGAAATACTAAATTTTCTGACGGCGGTCATGAAGATCTGGCAGAGAAAAATCCTGATGCCTGCCGGGCCTGTCACGGTCTTAATGGTGAAGGCTCAGTGCTGTCCCGGGCTGCAGTGGATCGAACTCTCAACAAGGAACATGGTACAGTTACAGTATCCAAGGGTGAACCTGTCACCTGTACTTTGTGTCATAAAAACAAGCTTTAAACCTAAATTAATCAGTTGAAACGTAGCGAGAATGATCAGAGTGCTGGAGATACAAGGATTAACAGGTTATTTTGGCTTTATTCGCACCCCAGGGGCGCTTCCTTCGGGCGTAGTACCTACGGGTGAAGTCAAAATGTTCTGGAAAGCCTTGTAGATTCAGTGCTATGGACATTCGCAGTAGGTTCAACTGATTAATTTAGGTAAAATATTGACTGTCTGCAACGGACGGTATAGATTAAACTAAAAATAATATATCCGGGATGGACAGGATGTGAAATCCCGGATATTTTTTTCCAGCCTGCAAATGGGCTGTTGGGAAATCAATGAAGTTAAACTTTCTGTTGATACGTATTATCGTTCTGGTATTTTCTGCACTATTATTATTGCTGACAGTTTACAATGGTCAGCGTATCTGGAAACTGCTGAACCCTTCTGAAACGGACAGCCAGCAGCAGCTTAATATCCCTGATTTAATACCTGAAAAAAATATCAGCAATATCAGGCTGATCCCGTCATGGCATCTGTTTAAACACAGCGCCAAAGCTTCAGACACTCAAACAGAAACCCGACTCAATATCCGTTTAATGGGAGTCATCAGCTCAAACCTGGACAACCAGGCTCGGGTGATTATTAAACACCCGTCAGGAGAACAGAAATATTATAAAAAAGGAGATAAAGTCATGCCCGGTGTAGTACTGGAAGCTATTTATGCTGATCATGTTGTGATTAATAATCGCGGCTCCAAAGAAACCTTGCCACTGTATAATCGCAAAAATAAAAATCTTTTATTAAAAACAAGCGTTATTAAATGAAAATACCCAGTTTATTGTCCGTATTTAAAAATTTTACAGCCTCTGTCTGGTTGCTGATGCTGCTGTTTATCAGTATGCAGGCATGGGCTGAACAGGGTAATTATAAGTTTAATATGCAGGGTGTTGATATCCGCACCATGATTGCCACAGTCTCTGATGTAACCGGTAAAAATTTTATTATTGATCCCATTGTTAAGGGTAAGGTGACTGTTATTTCCAAAAAAAGTATGTCAGCAGATGAAGTTTACCAGATTTTTCTGTCACTGCTGGATGTGCATGGTTTTTCTGTAGTACCGACAGTAGAGCATAATACCTTTAAAATTGTTAAAGGGGTTAGCGCCAAATCACAGGCGGTACCCAATGATCCGGATAATCATTTTCGTGGTGATCAACTGGTAACCCGGGTGCTTAAAATTCAGCATACCAAGGCCATGCAGATGGTTCAGATCCTGCGGCCCCTGGTACCTCAGAATGCCTATCTGGCGGGTTTTGCAGACAGTAATATGATTGTCATCTCTGATTCAGCCAATAATATCAAGCGTCTGGTGGAACTGGTTAAACGTCTGGATACACCGGGTGACGGCAATATTGAAATGATACTGCTGCGAAATGCTTCTGCGGTGGAACTGGCCAAAACCCTGTCTTTACTGAACCGGGGTAAAAATGCACTGAACCAGTCAGTAGTGGCGGATGAACGCAGTAACAGCCTGCTGATCAGCGGTGATCCCACCACCCGGATGAATCTCAGGGCACTCATATTAAAACTGGATATGGAAGTTAATATTTTGCGTAATACCAATGTTATTTATTTAAAGTATGCTAAAGCCGCTGATCTGGCAGAAGTTTTAAATGATATCCTGAAAAACTCGGTTAAGACTAAAACCGGAGAATTACCCGGAGATATTATTATCAGCTCGGACAACAATTCCAATGCCCTGGTAGTCAAGTCCTCTTATGCCAAGTTTCTGGAAATAAAAAGCGTGGTAAACAAGCTGGATATTCCCAGGGCACAGGTGCATATTGAAGCGATTCTGGCTGAAGTCTCCTACAGGCTGGAAAAAGAGCTGGGAGTGGAGTGGAATACCAGTGTGTCCGGTTCCGGAGTGGTGGCAGAAGCCAATACAGGTCTACTGCTGAAAGATATTTTCTCTCTTTCTTATCTGAACAGTGCCGGGGATATTAAAGCCGTTCTAAAAATTCTGCACAGCGATACCGACAGCAATATTCTTTCAACACCCTCCCTGCTGACCCTGGATAACCAGGAAGCCTCCATTATAGTCGGTCAGAATGTACCGTTTCTAACCGGTACCCAGCAGTCCCAGGATGGCCTGGCCAACCCGTTTCAGACCATTGAACGTCAGGATGTGGGTTTAACCCTTAAAGTGACCCCCCGGCTAAACAGAGGCAGCACCATTATTATGGATATCTATCAGGAGGTATCCAATGTTGAGCCAAAAGTACAGAATATAGCAGCGGTAGATCTGGTAACCAAAAAACGGGCGATTGAAACCACGGTTATGGTAGAAGACGGCGGCATGGTGGTACTGGGCGGACTGATCCAGGATGATCTGACCAATAATCTAAATAAGGTGCCGATACTGGGTGATATACCGGTTGTGGGTGAGCTCTTCAAGTCATCCAAGGTGGAAACCCAGAAGGCTAATTTAATGGTTTTTATCAAACCGACCATTTTAAGCAATCCGGTTCTGGCCAATGAAATGGCCATGGAAAAATACCAGTTTGTACGTTCTAAACAAACGGATATGCGGGACAGAGGTGTGCGTCTACTGGAAAAAGAAGATATTCCTGTGATGCCGGAATACAGCCAGTCAGACAGCAGCCGGATACAGCTGCCCAATCCTTTCGGTCACTAGGTTTTTATATTGTGACGGACTCTGCATTACAGTTTTCATTTGCCTATGCCAAACGCCAGGGTGTGCTGGTTGATGATCATGGTTTTTCTGATAATGAAAAGAAACCGGATCAACAGATTATATACTGCCGTAAAGATGTTGAACCCTTAACTCTGAGTGAACTGAGGCGTCAGTCGTTTCATCCTCTGTTGTTCAGGCTGGTTGATGATGAGGATTTTGAAACCCGGCTGCGTTCCAGTTATGGGCAGCAGGACAAACAGGCCATAAAAAATATTGATCTGGGCGATGATGTAGATCTGCTCAGTGTAGCTCAGCAACTGGCTGAACCGGAAGACCTGCTGGAAAGTGAAGATGATGCCCCTATTATCCGGCTGATTAATGCTATTCTGGCTGAAGCCATTAAGGAAAATGCCTCGGATATTCATATAGAGCCTTATGAACAGCGTCTTGTGGTCCGCCTGAGAATTGATGGTATTTTAAGAGAAGTGATCCAGCCGCCCAGAGAACTGTCTAATCTTCTGGTATCCCGGATTAAGGTTATGGCACAGCTGGATATTGCAGAAAAGCGTATTCCCCAGGATGGCCGTATCTCTTTGAGACTGGCCGGTAAGGCCATCGATGTGCGGGTTTCAACCCTGCCTACCGGAGTTGGAGAAAGAGTAGTGTTGCGTCTGCTGGACAACCAGGCCGGACGTCTGCATCTGGATAATATGGGGATGGATGCGGTTATTCAGAAACATATCAGGGAACTGGTGGCACGACCTCACGGGTTTTTCCTGGTTACGGGGCCTACCGGTTCAGGTAAAACCACCAGTCTGTATGCTATTTTAAATGAGCTGAATAACGGCCGGCGCAATATTATTACTGTTGAAGATCCTATTGAATACTACCTGGAAGGTATTGGCCAGACTCAGGTTAATACCCGGGTGGACCTGACTTTTTCCCGCGGGTTGCGGGCTATTTTACGACAGGATCCCGATGTGGTTATGGTGGGGGAAATTCGTGACGGGGAAACCGCTGATATTGCGGTACAGGCCAGTCTGACCGGACATATGGTGTTATCCACCCTGCATACCAATACTGCCATTGCATCTATAACCCGGCTTAGAGATATGGGGGTTGAGTCTTTTTTACTGGCCTCGAGTATGGTGGCCATACTGGCTCAGCGTCTGGTCAGAGTGTTATGCCCGGAATGTAAAACACCGTATACCCCTTCTGAGACAGAGAAAGCAAAACTGGGTATTGCACCGGAGGATTCGGTTCAGTTCTATCAGGCTCAGGGGTGTGCACAATGTAATCATCAGGGCTATAAGGGACGAACCGGTATCTATGAATTATTAAAAATCGATCACACTATTAGCTCTATGATCCACGATGATGCTTCAGAGCAGGAGATAGAAGCCTATGCCAGAAAAACCATGCCGTCAATACTGGAAGACGGAGTACGTCTTATCCGCAGCGGTATAACTACCTCGGATGAGGTTTTTCGTGTTATCAGGCAGTCTGATTAAGTACGGGTGATATAGTGTCAGCTTTTGAATACAGTGCTTTAAATCAGCAGGGTAAAACCGAAACAGGAGTTCTGGAAGCGGATTCAGGTCGGCAGGCCAGTCAGAAACTAAAGGAACAGTCTTTAATACCGCTGCAGATCACTGAAGTACAACGCTATAAATCATCACAGCAGGTATCCCGACGCTGGTTTCAGCCGGGTATTTCCAGAGTCCAGCTGACCATTCTGACCCGGCAGCTGGCCACCATGATACGTTCCGGCAGTCCGATTGAAAGCGCCCTGACGGCAGTTTTGCAGCAGACTCAGAAAGCCAGTGTCAAAACCATTCTCACTGCCATTCGAGCCAGGGTCAGAGAAGGTTATACGCTGGCGGGGGCTATGGATGAATTTCCGGGAGTATTTCCAAAATTATACCGGGCAACCATAGCTGCCGGTGAGCAAAGCGGTAAACTGGATTTTGTTCTGGGCCGTCTGGCGGACCATGTGGAACAAAGCCAGGCATTGCGCAGTAAAATAATGCTGGCACTGGTCTATCCGGTTGTTCTGACTCTGGTGGCGCTGCTGGTTACCATTGTCCTGTTAACTTTTGTCGTACCCAAGGTCGTACAGGTCTTTGAGAATATTGATCAGGTACTGCCGGGAATAACCCTGTTTTTAATTGCTGTCAGTGACTTTCTGCAGAATTACGGTTTGTATCTCGGCCTGATAGTTTTAGTATTGATTATGATGTTTGGTGCATTAAACCGGAATGAAAAGTTCAGATTTGGCTGGCACCGGTTTTTATTAAAGGTGCCGGGTATTGCGCATCTTATTAAAGGGATTAATACCGCAGTATTTGCCAGAACCTTCAGTATATTAATGAGCAGCGGTGTAAATGCCCTGGAAGCCATGAAGATATCATCTACTGTTATGAGTAACGAAGTCATGAAAAAGGCTGTTCAGATAGCTGCGGAGCGGGTACGTGAAGGATCAGCCATTAATCAGGCCCTGGAACAGACCGGCTGTTTTCCTCCCATGACACTATATCTGATTGCCAGTGGTGAAAGCAGCGGCAACCTGATAGAAATGCTGGAACATGCTGCAGACAGTCAGGAAAAAGAATTTACGACCATCACCAGTGTGATCATGGGGCTGTTTGAGCCCCTGCTGATTGTTACTATGGGCGGTGTGGTACTGTTTATTGTGATTGCTATTTTATTACCTATATTTCAACTTAATCAACTTGTCGGAGCCTAACGTGTTATTTAAGCAATACAGCAGAAAACAACTAAGCCGGAATCATAACAGGCAACGTGGGTTTACTTTAATAGAAATTATGATTGTGGTGGTTATTCTTGGTATTCTGGCTTCTATTGTGGTGCCCAATATTATGGGCAGTCCGGATGAAGCAAGAATTGTTAAGGTAAAACAGGATTTACGGGTTCTTGAAGGGGCTTTAAACCTGTATAAACTGGATAATTTTACTTACCCTTCAACGGATCAGGGACTGGAAGCACTGGTAAAAAAACCGGTAGGACAGCCGGAAGCGAAAAACTGGAAAAAAAATGGTTATATTAAAAAGCTGCCTAAAGATCCATGGGGTAATGATTACCTTTACCTGAGTCCGGGCAGTCATGGAGAGTTTGACCTGTTCAGTTATGGTTCGGACGGACGCAAGGGTGGGAGCGATTCGGCTGCAGATATTGGTAACTGGGAATTGTAGAATATTAAGAAAATAATCGGAAAAACAGCGGGTTTCAGCCTGATTGAGCTGCTTATTGTGGTACTGATTATTGGCATCATCAGCAGCATATCAGTATTGTATATTGATACCACACATGAACGCTTAAAGTCCGAAGCACAGAGGCTGTCTCAGTTGATCAAGGCAGCAGGAGAGCAGGCGGTTATATCCGGTAAACCCATGGCTATGACCTTTGAGCCATCTGAATATTATTTCAGTCAGTGGAACGGCACGAAGTGGCAGAGAATTAATTTCAGCCCCTTTAGGACACAGTCGCTTAAGGCTAATATCAGGCTTGATTTTAAGCGCGAGAATAATAACTTTCGGGATCAAAATAATTCTGAATTTAATCCCGGTTTATACAATATGATTTATTTTCTTCCAACCGGTGAAACAGAAACATTTTCTGTATTAATGAGTTCTTTTAATATGGCTAATAAAAGAGACCTGGAAACTTATCAGGTCCATGTATCCTTTATGGGTGACCTGTCCGTTAAGCAGGTTAGTAATTAAATGTTCGTTCCCGTTGTTTACAGGGGCAAAACACCTGTCTTAAAACAGCAGGGAGGTTTTACCTTAATTGAAATAGTCATTGCCTTACTGGTTATCAGTATTGCCCTGGCTGCCGTTATTAGCACAACGACTCATTCGGTAGATAGCGGAGCCCATTTACGTAATAAAACCATTGCCTTATGGGTGGCGCAAAATTATATCAATGATACTGTCATTCATAAAAAATGGCCGGATACGGGGGAAGTAAAAGAACAGGTTACTATGAATAACAGGGTGTGGATGGTACGTACTGATATTATAGCCACTGCTAATACTAATATGCGTAGAATGGATGTCAGGGTTTTTTTTAATGCCAGAGAGACTGAACCTCTGATTTCACTAACGGCCTATATAAACCATTTACCACAATAAATTTCTCCCCGTTCCTGATAAAGAAACAGGGAACGTATCAAAAGGGTATTTGCAAGTGCATACAGATAAAAACAGACAGGCTCATATAAAAAACCATAAGGGCTTTACTCTGCTGGAATTAATGGTTGCTATTGGTATTTTTGCCGTGGTGTCTTTACTGGCCATGGGAGGGATGAGTCATGTAATGACTATTCAGAAGGAGTCCCAGGCGCGCATTGATGACTTAAATCGCCTGCAGATGTTTTTTCAGGTGTTTGACCGGGAAATTACTCATCTGGTCAACCGGCCCGTCAGAGGTGAATATGGTTTGCAGCTCGCTGCATTAAGCAGTACCACCAGTGATGCGGTAGATGGTATTGAGTTTACTCACCAGGGACGAATGATCCCGGGACAGAGTTATTCGATGCAGAGAGTGGCTTATTATATTGAGGGCGACAAATTATATAAAAAAAACTGGCCGGTGCTGGATAGAGCTGAAGACACACCATCGTACCAGCAGACAGTATTAAATGATGTTACAGAATTTAATATCCGTTATTTAATTGAAACCTCTCCAGGACAGTTGGAATGGCAGGAAAGTGTCTATGACAGCAGCCAGTTAAGAGGTATAAGGATAGATATAAACCGGCATAATAATAATGTTTACCGAATTTTTTCAGTGCATTCTTAATAGGGATTTTTTAATAAAGTTTAAAGACCATGGCGGGAAATAATACATTTTATACAATACACTCCCGTACTTTGAATGGTCAGCAGGGTGTTGCCCTGTTAATGGCCATTATTGTCGTGGCCTTTGTTGTTATAATCAGTATTAATATGCTGACCCAGAGGCAGTTACAGATACACCAGTTGATGAATATTTATAATAAGGAGCAGACCCGGCAATATCTTATGGCGGCAGAACGCTGGGCTGTCAGTGTGCTGGCTGAGGATTTTAAAACTGAAATAAAAAATGCAAAGCATTTTGATGGTTTTCAGGATGCCTGGAATACTCCCCTGGAGAATATGGATAAGATATCAGTTAGAGCATCCATATCGGATCTGCAGGGGCGTTTAAATCTGAACAACCTGTTCTATAGAGGGCAGATTCAGACACAATGGCTGAATGTGTATCGGAATTTATTAACATTATTAAAATTGCCCCGTTCACTGGCGGACAGTCTGCAGGACTGGATGGACAGAGATAATACGGAGTCTGGGAGTCAGGGAGCAGAAGACGAATACTACCTGTCACTGAAGCCGCCTTATCGAGCGGCTAATGCCCATCTGGTTCAGCTGGCAGAGCTTAAAATGATCAGAGGCTATACAGATAAAATAATCAGTACTCTGAAACCTTATGTTTATGTTGTAAATGATATCGCAGCCGTTAATATCAATACTGCAGACAAAATTGTGCTGCAGGCTGCTATGCCGGGTGTCAGTAAAAAAGAAATTTTGCGAATTGCTCAGCAGCAGAAAACCAGAACCTATCAGTCTATAGAAGAGTTTACGAGTCAGGACAGTTTAAAAAATACCAGTATAGATAAAAACCTGATCACTGTGTCATCCCGTTATTTTAAAGTGGATGGTTCAGCCCGTATTAATAACTATCCTATGAATTTGACCAGCCTGATAAAAAGAGGCATTCAGGGGGATACCACTATTATTTATCGAATGGAAAGTCCGGTTTATGAATAAGTTACTAATATGGTTTCATGCCCTTCCGGATGACTCTTTACTAGGTGCTGGTGGCTCTTTACTGAAAGCTGAAGGCTCTTTAAAAGAAGCTAATAGCTCTAACTCAGTACAAAATACAGTTATATCCGTTTATCAGCAGAATGATACGGAGAAATTAATCAGTCTGGTTTTTAAGGGTAGTTTTAAGGATTTTCTGGATAATAAAAGTGACTATGTAAGTACTGAACGTATTATTGCCTGGCTGCCGGCAAAAACAGTTTTATACCATCAGCTGACCGTACCCAGCCGCTCCAGAAGTCGTGTTCGACAGGCTCTGCCGTTTTTACTGGAAGATTATCTGCTTGAAGACAGCGAGCAATATTTCATTGCTCTGGGCAGCATAAAAAACGGCCAGTGTAATGTGGCTATTATCAGGCGTAATCTGCTTATTTTTCTTTGGCAGCAGTTTTCCAGATATAGATTGCCGGTTTCAGTATTATCTTCAGAAGCCTTTATGTTTAGCGAACAGTTTATTGAACAGGATGGGCAGTGGAGCATTCGAAGCCAGGCTGATGAACTGATTGTATGTGATAATAAAGAACTGGCTTTTAATGCCGATTTTAATAATGCAGAAATCTTTCTGAACAGTTTATTTAAAAAGTATTTCCGTGAACCACAGGACAGTGAGCTTAATGTGGATCCCGAAGCTAATTCTGCTTATCCTCAAACGGCTCAGAAACTGCTTGTTCTTGAAACTGATAATGATAAAGCAGTTATGGAGCAGGTTTGTGCTCTGGCAGAGCAGAATCATATTCCTTATGAGATCAAAGCAGCTCAGTTTACGACTGAGCGGGGGCTAAACTACTGGCCGGTAAAAAATACCGGGATTAACTTATTACAGGATGAGTTTCAGCTTAATAAACTGAAGCAGAGCAAAGTACCCTATCTTAAAGTTCTGTTGTTCCTCTTTGTTATCGGGGTGTTCAGTCAGGTGCTGTTTATGACTTATCAGTGGTATTATTATGAGCATGAGCTTACCCGGCTTGAACAGCAGGTAGAAGATGAGTTTTTCAGCCTGTTTCCTGATGCAAAACGCCTGATTGATGTCAGAGTACAGACATTAAACCGTTTAAACAGCCTGACTTCCGGTCAGTCACAGCAGAGAACTTTTTTAAATTTACTGCTGCAGGCCGGTTACTTATTGAAAAAACTGAATGGGATAGAGCTGGTTAATCTGCGTTATAATGACAACCAGCTGACTATTGAAGTGCGTTCCCGGAAGTTTATTTTTAAACGATTAAAACAGCAGTTGTCAGGTAGCTCTCAGATACGGGTAACGGAGCTGTCATCTTCAAAAGATGAAAAAGGTATTCATACAGTGCTGAATTTTCAGTATATTGATTAGGTTATAAGTTTAGGGTTCCGGTTTGGTTTATGGTTAAGCAGAAATGGTCATTATTATCACAGAATGAGAAGCGTCTTATTATTGCAGGCGGGGTTCTGGTGTTGGTGTTTGCTACTTATTTTTATGTATGGAAACCTTATACTTTATTAATTGATAATTATACCCAGCGAGTTAGTGAATTACGTGCGGATATTACCTGGCTGAAAAAAATAAAGCTGCAAATTAAACAACTGGAAACACAGCCTAAGAAAAGTTTAGCAGCTCAGGCCTCTGGTTTGTCCGGTCGTTCTTTAATAGATGCTATTGATAAAAGTATTAGAACAAATCAACTGGCAGACAGTCTGGAGGTCTTAAAAAAATCCGGTGATCATCAGGTGTTCCTGGCGTTTAAAAACACAGAGTTTGATAACCTGATACTATGGCTTATCAATATCTCCAGGCAGATAGAGGTTCAGGTTGTTAATGCTGATATAGAGAAAACAGAAACCGGGGGACTGGTTTATGCCCGTCTGACCCTGGCCGGTGCAACACAGTAGCAATATGAGGTTTTTTATGAAATTATTCTGGCTGATTAGTTTTATCTTTCTGGCAGGCTGTCAGAGTATGGATATGAAGGATGAAACAGAAATACAGTCAAAATCAGCAGCACAGTCTGATACTCAGGAAATGCCGGACAGTGATGACAAAGAATATCTGAGCATTGCCAAAGATCTGTTTGCGGCTGAACAATACAAACAGTCGTATCAGATTGTCCGACGACTGGCTCAGAAAGACAACCCGGAAGCACACTATCTGCTGGGTTATATGCTGTACTATGGTTATGGCATTAAGGCTGACAAAAAACAGGGGGCTCAGTGGATAAAAAAAGCCGCTGATTCCGGTAACCGCTCTGCTATTGAAGCACTGGTTATGATTCAGTATAAACTGACGCCTGATATGAAATGCCCGGTGGATGGTTTTCAGCTAACACCATCGGAATCAGATAAACCAAACTAAGCTCTGTTTTTCTCTTCTATCCACTTACTCATATAATACTGACTTCGATATAAATTATGATGCAGGATCCGGCCATAAAAATTATTATTTCTATGGGCTTGAATATCCGTCTGTAATGTACTCAGTCGGTTTAATAACTTATCAGCATGTTCCCGGTAATTAAATTGCTTTTCAACAATCTCTGTCGTATTTGTACTGCACTGTTCCCATATGCTCTGATCTCTATATAACTTAATCGCATAGTCAGCCAGTTGCCGGTTGTTATCTGAAGTGTCTGCTACCAGCCCGCCCCAGTTTTGATTATCGCTTATACCCTCCTGACCAATCGGTGTAGTAACACAGGGCGTTTTTACCAGAAATCCGTCCACTATTTTTCCTTTTAGACCGGCACCAAAGCGCAGGGGAGCCAGATTAACCCGATATTGGCTTAAGGTAGTAAGCGCATTGTCAGCCCGGCCTTTTATTATAAAACCCTGTTCAGGTTTATTCAGCTGCATGACTTTTTCAGAAGGATAGGCGCCATAGATATGCAGCTGGGCTTCGGGTAGTTTTTTCTTTATTTGCGGCCAGATGGCACGATAGCTCCATTGTACGGCATCCCAGTTAGGCGGATGCAGGAAATTACCAATCATGACAAAGTGCTCACGCTGATCATAAGCCGGCATGTGTTGTTTGCCCAGATTGTCTGTATCCAGCATAAAAGGGCAGTAATGTAAGAGCTCAGAAGAAATATTAAAAGTGTCGGTCAGTAACTGCATTTCGTGGCTGGAAATAATCAGGCTTAGATCACAGCGTAAAATAGCCGCAATTTCTCTTACGGCATCTTCAGAGTACATATTAACCGGCTGGTTTTTATTGACGGCTGTCTGGCGGGCGCGGCGTAAAAAGTGCAGATCCTGAGTGTCCAGTATATTAATGGCATTTGGGCAGTATTCATGTACTCTGGGAGCAAACTGTTCTTCGCTGATAAAGCGATCGTAAAACACAATTTCGGGTTTTAACCGCTTAATAAACTGATCAAAGCCTGAATCATTTAAGGTAATGGTATGACTCTGGATGTTCATTGCCTGCAGATCAGCGCAGTATTCGGTCTGTTCTGCGGCGCAGGCAAAATACACCTGATAATGTCTGGACAGGGCTTTTAATAAGGCCAGTGTTCGATAACCGGCAGCAGAGGACGCGGGTTCAGGCCAGAGGTGGCCGATAAATAATAAGCGGATCATGCTGGAGAATTACCGCCATCTTCAATGGGGATAATTCCTTCCAGATGGGTGCTGATGGTCTGTCTGGCCAGCTTTAAAAAGCCCTGGATATAGGGCTGCTGTACATCTTCGTTGCGTATGGCCGCATACAGAGTTCCCCAGATCTCCTGTTCGCCCAGGGGTAAAGCGGCAATATCGTATTGTTCCAGCATTTTTTTATTGAGTACCCAGCAGGGCAGGGCGGCCACGCCCCGGTTACTGGCAATTAACTGCAGCGTCATGGCATTGACCTGGGAGTGTCGTACCAGGCTGGGTTCAACACCAGCCGGGGTCAGGAAGCGGGTAAAAATATCCAGTCTCTGGCGTTCTACCGGATAGGTGATCAGAGTATCGTCATACATGTCTTCGGCCAGGATACAGGCTTCCGATGCCAGCGGGTGCTGTCTGGAAACCGCCAGTAGTAACTGATATTTAAACAGGGGGATATAGGTGATTTCATCACTGTTGCGGATGTCTGAGGTAATAATTAAATCAGCATTGGCTCTTAACAGGGACTCAACCGGGTTAAAATCAAAGCCGGTCGATAAATCCAGTTCCACATCAGGCCATTGTACCCGGTATTGATCCAGGGTCGGCATCAGCCAGTCAAAACAGCTGTGGCATTCGACACCGATATGTAAATGACCGCTGTCGCCGGTTTTAATACGGGATAACTGCTGTTCGGTCTGGGTGATCAGGGGGAGTACCTTGTCCGCCAGCTCCAGCAGTTTCTGGCCGGCCGGGGTAAAGCGCATTGGCCGGGTTTTGCGTACCAGTACCGGTGTGCCCAGGTAATCCTCCAGGACTTTAAGCTGATGTGACAGGGCCGACTGGGAGAGCTTGAGCTGTTCTGCAGCAGCCACCAGGGAGCCGGTTTTTTTTAAACCCACCAGTGTTTTTAAATGACGAATTTCCAGATCCATAGGGGTAGTTTAGCGCAAATTATTGGTAATAGGCTAATTTAGTTTCCACTGAACAGTCCCCTCTCTTACTTTTGTATATACCCTTATACTCATTAATAGCGCCGAAATGGTCAGTCCGGTCAGTAAGCCGATCCAGAAACCCCGGGCACCCATAGGTTGGCTGAGCCAGTCCGTTAAAGCCAGAATATACCCAAGGGGAAAACCAATGATCCAGTAGGAAACCAGAGACAGCAGCATGGGTATGGCGGTATCTTTCATGCCCCGTAACACCCCGGCTGAACAAAGCTGAATACCGTCAGAAAACTGGTACAGGGCGGTAAAAAACATTAAGGAAGAGGCCAGTTCAATCACCTGGCTGCTGTGAGTGTACAGACCGGCAATCTGTTCGGCATAAGTAAAAATAATCAGGGCGGAAATAGTAGAAACTGTCAGACTGAACAGATAACCGGCCCTAATGGTATCTCTGACCTGCTGATATTGCCGGGCACCCATATTCTGGCCGACCTGAATAGTCAGGCTGATGGACAGGCTCAGAGGAATAATAAAAATCAGGGAAGAAAAATTCAGAGCTATCTGATGAGCCGCCACAGTAATGACGCCCATGGAGGCCAGAAACAGGGCAATAATGGAAAATATGCTGCCTTCAATAAACAGTGCAATACCAATGGGCAGACCCAGTTTAATCAGGCTGCCAAGTTCCGGCCAGTGCGGTCTGAAATCGGCTTTAAATAAATTAATACCCTGAAATTTTTTATTATTGTATATAACCCGCAGCAGTATAAAAAACATGATCCAGTGGGTAATAGTGGTTGCCCAGCCGGCACCGACACCGCCTAATTTCGGGGCACCGAAATGACCGAAAATAAGCAGGTAGTTACAGATAATATTGCACAGCAGCCCGAACAGGCCGGTCAGCATAACCGGCAGAATATTGGCCATGCCTTCGTTAAGGTAACGCAGGATAAAAAATCCGGCAATGGCCGGCA
Source organism: Gammaproteobacteria bacterium (assembly GCA_027012135.1). Classification (GTDB taxonomy): domain Bacteria; phylum Pseudomonadota; class Gammaproteobacteria; order GRL18; family GRL18; genus JANELJ01. The sequence goes on from JALUZF010000155.1 coordinate 19,096, forward strand.
TACCCCAGGCAATAGCCTGCAGATACTGGTTGGCAATGGGTAATATTTTCTCATCAACCTGCATAAAAACAAATAACTCATGACTGCTGAAAAGCAGAATAAAACCCAGCAGGCTGAGACCGGAGCCAATCCAGAATGACTGACGAATACTATGGCCGATTTTCTCCGGTTTCTGTTCACCCCAGAAGTGGGCAACAGTTGGAGTAATGGCATTAAGAATACCCGCAAAAAAAAGTATTAGGGGGATCCAGAGACTGGAACCTACAGCAACGCCTGCCAGGTCGGTAGCACTGGCATGACCGGACATCAGAGTATCAACAACCCCCATGGCCATCTGGCTGAACTGGGTTGCGACAACAGGCAGCATTAAACGCCTTAATTGCCCAGCCTGTGACTGTCGGGTGGTTATCGTCATCTTTGTTCCAGATTATGTTTATCATTAACCGTAACAGGAATGGGTATTATTATGTAGGAGCTTTCTTATATGCCGCTAATTTAAAAAATAATAAAATTATTTGCATTGTAAATAAACAATGATAACTAAACCAGGAAAATAAATAAAATTAAGGATAAGGAATCATGTTGGGAAGGGAACTCCCTGGCAATACTGATTCAGGTCTTCAGTGCCTGATAATAATTGCCCAGTATTATCATCTCTGTGCTGATTATCAGCAAATCAAGCACCAGTTTGGTCAAAATGAACAGCCGTTTTCAGAAGGTGAAATTCTGCGTGCGGCAAAAGCTATTGATTTTAAAGCTAAAAAAATCAAGACACATTTTGATAAGTTGAACAATTCCAGTCTTCCGGCCATCGCCAAATCCCGCTCAGGTGAGTATTTTATTATTGCACGTATTCAGAGTGAGGATCAGAATGCTCATTCAGAAGAAACTTCCGACGATAGACCTGAGAACCAAAACCAAAGCCGGATTCTTATTCAGCAGATAAAAACAGAAAACAACGGCCTGCCCGATATCATTTCCACTGAAGAATTAGAAGCGCTCTGGACAGGGGAAATTATTCTGTTCAAACGCAAAGGAAATGTGTTTAGTAATAAAAAATTCGACATCAGCTGGTTTATACCTTCGCTTGTAAAATACCGGAAATATTTTAAAGAAGTGCTGATTATCTCCTTTTTCTTACAGATATTTGCATTAATAACACCCCTTTTCTTTCAGGTGGTTATGGACAAAGTACTGGTTCATAAGGGACTGACAACCCTTGATGTGCTGGCGATTGGATTTTTTATTATTGCAGCATTTGATATGATTCTGGGTGGACTTAGAAACTATATTTTCTCACATACGGCCAATCGTGTTGATGTTGAGCTGGGTGCCAGGTTGTTTCATCACTTACTGGCATTGCCTCTGGCATGGTTTGAAAGCAGGCAGGTTGGACAAAGTGTTGCCAGAGTTCATGAGCTGGACAGTATTCGCAATTTTATTACCGGTACCGCTTTGACCCTGTTAATTGATTTATCTTTTACCCTGATCTTTTTTATTGTTATGTGGCTGTACAGCCCAACATTAACCTGGGTTGTTCTGGGCACTATTCCTTTTTATATTATCCTGTCAGTATTTATAACGCCTGTATTGCGCCATCGACTGGATCAGAAATTTAAATACGGTGCAGAAAATCAGGCATTTCTGGTTGAATCAGTTACGGGCATAGAAACACTTAAAACCATGGCTGTAGAACCGCAGATGCAGAGAAAATGGGAAGAACAATTAGCAAAATACATCAACGCTTCTTTTAGCAGCCAGAACCTTAACAATATTGCCAATCAAATAGCCGGCTTTATCAGTAAAATGGCTACCTTGCTTATTATCTGGTTTGGTGCGCATCTGGTCATTAATGGAGAACTCTCAGTTGGTCAGCTAATTGCCTTTAATATGTTTGCCGGACGGGTCAGTGGCCCTATTTTAAAACTGGTGCAGCTCTGGCAGGATTTCCAGCAGGCTGGAATATCCGTTCAGCGACTGGGTGATATCCTCAATACACCCAAAGAACCGGGCTTTGACCCCAGTCGCAGTACCCTGCCCGAACTTAAAGGGCAGGTGAATTTTAGAAATGTCCGTTTCAGATACCGGCCGGATGGTCCCCTGATCCTGGATAATATTTCATTAACAGTGACACCTGGCGAAGTGATCGGGATTGTTGGTAAATCCGGTTCAGGAAAAAGCACCCTTACTAAACTTATTCAGCGTTTATATGTTCCTGAAAGCGGCCAGGTAAAAATAGACGGTGTGGATCTGAATATTATTGATACCGCATGGCTGAGAAAGCATGTAGGTGTTGTGTTACAGGAAAACTTTTTATTCAACCGAACAGTAAGAGAAAATATTGCACTGAGTAATCCGGGACTGTCAATGAAACAGGTTGTCCGAGCCGCACAATTGTCCGGTGCTCATGATTTTATACTGGAACTGCCAAAAGGTTATGACACCCTGGTCGGAGAACAGGGCAGTAATTTATCCGGCGGGCAGCGCCAGCGTATTGCCATTGCCAGAGCACTGATCACCAATCCGGAACTATTAATCTTTGATGAAGCCACCAGCGCCCTGGACTACGAATCAGAACGTATTATCCAGAATAATATGAGCAGTATCTGTCAGGGGCGAACCGTGTTTATTATTGCTCACAGACTAAGTACAGTTCGTCGGTGTGACCGAATAATTGTTATGGATAAAGGCAGAATAGTTGAAACCGGTTCCCATGAACAATTAATAAAACACAATGGTTATTATGCAGAATTATACAGCTATCAGAATCATGTTCCACCTATAAAAAGGAACAATACCAGACATTTATATCCAGGCATGGAAGAAGCAGAAAAAAACAGACAGGAAAGATAATAATGATCAGATTTTGGCAGCAGCGACATAAATTGAATGAAAAGAAAATATCACGTCAGACACTGGCTTTTTTACCTGCCGCTCTGGAAATTCAGGAAACACCGCCTGCTCCCTGGGGAAGAGCAGTAGCGTGGCTGATAATAAGCCTGTTCACCCTGGCGGTATTATGGAGTGTTTTTTCCAGGGTGGATGTCGTTACTATTGCTGAGGGAAAAATTATAGCCAGTGGACGGATAAAACAGATCCAGCCGTATGATAAAGGCGTTATAAAAAAAATTCTGGTCCATGAGGGCCAGAAAGTAAAAAAAGGTGATCCACTGGTGATACTGGATCAAAGTCTGACTCATGCCGATCAAAAACGACTGGACAATGAATGGCTAAAAACACAGCAGGAACTGATCCGTACAGTGGTATTTGTGGAAATGCTCAGACAATTCAATGAACAGGAGAACCAGAAAAGCTTTGCACAACAAAAATTAACAATGCTGCAAGCAAAACTGCCGGATAAAAGCAGTAAAGAAGATATACTCTATCAGCAGCAATTACTCAGTCAGCAATGGCAGCAGTATCTGGCTGAATTAAGAGCCCTGGAAAGCAAGCATAGTAAACAGCTTGCAGAGCAGCAAAGCGTACAGGCCTTAATAAAAAAATTTCAGGTCACCTTACCGATGATAAAAAAACGCAGTAATGCCGTAAAAAAACTGGTGGATAAAAAAATGGCAGCAGAAATGAGCTGGCTGGAACTGGAAGAAAAACGCATTGAACAACAACAGGAAATGGCTGTTGAACAGTCCAGAAAACAGGTACTGCAGGCCGCTATAGAAGAAACCCAATATCAACTGTCCGTCCTAAAAGCCAGAAGACAGACCGAAAGCATGCAGAAAGTGGGTGAACTCAGAAGGCAAAAAGCGTCGATAGAGGAAGAGCTGCATAAGGCCATTTCACTATACAGAAAACAGGTTTTAACGGCACCGGTAACCGGCGAGGTTCAGGAACTGTCCATTCATACCATAGGTGGTGTCGTTACACCGGCTCAAAAACTGATGGTTATTGTACCTGAAAATGACACGCTGCAAGTAGAAGCCGTACTGGAAAATAAAGATATTGGTTTTGTCTATGAAGGTCAGAGTGCAGAAATAAAAATCCACACGTTTCCCTTTACCAAATACGGCGTTATCGATGCCCGTGTTATCAATCTTTCAGATAATGCCATAGCCGATGAAAAAAGAGGCTTAATATATAAAATGCGTTTACTAATGCACAAAACAGAAATGCTGGTAAATAACAAAATGGTAAAACTTATTCCAGGTATGGCTGTAACGGCAGAAGTAAAAACCGGACAAAGACGATTAATAGAGTATTTTCTTGCACCCATATTAAGATATAAACAGGAAAGTGTGAGGGAGCGGTAGAAGAAAAGAGAATATGGATTTATGAATATTGGAGAGAAAAGATGTTTGATAATGATGGGATGAAAAATCTTGAGAAATATATGATTTACTGGATTGTTTTTTCTTTATTGACTGCAGGTGTTGTTGATATGTTTGATATTAACCTGTCAGAAACATACTGGTCATTGTATTTACAGAAAAATATTCCGGCAATAAATAAATTGAATACATCCTCAAAATATCCAGAATTTGCCATTACACTATGGACTGTTTTCTGGACGGTTGGTCCGGTTTATATAATATCTCTATTACTTTTCTTCAAAGATTCAGTTATTAAAAAAATAACGACTAAATTAATTGTTGGTATTTTTATGATGTTATTAGTATCCATTGTTCAACTATATTTTGGGATTTATACATCAATGCCAGATAAAAGCTCAGGTTCAATGAGTCAATTT
>JALUZF010000156.1 GCA_027012135.1 Gammaproteobacteria bacterium
CAATGCGCTCTTAGTGAATGGCTTCAATACTATTTTTAACGGCATGTAACACACCATATCATAATATTACCAAACATTACTTTCCTTTATACTATTATTTTCAGGCTATAGCTTTTTAATAAAATAGGTTTATAATCCTAAAACAAGAAGTGTGTTTCTGATCAGGTCGACTGGCTTTAATAAGCAATAAGCGTTTTAACAAACGTTTTTCGGTAAGTGGTCAATACTAATGCTCCACCACAAAAAGGATTTTTTTATGTGGTCTTTATCTTATGCTTTTCCTGTTAAATTTATACTGTCTGTTGTTTTTCTGACTGTTCTGCTAACATCCTGTTCCGAGCAAAGTAATGCTGACAACAAAAGCATTGCTTTAGACAAAATTAAATCATGCCAGTTTAACAAGCCTGCTGTCTCCAGTGATGGAAAACGCCGAATAGCGCTCATTATCGGTGTTGGCCAGTATAAAAAAGATTCCATATCCGATCTACCGGGGCCCCCTGAAGATGCCAAAAGATTTTATGCCCTGCTGACAGACAAAAACAGTTATCAGTTTCCTGCCCGTAATGTCTGCCTGCTTTTAGATGAACAGGCCACTAAACACAATGTCATCAGTGCCTTCAGGAAAAAATTAATAGAACCTGCCAAAAAAGATGATATTGTGGTTTTTTATTATGCCGGCCATGGTTCACAAATGACGGATATTAATCACGATGAAGCTGATAATATGGATGAAACATTCGTATTACATGATTCACGTACTGATGACATACTGGATTTTGTTGATGATGAATTCAATCAGCTGATCACACAGCTTTATAAAAAAACCAGACACATTGCTATTTTTCTGGATTCCTGCAATTCAGGTACCGCCACACGCGGCAACTACCTTGCCCGTTTTACCGAACCACTCATACTCAAAGCAACTGACTTGCCGCAAAGTCGCGGCATAGGAGACAGTCGTCCTGAAATGCAATTTGATAGCATGCCGGGGCTGGTGGTCTTTACCGCAGCAAGTGATGGAACTTCGGCGCTTGAACGCTCTGGACGAGGTATTTTTACGGATGCTGTTTTATCGGCTTTTGCTCCATCCTCAACCACACCGAAAACCTACCGGCAGGCATCCAGACAGATACCTGCTTTGATCCTGGCCCAGCAAAGTAATCAGGTCCCTTATTTTCAGGGTGATCTTAATCAGCTTATTTTTTCAAGTGAGCATATTAAAAAGCCGCATGCCTGGGACATTACCCGCATAAATAACGATATTATTTATCTTAGCGGTACACCTTTACCGGGCATGGGTGTGGGAGCTGAATTAAGGGTTTTTCCAGGTAACAGCAATAGTTTTGATACTCGTGATCTTAAAAAATCAAAGGGCACTCTGGTTATTGATAGCCTGACCGGTCTCAATGCCGAAAGCCATATTGCCTCAATTGTCAAAGGTGCTGAGCCAATGGCAGCCGGTGATTTTGCTGTATTAATCTCCCCTGAAGACCAGTATGCCAGTATCACGGTCTCTATGCGTCAAGCCAGTAAGCCTGGAGGGATACCGGAAAAACTGGCTAAAAAACTTAAGGATGAGCTTAAGAATAATTCAGACGCCCGTCAGGTGGTCAGGTTTATCCCCAAAGACGGTGATTTTGAGCTTCGATATACAAAAGACCGGCTGATATCTGTTATTGGACCAGAAAACAGGATCAGGGCGCAATTTTCATCTGCGGCCAAGGTCATTCATAACTTATTGCAACATGCCAGACAGCGGGCTATTTTACAATTGCGAGGTGAAGGTGGTACCAACTTAGTTAACAATCAGACCTTACAGGTACAACTGATACCAGCAAAGACACAGGATAAATGTACTGATATCAGCAAATGGCAGCAGGCAGTGCCAAACACAGAGCAGATCATTCCTCTTTGTCATAAATGGCAGATTAAGGTTAGCTATCAAAAGAGCCATGGAGAGCAGCCTAAACTGCTGATTGGAGGCGTCGTGCAATCCTCCGACGGCAGTACAATTGGCATACCCTATGATGGTAGAACAGTCGCGCTGAACCCAGGTGAGACAACTGTTTTTCAGGAAATTTTTCAGGGGCAACTGCCTTTAGATACCCCTGAAAGCGTTATTATATTTGGCACTCAGGAAAGCAATCCTGTGCCCTGGAATCAGTTAACGGACATAAGCCAGTCAGATACCCGTGGCAGTATCAGCCCGCTGCAGAAAAAAATCCAACGTTATCTGACGCTGACCCGGGGAAATGTTTTTGCTGGTTATGAAAATGTAGATACCACAACCTGGACCCGCAGCATAATCCCCATGCGGGTAGAAGCCAATAGCCGCTTTCTTAAAAGACAGGCCGGTGAAGCAGATTCTGAATACAATAGCAGAGAATACACTATTCAGAATTTTAATATTCTACCTTATTTGCCTGAAGACCCTGAAGCACCGCTTTACAGGGTTTTACAAACCGCTGACCAGCTTGCCCGCGCTTCCATTACTGACGGCTATCCTTATACCCAGCATGACTGGAGCCAGGGAAATGATGCGAAAAATCTCGCCAAAGGCATTGATTGTTCCCGTGCTATCTGGTACGCCTTTACTCGCTCCGGTCTAAAATACAATAACAATAACCGCTATATCACTACCCGTGAAATGGTCTCACCTGACTCACTAATGAGTCAGGAATTTGTCCGTTGTGACAATGAACCACTGCAAACGGGTGATGTCCTTGTCTATCGCGATGACCAGCGTGGTGATGGTCATACGGTCATGGTTATCGATCCCGTTAAACGTATTGCCTGGGGCTCACATGGCTGGGATGGCAATGCAAAATTGCTAAAAATAAAACCGGATACCGGGGTTGAATATCAATTAATCAAATTCAAAAAAGACTGGCAACGATGGGATAGAAAAACCATGTTTAAAAAAGCCTGCTGGCGCTACAGGCAATTTATGCCCGAAAAAATGGCTTCCGGCGCATCCAGAGGTTATCAGTCTTTAAAAAACTACTGTAAAAATCGTACCTGTCTTTAATAAGGAATATAACTAATGAAAACTTTCTTTCAGAATACCCTGATATTGCTTATAATCCTGTTTCTGGTGTCATGCAAAGCCGTCGAACTACGTCCTGATACTGCTCCAGCATCACCTTCATCGTCATCTTCTACACCTGTCAGCAGCAGTCCGCCAAGAATCATTGCATTTGAAGCAAATCCGCCCTATGTCCCCGAGGGTAGTTCCTTTACACTAAACTGGAAAACCGATAATGCTTCTGAAGTCCATATTTCCGGTATCGGCAGGGTCAGTCCTTCCGGTCAACAGACTATAACCCCTGATAAAGACAATATTATTCTCACCGCAAGTAACAATTCTGGTTTTCCAGCGGCCACTAAACAATTACCCATTCAGACAGCAGTGTTTTCAAAAATAGCTCCTCCTGGTGTTCCGTTAAATCAGCCGGTATACATTATTGCAGATAAAAACAAATTCTATCAGTACAAAAAAACCTATCGGTTTACACCCATTAGCCGGGTTTCGTATTTTAGCAAAGTACGCCCTGCAACGCCCCAGAATATACCTCCCAGAACTACAGGCGTAACAGCTACATCTGTCATCCGTGATCACCGTAATTCATCAGCACCATCTGTCATCCGTGATCACCGTAGTTTACCCGCACCGCAACTACTCAGCCCGCGCAATCAAAGCCGCTTTAACTATTACCCAAGAAACCTGACCTTACGCTGGAAACCTGTAGCCAATGCTAAAAGCTATATCGTTGAAATTGATTGTCTAAACTGTTGTGCCCGCGGTAAATGGTGTCGTGAAACCGGTAAAACCTATAAACGGATCCCGGCACTGACCCATACCCAATACCGTTTTCAATTTGTTGGCGCACAGGCCGGGCGCTGGAGAGTTCAGGCTGTGGATAGAAACGGCAAGGCAGGAAAACCAAGCCAATGGTATAATTTTGTCTTTACACGATAATGGTATTTCAAGATGGATGATTTTTTAACTTCTGAACCGACAATGACGCCTCTGGTTGCCGGCACTTCAACACTGACTATTGCTGCAACACTGACTTCTGAATTTGGTTTGCCTGGTAATATCACAGCAATTGTTATTAGCCTGATTCTATCATCATTAATCGGGATCAAAGCAGAAGTTACACTTTTTAAACGTATCCTGTTCTATTTTATTAATGCCATCACCATTTTTGTTATTGCCATGGGACTGAATTCAGCAGGAATTGCTCTGACTCAGAGCCAGAATGATACCCATAAAACTCTGCCTCGTGGTGACACTATTGAACAAAAGGCCGAAAAACCTTTTTTTCATCAATGGTTCTGATTAATCAGTCAGGCTAATCCGTATTAATTAGCCAATTAACTGGAATGAATTTAATGGAAACATTACGCAAACCTTTATTTTATGCCGCATTTAGTGTCCTGTTCCTGGCACTGCTGATAGAACTGTCAACCGGTATATTTAATTTTGAGGTACCGGGATTGGGCATTTCATCTATTGCCCTAATAGACAGCATGCTGGTATTTGTTATCGCTATGATGTTATTAAACATTCTGGTTTCACCGGCGCTGGTTGGAAAAATCAGTGGCATCAGCACCCTGATATTTTCCCTGTTTATTTTAATCACCTCTATAATGTTGCTGATGTACAGCTTAACAGAATTAACCGCCATGCTGGCATTACTATTAGCCGTACCCTTTGGTACGGCGGCTTATTTTTCCATATTTGCTGACTTTGCACGCGTCGAAGCAGCTTCTGTTCTGAGTGTATTAATACTGCTTAAAGTAGTTTTTGCTATCTTGTTAATTATGTCAAACCCACGTTTTCTGGAAAACAGGGGACTGGTTTTTTTAATTTTTACCGCACTGCTGGTCAATATTCTGGTGACTTTTTTACAGGGCTTTCCGCCCGATTTTCTGGTCAGTATTACTGACGCACTGGCAGCTATTATTGTGGCATTGATTGGTTTGGTCTGGTCATTAAATTTACTGCTACGTTCATTGCCCGCTATTTTAAAAGTCATCTGATAAACTCAAGCTGGGCCTGTCTCAGGGCCTCCGCCTTCCCGCTATCCGGCTTAACAAGCTGTTGGTAAAATTCATTCATCAGGATCTGGGTACCGCCATCATCAACCTGCCAAAGTGTTGTGATTGAAGCATCCGCCCCGGCCTCTTCCATAAGATAGCCAAATCCCAGAATTTCCTCACCGCTACCAAAACGCCCTCCAATACCGGTCTCACATGCACTCAAACTATCGATTCAAACTGTCTATTAAAATTCCAGGTTTAACTATCGGCTGATCAACAGAAACGGACTCCAGTAATAGGGGTGTTGATAATTCGGTTTGGTACGCAGGGTTCTGATTGCTGCACGCGCTGCTGCTGCCGGCGGCTGTTGTTCTGCTGCATCATAAAAGGCCTGCATCCATTCAGCCGTAGCCTGATCGTCAATTTTCCAGGCTGAAAGCAGCAATGAATCTGCCCCCGCAAAAATCAGGCCGCGCATCATACCGATCACTTCGTTAGCATGTGTCGCCCGAACATTTCCCGTTTCACAGGCACTTAATACTACCAACCTGGCGTCATCAAGTGGCAGACCATACATTTCGGCAGCCGTTAATTTACCATCATCGCCCTGACCCGCCTGAAAATGAAGATAGGATAACAGAGGCTCAGCGCCTGTAAAACGACCATGCACGGCAAGATGCAGCAGTTCTTTTCCTGCTGTCCATTTCCTGACGTCTGCCTCCATTGGCAAAGCATCCTTAATAACAGAACCTGAATATCGTTGGCCAATGGCAGCGACTTCTGTGGGCGCATACTGCAGAGAGGGATCGGCAATTGCCAGGAGTCTGGGATTCAGCAATTTTCCAGCAGGTGCAAGTGACGCCAATACGGTAGCACCTGGCGCATAGCTCAGTTGGTACTTTTCACCCAGATAGTCTGCTCCGGGTGCTATTGGCAAAGCCTGAAATGGCAGATAATGCAGATCTTCATGCGCAACAATAACCAGATGATCGGATTTGATCCATTGCAGTACCGGTGAGATAAGATAAAGATACAACTCATGAGCCGTTTTTTCATCATAGGCTCGTTTGGGATCCACCAGGCTTTTTCGTACTCGCTCTATTTTATCCTGCAAAACTGAACGCGGCAAAAATACCGAGCGTACCTGTATTGAGTCCGGTCTAATGTGCCAGATCAGAACCTGACTTTCCAGGGACAAATAAGCGATCATTTCACTCTGATCCCGGGCCAGAGTTTTTTGCAGGGTCTTTAATTTAACCGGCTCTGAGGTCAGCAGATGTGCCAGTTTCGGTGTATCTTCTGCCATACGGTCGAGAATGACCTGGTATTTTTTCTGTCGCTGTTCAAGAAGCGTTTCCAGTGCCGAAATATTAATACCGGGTTGTGTATCCACTACATCAACCAGAGCAGCACCCCGACTGGAAGTTTTGTTATTAGTCTCATCAACAGGCAGCGACCGGCAATCCGCAGTTACCTGCTTTGCACTTCGGGCACTAAAAAGACAGGCCTGCAGCTGGGCAATCTCTCCTCGCAGCTGTAGCATATTCGCGTACAGCAAGCGCTCATTTAAAGAAGACAGGGCAATATTTTTTGTCGCGAGCAAGTCCGACATTACCCGTGATCGTGAACGCTCCATGAGTTCGAAGGCTTCACGGATACGATGTCGATCAAGCAGATTCAATATGGCTGTGTAATAGAATTCCACCTTATCTTCAACAAAGGTGCCACGCGTGCGTTCATCGTAAAGAAAGCTTCGATCCTTTTCCAGCAGCTCAACAGCACGTAAATACCATTTTAGCGCCGCATCACCTTTTCCCGCCGCTTCGCTGAGCAAACCTTTGATATAGGCACCACGGGCATCCGTTAGCGGTGGCAAACCACCCTGACTTTCAAGCCAGGCCAATAACCCGGAAAGATGCGGATTTTTCCCTGCCGTAAACTGCTGACTGACTGCCACATCACTAGCCTTGAGCGGAGCAAAGAGCTTGCTCTTTAGCACCAGCAAATGCATACGCTGCTGTGCCAGGATCAATTGCCTGCGGATCTCCAGACGTCGAATAAAGCCTTGCGTCTGCTCAGCAAGACCACTCCATCCCAATCGGCTTGCCACCTCATAAGCCGAGGTGTAATCCCGACGGGCAAGTTTAAGCGCTTCCAGGCAGGGCTTGAAATCCCGCTCATAGTCACACTTTTCAGCAAACTGCTGATAGACATCAGCACGGTCAAGATAGCCATAAAACAATAGCTTGTCATCCTTAACAGCCGCTTTAACTGCAAATGCGCGATTCATAGAATCAGCTGCGCCAACATAATCGCCCTGGGCAATCTGAACCTGTGCCAACATATCCCACACATCAAAGATATTAGCCGGATCATTGCTTTGTTGTGCCAATGGCAGGGCCTGTTGAACCAGCTCAATGACTGAGCCCGGGGTCTGCTTGCCGTAAAGAAGGCTTCTGGCATTACCTAGCAAAGCCTTACATGCCACTGCGTATGATCCCGTTGTACGAGCTTTGCGTGCCGCCTGTTGGTAACTCAGTATGGCTGAATCCCAATCCTTGAGATAGCGACGGCTATCTCCCAACTTCAGCAGCGAGTAGGCCTCTTCTTTTTGCGCACCACTGAGTCTGAATAATTTAATACTTTGTTCCAGTTCAGTGCTTGCCTGTACCAGCTCATTATGCAGAGACTGCTGGTCTGAAGTACGACGAAAGTAATCAATATAGCGCTCAATACGCGCAATGGCTTTTTCCTGAAGGAGCTGAGCATGATTATTGTCTGCCTGAAGCCCCGATGGCAGCAACAACAG
>JALUZF010000157.1 GCA_027012135.1 Gammaproteobacteria bacterium
CTCTTTTTGCGGCGACCTCAACGATGTCAGACAAGCCTTTTCTTGCTACTGAGGCTGGGACAGGAACAGAAGCTGGTACTTTAACCTTTGTATTCAGCTTTGGTACGGGATCGAGTACTTTTCCCGTTTTTGGGTCAACTGCCGGACCTTTCGGTATCGTACTTGTCCAGTCCATCTTTGCACGCTCTGTCATACCTACCGTATCAGGTAAACGCCATTTACTTGTATCACTCGCATCTTTTAAACCTTTAGCTGTTTCTAGTACTTTGTCCTGCTCTACTTTATCTAAATGTTTTGCAACGTTGTGATGTGTTTTGCTATCTTTTGGCTTAAATTTCGGATCCCACAAAGGACGATTACTAACTGCTCCTTGCACCATCGGATCAGATTTCCGGGACCAAACGGAACTCATCCTCGACGTTTCTCCAACCATGTCGGGCTTCGCTTTAACAGCTTTAGCGTGCTTTATATCAGCATGATGATGTTGCTCAATTGGAGTCCTGCCGGATTTGGATACGTTTTCCTTGTGATTTTTAGCTCTTTCCTGCATCGGGTCTGTTGTTTTTCCAGCCGCCTTCGCATTTTCTAAAGTTTTTTCCATTTCGTGTGCTTTTTTCGCAGTATGTTTAGAGCGTTCGTTATCCCAATCCACTTTTTCTCCATTGGTACCCCATAAATCGATCATCAATATTGGCCGGTTACTCACATAGGCATAAATGTTTAATCCATCAATCAAGCCCAAAGAATCTACTGCTGTCCATCGTCCCAACCACGGCGCATAATATCGTGCCACGTGGTAATACAACCCACTCTCCTCGTCCCGTTCCTTGCCGGTGTACCGATATCGTTTCGGTGTCTCGGTCTGGTTGCGCACAGACTGATACGACGTACTGCCGTAAGGTGTGTATTCCTCATAGGAATTAATCTGTGCTTGATCGTCCAACTCCAGGCTGGCCGTACCAAGATGGTTGCCGAACTGGTAGCGGATGAGTTGTTGCGGGACTCCCGTTTCATTTCCTTGTGTGCGAGTCTCGACCAGGGCAATCCGCTGCTTACCATCCATAATATGCAAAGACTCTCGAACCAGCCCGGCAAGATCTCCATAGTGTTTCCGGTAAACCTCATATCCCCCCAGATAAATCCGTTCGTCTTTAAGGCTCCCATTAGCATTAGCCAGTTCCGTAATTTTACGAACACGCTGCCCCGAAGAGTCATAGACATAATACGTAATTTCCGAATCCCCCCCATTATTTACCTGCCTCGCCGTCGCCTGAAGCTGATCCCGATAATCCCACTGCATCAGCGACAGATGCGGCATACTGGTCATATTTCCGTGAGCATCATAGCTGTAGCTTTCAGTAATGACATTACCATTACCAACCGTCGTGCTGCTCAAGCGGTTGCTATGTTTAACAGGTTCCAACAGGCTGTTTTCATTGTAGGTATAGCCCCGAGTCCAGCCGGGATGATTCGGGTCAGTTCCCCGATGCTGCATTTGCAGAAAATTACCCACTGCGTCATAAACATAACGCTCCCGATAGGTTCCCATGGCATTCCCATCACCGGGATGTAATAAACCAACACAAGGCGCATCATTATGTGAATGAGGAATCGGTGTTCCGCCAACCTGCCCCAAGTGCTCACGTCCGGTGGCCTCAATCAGGCGATAAACCGCGTCATAGAGATAGTTGTTACTCGGTTCTACCCGTTTATTGCGAAAGAAAAGGGTTTGCTGGGCATCATCCTGAATATGGGTGATATTGCCAACCGGGTCGTAGGTGTAGCTCAGGTTTTGAATCTGACAGCCCGGCCAACCTGTCCGCGTGGGTTGTGGACAATCATCCGGAAAATCAGCGGCAATGCGGCGGGTCTGCATGTGTATCAGCCGAAACGTCAGCCGATCATAGTGGTATTCGGTGCTTGCGCCATTGCCGTAGTCGATTTGCAGGCGCTGCCCTTTGGCGTCGTAGTCGATATTGTCAACAAAGGAAGTGGTAACAGCTGCACCCTTCAAGTTGGCTGAAATGCTTTCCAGCAGGTTGGCTTCGTTGTAGCCGGGACGGACAATGCTGTTGTCCGGTGATACCAGCTCTATGGGGCGGTTCAGGGCGTCGTACCGGGTGGTGCTGGTGTAGTTTTCGTTTTCAAGCCCGACCGTTCCCGACCAGTCAACTGTGGTTTTATAGGCGGGTATCACAGTGCCACTGCGGGTGACGGTAGCCGCCAGCGTGCGTTCGCTGCGTTTCAGGTTGCCTTTGAAATCGTAGTCTTCTGATTTTACCACGCCTGCCTGATCGCGGTGTTCGATCACCTGTCCGCGTAGATTATGCTCTTGGGGGTTAGGTTGTGATTCACCGTAGGTTGTTTGTTCAACCAGCGCATCGGTGAATTCTGTATCGGTCAGAAACGAGCCGACCGGACGCCGGAGTTCGTCGTAGGTGGTGCGGAATTGGTGCTGGCGGCTGTCCCAGGCGCGGATGGGCTTGCCGGTGATGTCGTTGAGCATCCAGCGTTCACCCGCCTCCATGCTGGCCTGATGAATGCGGTTGCCGAGCATGTCATAGTCGTATCGCATGACGACGCGGTCTTTGGCATCAATCACTTTGCGCTGGTTGCCTTCAATGTCAAATACAATACGTGTGTTGTAGTGCTCCTCCTGTGGCGCATCGCCCGCCGGAGCATTACTAAACTGGTAACGGTTATGGGCAATGGTCAGGAAGGTTCGCCCGAGTGAGTCGGCATGGGCGATGGTCGGGGTGTCAGCATGCAGGGCAGTTTTCTCGGCGGCCTGTCGTTCATGCACGCCCATGTCGCCTGCTTGCCGTTGTTCGTACCAGGTGGGCAGGTATTCGGCTTCATCAAGATGGCGGAAATATTCCCCTACATCTGCATCATCGCGAGGATTGTGAAGCAGGGTGTCATTGACATCCCAGGTTTCCTGCCGCCAGGGATCGAATACGAATTTCTCCCAGGTATGGTTGGGGTGCAGAGTGGCAACCACTCGCTGCGCCGGATCGTAGAAAATCACTGGGCTGACGCCGATGCGGACATCGAATTCAAATCGGTGTGTATCGGTAAAAAAGGGTTCGTATTGCCTGACCGGTTTGCCCTTGTTGTTGAATACTGTCCAGCCACTGCCGACCCATCTGGGATTTTGTGGCATGTTTGTCATTACCGGCTGGCCATCATCGCCGACGATGATTTTGCCTTGTGTGTCGAGCTCTGGAACCGGCCCCGGCTCCGCCTGGATTTTTTTCTGAATTTCCCGCCCGAAGCCGTCGGAATAGGACAAGCTGAGCTGGATTCTGGTTTGTTTCCCCGCCTTTAGATCGGCGTCGTGGGTTTCCCGCGCCAGCGTACAGACGACGGCGGCTTGTGGGTTGGGCTGGTCTTTGGTACGCTGATAGGCAAACAGGTCATACACCAGCCGGGTGGTGGCTCGGTTTAGTATGGCGTGAGGATCCGCCAAAGGATTGTCGAGATGCGCCTGTATTTGCGCATCGCTTAGATTGGGATTGAAACCTTCCAGTGAATCGCCTTCCACTGGCTCGGCGGCGGCCTTACCCATGATGGCGGTTCCGACCACCATTCCAATAACGTCAAAACTGACTTCGGTACGATTGCGGTTGGGATCGGTCACCCTGAAGGGCTGGAGTACGCGGTAGTCATTTTCTGAAGTAACGCGATTATTCAGCGCATCGCGTGTTTTCGTCGTCAGCAGGTTATAGGCGTCATAGCTGACTTCCGTTTGCATGCCAAAGGGATCGCGGTAACGATGGGGGAGGAAGAAGTGCTCCCGTGCAAAGGCTACTTCCTGAATTGGCGATGCTTCTGTCATTGGCGAGAAAAACATAGGCCCGGAAGGAATCCACCAGTGATTATCCCCGTCAAGATCGACGTAACCGCCACGGTCCGCGATATTTCCCGCGTTAATATCTGCCGGCAGTATGTTGCCTAGGTCGAGCAGTAGCTCTTCGTCTGGCTGACCGTCCCTTGGCCGTTGGAAAACGCTGGACAACAAGCCGGGGGTAAAGGCCAGTTTGTAGCTCTCGCCTGGCAAGGCCAGGTTTTCCACTGAACCTAGCGGAAGTCGTGTTAGCGGATCGTTGTTTGAGGTGCCGAAATCATCGGGACGGTAGTAGCTGCGGATATGTTCAATGGGACGTTTCTGTATTGCTGTTGAATCCGCTGCTTGCTGGTAAGGGATTTCAGTTGCAGAAACAGGTAACGCGAAATTGTCTTGTGCCCATTCATCGAAGCTGAAGCGTTGCGTGCGGGTATCCAGGGTTTCTCCGGTCAGGTGCCAGGTAACGGTTTCCGCCGGCAGCGGTGTGCGGTAGGCGTCCTGTTCCTGGACAGCATTGGTGACCTTGTTTTCGGTGTAGGTGATATGGGTTTGCGCCTGTTTTACCTGATCGCCGGGGGACAGTTTCAGATCGGGCTGGAGGCGGCCATAGCCGATGGCAGCCTCTTTGAGTACGTTGCCGAATGTATCGACTTCCAGAATAATGGCGTGACTGATACGTGGATCGGAGGGATCTCGTTCGTAGTAGTAGTTAATTGCTTCACGCGCATGGGTAAAGAAAACAGCATGGCGATTACCTGCTTTTGGTTGCAATCTTTGGATGGTGAAGTTTTGCTCGGTAACGGTGTATGGCGTCTGAGCGCGCTCAATCTGCTTGGGTGTTGAGTCCAGGCCAGCATCGTCCGCGTACACTTCTTGCCGGAGCATGGAGCCCTTGAGGGCGCGGCAGGCTTCACGCTCTTCCTTGATGGTCAGGCCGGGTGGCAGGATGGTGTCGGGAAGTAACTGTTGGCCAATAAATTTATCGAGCCTGGTTTCGTAGCCGTCCTCACCGGGCTTTGGAGCACCGTAATACTCTTTTGCGTAGAGATGGCTGATCCTTTGGCGGTCAATATAGGTTCCGGTATGGAACCAGGTTTTGGTGTGAACGGGCGGGACATGGGATGCCTGGTGAATGTTTTCACCAACAGGAAACTCACTGCTTTCTGTTAACGCCGCTATAGTTTCGGTATCAAATTGCTCCACCATGCCGAATCCACGAAACTCCCTTTCCACACCATCGAAATAGCCATGATGGTATTCATAGCGGGTGACGAAGCGGTTGCGGCTAATATGATCGTATGTTTCGACGCGTTCGACCACATGCACGGGGAAAGGAAGCTTGGTGATCCACGGTTTTCCGGCGATTTTGTCTTGCAGGTAGAACTTGGTGGACGGTGCGTACTGAACCCGTGTCTCTGCGCCCAGATTATTAACAGTCTTGACCAGCAGGTGCGGTTTCTGTCCGCCCATAAGGTTGACATAACGCATAGGGCGCGTCATATCGACGGGCAGAGGCGAGGACCAGACCAGGCAGGCAGTGCCATTACCCAACAGGTCAACAGGCATGACCTTGACCAGGTCATCCACGCGTGGAAATACTTTCAGTACTTGTGGCATGCTCCAGCTGTTGCCGGACTGGTTGAAGTAGAGACGCACACCGTCACCGTGCAGATAGATGATGTCGGTGGTACCTGAGCCATCGATGTCGGCCAGTCGAATACGTTTGTGATCGAATTGATTCGGCTGTTCGAACCAGGGAGCATTGTCCATGGTGACCTTGGCACCGAAACGGGCGTATCCCAGGTTTGGCCAGTAGCAGACCTCACCGTTACGGATTCGCACGAGATCACTCAGGCCATCACCCGACAGGTCTGCAGTGAAGATTGACTGGGTACCGTCGGCAAAGACCAGTCGAGGACCTCTTTCCTCATCCAGTGTTTGAGCAACTCGTTGGGCAAAACCAAATCCATCTTCAGCCAGTGACGCATGCCAAACGAAAGCCTGGTGTTCAGTAATCAGTACATCGGCAAGTCCATCTCCAGTGAGGTCTATCAGTTTTGTGTTCGGATCGTGGAGGTGGCGGTTCAGTCGCGAAGTGAAAGGACGAAAGGATTGCCAGCCTTCGGCGTCATCGTGTTCGTATAAACCAGGCTCAGGCCCTTCCAGGATAATCAGGTCATGCTGGCCATCTCCGGCTAAATCCATGAACTGTGCACCGGCAGCCAGGGCAAGGTTTGGTTTCACAGCAACCGTTTCGAGCGCAGTAAACCGGACCTCGATTCGCTCCTGGCCATCATCGCTCTTACCGGAGACTGGGCTGAGATTGCGCTTGTAGAACCAGGCGTCGGCCTGTTCGGTCAGAATGCCCGGTATGCCCTCCCCATGGAGGTCGGTCCACTGCCAGGTCGCGCCATCCAGTCCTGCCGGTAGATTTTCCAGGCTCTCCGGATTCACCTCTTCCACAGTGTCCTGCACTTCCGGCCTGGTGTACCCGAACTCAACCGGTGGGAGGCTGCGTTTCAGGTAACCATCGTTATTGCGCTTGTAACCGTTTTGCGTGACTTCGCAGAGAAAAGTGTAGATGGGGTTACGGGCGTTAGTTGGCTCCTGCTCGTAGGAGTAGGTAAAGTCAGTGGAGTGCACCAGGCAATCCTTACCCACACCTGACTCGCCCGGGAAGTGGTGGAACATCAAGACACGTTGGCAGAGCCGTGTCGTGCGTATCTCGAAGGTGGAACGATAAAACGAAAACGGATCGACCCTGAAACCCCAGTCACCGGTGTCATCAGGCTTCGGTGCATCGGGATTATGTTCACCGTAATCGAAGACCACCTGAAACATCCAGCCGGCATTCTCAATCTGTGCCTCGGTCAGGAAGACAGGACGCCGACCCTGATCGTCAAGCATAGGGGTCCGGTTTCCGTAGCGGATATGCTTCAGGTAGCGGTTGACCGATCGCCTGGCATCGTTAACATCACCACGGTTGTGCTCATGGGCACGGGTGAGATCAACACCGTTACCGTCCTCCGGTTTGTATTCATAGAGGATACAGTTGCCCTTGTCGTCCCGTGTCTCGCAGATCAGCCAACTGAATATACGGGATGGGTCATTGGGGTCAAAAATGCGGAAGTTGGCGTTCTTTCCATAGAGGGTAAGGACGTTGTCTTTTGAGATAGAGCGCCAGTGGACATCGGCTGGATCATTCACATTGCTCCAACGCTCGATGCGGGCGAATAATCCCTCGATACGCGGACGATAGCGATGGATATCGTATTTCTTCCCATCGACCGTGCGTTGTGGAAGGACTTGACGCTGCCATTTGCTGTTTTTCTTCTCGAGCACAGGTATCAGATCTTCAGCCCCGGACAGGACGAATACATCCGAATCCTCTGCATCATGGTACTGGGGCAAACCCTTGTCCGTTTTCCGAGTGATGGAAGGCAGAGATAGAAACCATCCAAAACCAAACGCTCCATTGCCGGCGCCGGAGTCATAGGAGAGAGAAAGCTCTGGACCAAATCCAGATCGGCCCGGCGAAGTAGCAATGGGTACAGTCATCGAACCAGTACCAGTCACCGGATTGGCGGCGAACTTCTCACCGATGCCGTGTATTGCTCCGCCGCCTTTGGGGAGGTTTATTGAGGGTGAGTCAGCTGAGTAGCTAGAAATTTTCTCTGTCTTTGATGCTCCTGCTTTAGATTGCTGAACCACTCAATTTCTCCATTTGAGCAAACCCCACCCTTCATGCTGTTTAACATAAATCAAACCTAAATTCAATAGAATATTAATAAAACTTCTCAAATATGTCAGGGTGGGAGCATACTTTTAATGATTCTCATTTAGACGCAAATACCGTATCCATTGGCCGTACTCCTTGCTGAAGTTTCGGCGGGCATAGTCCCAACAGCCTACGGAGGTGGCATTGTTTTTTATGCACACCGCATTAGGCGGCTAGACTTTTGGCCGCTGTCCTGTGTAAGTAATAACGAAAAGTATATCTTC
>JALUZF010000158.1 GCA_027012135.1 Gammaproteobacteria bacterium
AATGTTTTGATAGCTTCTCGAAAAAGATCAGATTTATCCATTTCAGGATCGGCCATTTCCAGTGCCTGTTTATAAAGTTCGTCGTCTATCGTCACTGTAGTTCGCATACCATAAAACCTCATAAATTTTGATACCATATTGCATCAAAAAAAACATCACGTCAAATTTTATATTTCATGAACGATACAGTACCGTCATAAATACCGTCAATAGGCTGTTATTAAATGAAACAAGGTGGTATATAAAGAAACTCTGAATATCGCCAAAAGCCTTATAGTACAAGGCTTGTGGGACAGTTTGATACGTTTTGAAATGATTGTCTGGTGGAGATGGCGGGAGTCGAACCCGCGTCCAGAAACCTTCTGCCATCAGTTTTTTACATGCTTAGCACTACCGGTAGTTTTAATGAGTTTTTGCCGGGTAGCCAGGGCAAATCCTCACGAGTCCGTTTAAAGTTTAACCCGCTAAACTCGGACTGAATAACGGGCGAAAGCTGTGTAAAGTGACTTCTGAGTTACCCCCACAGATAAAGGTAGTCAAAAGCTAGCCGGTTTTTAAGCAGCTAGAGCGTAATTATCATCGTTTGCAATTACTTTAAGTTTCCAGACTGTTTTACGAGAGTACTGAAATTTCTCGGCATGAACTTCAGGGTTCCAATCTCTGTCGAAGCCGTTTCATCCCCTTATTTAATAGTATAAGGGCGAAGTGGTCAGTTTTCAATTGGCCCGGGCTGTTTAAGCTGTGTAAATCACATAAACCATAAAAAAAGTAGTCACAATTAGGGAAATTACTAATTGTTTATATTACTACTTAGCAATATACTTAATTTAACACATAAATAGACAGCTTGAATATTTAAAAGTTCAACTTATTATCAGGCTATATAAAACAGTAATAACACATAACCATAAACAAAAAATATGACTGTTAAAAAGAATATTGGAGAGTATAAAATGAAAAAACTAATAATTGCAGCCGCCATTGTTGGAGCTGTTACGATTTCCGCCTCAGCTTCTGCCTGGTGGGGCGGACCCTGGAGTGATGACAGTGACAGTAATACCAACTGGAACGGTAATGCTTATAACAACTTTAATAATGATGCTTATGGTAATGCTTATGGCAATGGCTGGGGGGATAGTTCTGCTGATGCCGATATGGATGGTGATGTAGAAATAACCGTTAAAGCCCGTGGCCGCGGTCGTGGACGTGGTAATACCCGCGGTTCTCTGGAAGGCAGCGGATATGGTAATGGCTATAATAACCTGGATAACCGCTATCAGGGCTATGGTGATCAGCGTTATATCAATAATGATTACCCTCCTTATGGTTACGGCTATGCGCCTTATGCAGCCCCTGCACCACGTCCAGCTGCGGTGCCTGCAGCACCTGCTAAACAGGATGCAGCCAAAAAGTAACTCCTGTTGGCTGACTTATCAGTCAGTTTAGTTATTAGGCTAAAGCGATACAAAGCCTGTCTTTCTTCTGAGAGACGGGCTTTTTTGTCTGCAGATATAGATATACGCTCTGAAATTCAGGATAATAAGCCGAAATTTTGATTTAAAGACAGGAAATTGAATGGATTTACATAATCACCCAGATTTACACCCTGAACTGGGGCCGGAAGTTTATGTAGTGGATGCCACCGAACAGAATTTTGAGCATACTGTTATTGAGGAGTCGCATAAACGGCTGGTTTTAGTTGATATCAGTGCTGACTGGTGCGGACCCTGCCGGGTTTTAATGCCCATTCTGGATAAGATATCCAAAGCCTATGGCGGTGAATTTTTACTGGCGAAGGTGGATGCTGATGAAAATATGCGTATTGCCGGGCGTTATAAAGTACGCGGATTTCCTACAGTTATTGCTTTTGTAAATGGAGAGGAAGTGGATCGATTTCATAGCGCTCAGCGGGAGCCGTTTGTGGAAGAATTTATTGAGCGGCATCTGTTTTAATAACCGCTCGAATATCAGCTCTGAGAAAAATATTCGTCCAGATATTCTTCAAAACTCTGTGTATCAGACGCTTCTATCTGCTGCTGTTTTTTAATGGATTTTTCTGTTTCAGCAATATAAAACTGTTCCTGTTCCGGGTTAAGCTCAATATTTTTATAATAATGAAAATGCTGGCGGGACATGCGTTCAGCAAAACGGTGGAAGCTTTCATGATCCTGGCGCATATCATCCAGCATTCTGGCTGAGGGGGTCAGTTCCGGATCCTGAACAGCCTGAGTCTGCTTATTTAAGCTGGCGGTATAGGGCTTGTGCGGATCATCACCATCCAGTAATTCACAAACTCCTGCCATTTCCTGCATAATTTCCATAGCCCAGTCTTTTAAACGGTATTGTTTTTGCAGACGGGACAGTTTAAGACCGGGCATCCGCCCTCTGTGGGCAGTAAGCATTTCATTGTGATCAATTTCAGCCTGTTCAGGCAGCTCTATAATCGGGCTGTCCTGCAATAAACAGAATAATAAAAAGGCTTCAAGAAAATACAGCTGATCCTCATTTACGCCCAGAGGATCATAGGCATTGACATCCAGTGAACGCAGTTCAACATATTTTACACCGCGTTTGCGCAGGGCAATGGTGGGTTTTTCGTTCCCCTGCAGGAGCTGTTTGGGGCGTATAGTGGAATAGTATTCATTTTCAATTTGCAGGATATTGTAGTTTAACTGCTGATACTGGCCGTCCACCAGAAAGCCGAATTTTTTATAACCTTCATAGGACGTATTTATGGCCCAGGTCAGACTGGCAATATAAGAGTCAATGTCTTTATAGCAGGCCTTGATACCGGTCTCGTTTTCCTTATTATTCTGATAACCAATATCCCCCATACGCAGGGAGGTGGCATAAGGCTCATAATAGGTACTATTATCAAACTCCGCCAGTGTCGTAGAACCGCCCACTAAAAAGGACTTACACACGGCCGGAGAAGCACCGAACAGATAGGGCACCAGCCAGCCCATACGCTGACTGTTGCGGATCAGGTCAAAATAACGGCTATTAATATAATCCTGTAAGGGTCGGCTTTCGCCTTCTATTTCCTGCAGTACAGGCCAGAAGGATTCTGCCAGGGAAAAATTAAAATGCACCCCGGCAATCACCTGCATTACCCGGCCATAGCGATGCCCCAGCCCCCGGCGATAAACGGTTTTCATGGTACCGGCATTGGAGTTGCCGTAGCGGGCCAGGGGAATACTGGACTCACCGGCCACTACACAGGGCATACTGGTGGCCCAGAGAATTTCATTATCCAGATTTTGATAGACAAACTTCTGGGTATTTTGCAGAAAATTCAGGGAATCTTTAATATTTTCAAAAGGCGGAGTAATAAACTCCGTCAGGGCTTCAGAATAATCCGTGGTGATATAGGGATGCGTTAATGGCGAGCCCAGTGCTTCAGGGTGGGATAATAAAGACAGTGTTCCCGTATGACTGACCCGCAGGCTTTCCTTTTCCAGGCCAATTTTATTGCCGGCAAACAACGGGGAAGCGGATAATGCTTTTAAGGCATTCAGACGTCTGGTAAATTCCTGATACGGCATTTATGAGTCCTGCCCGGGCGTCTGGATAGCGTATAAACCGCTGGACACATAAGACTGGTACAGATGCCGCAGTAATACCATAATAACGGCTGAAACCGGCAGTGCAATCAGCACCCCCACAAAGCCGAATAACTGACCGCCCACCATAATGGCAAAAATAACAGCCACCGGATGTAGACCAATTTTATCACCCACCAGCAACGGCGTTAGCAACAGGCTTTCAATTAACTGGCCGATACCAAACACAATTGCAATAGGCATTAACAGGCTCAGATCCTGAAACTGGATCAATGCCGCAACAATAGCCGCCAGAACGCCGACAATAAACCCAAGGTAAGGCACAAAGCTGACCAGGCCGGCCAGCATTCCCACCAGCAGGGCAAATTCCAGCCCGGCTATCCACAACCCCATGGAATATATAAAGCCCAGACAGGCCATGACCAGCAGCTGACCACGTAAAAATGCCGCCAGCACTTCATCTGATTCCCTGGCCAGACGAGCCACCAGAGGTTCTACATGGCGTGGAAGAAGGTGATCAATTTTTTCTACCAGGATATCCCAGTCACGCATAAAGTAAAATGCAATAACAGGAATTAAAACCATATTGGACAGCCAGGCCATAATTAACATACTGGACTGGGAAATAGAATTAACCACCTGTCCAGCCAGTCCGCCGATGCTCTGCCAGTTTTCCCGCAGGGCAATTTTAAAACCCGAAAAATCCAGTCCACCGTCAGCCGGATCAGTATGTGTTAGATTCAAGATATAGGGCATGACTTTCTGCTGAATAAAATCAATAAAATCCGGAAGTTTGCGATACAGTGCCATAATCTGGCTTTCCAGCAGCGGCACCAGCAGCACCAGTACCAGCAGTAAAACTGAACTGAAGACCACAAAGACAATGGTCACGGACAGGGTTCGGGACAGTTTTCTGGCTTCCAGCCGATCCACCAGGGGATCGCCCAGATAACCGATCAGGGCCGCAACCAGGAAGGGTGTTAATATGGGCGATAACAGATAAAACAGCCAGCCGATTAACAGCACTATGGACAATAACATCCACTTTTGAGATTCACTCATCACTTAATCCTTAAACAGTCCTTAAATATATCCCTGTCGTTACCTTAACGTACCAGCCAGTATTCCAGATCAGGGATCAATGTACGGGATGATCTTTTCACCGTACTATTATTTTGTCCCTGAACATTCTGCCCCTGGGGGCTATCCCTGGTAGCGGATGTACCCACCTCAAGAGATTTAAGGGCTTTTTCCCTTTCAGACAGAGCTGAACCCGGCTTATGACTTTTTTCCCGCTCAGTGCTTTTTTCCCGCTCAAGGCTGTTATCCAGAATGACCGGTTTAAAATCCCGTGCATCATTAAGGTTTGCCTCCAGACCATTATTATGACTGCGCTCAACACTATTGAGCATATCACCCAGTCGAATTTCCTGGATCAAGGCGTTTTTATCACCCCGGTAAGTAATTTTATAAACCACTCTGTCCTGCTGTGTCAGCAGCAGCCCCAGTGCTTTAACACTGGCCAGATTACGCAGATAATCATCCAGTTCCTGAAATTCCTGGAAGTTACTGACATTATTGATCTGCACCAGCACATCATTAGCACTGCCGGTATCACTGCTGACCTGGGCAAACTGCCGGGCCAGCCGATCCGCCAGTTCGTCAATACCGGCTGACAGCATATGAGTCTGATCCTTATCCTGTAATTGCCAGCCCTGCACCTGCCCCAGCATTAACAGGTTCCATTGACTGCTCCAGATACCTTTTTTATTCTGCTCAAGACGGATGGTTAAAACCGCCTGGGACTGGTAACGTCGTGAAGCCAGTAAAATGGCATCATTAAAATTACCCCAGATATCTGTGGCTGAAATATTATTCTGATCCTGCAGATCCAGAAACGGGAATATCAGCGTAATAGCCCGCTCTTCGGCCTGCTGTTTTAATGCCTGGTATATTTGCGGTTGTTCATACTCGCTTTGCAGAGCTCGCTGACCGCCCGTATCCATGGCCAGCCACACCAGGGTATTGGGACGCACCCTGCCCCAGATCGGCAACTGAGCCTGTTTAAGCATACTGTCAATCATACCGGGATTAAAACGCACCCAGAACCATTTCTCTTTTTTCGGTTCTTTTTGCAGATCGGTTTGACCCGGATTATTGTTTGCTTCACTATTCGTCGTTTCAGGTGCCTTAAAATCATAACGAAACTGGGAAATAGCATCCCGGGCTTTGGCCAGCATGGCAGGATAAGCCGTTGCAGCGCTGATATCTGAATGCCCGGTGACTTTTATCAGCACACGGGTAAAGGCTTCTTCAATAAGCTGTTTTTCCGTTTTATCTTCACTGACCTTAATTGTGGCTTCATACAGCTTGACAGCACTGCCGGCAAACACCTGGCCACAGACCAGCAGATTAAAGAAAATCAGCCCGGCCAGAAGCACTAAGTAGCTGTGCAATTTACCCTGTAATAACACGTTTAATTTCATATTTTCTATCCATATTCCCTGACCCGATAGGGTATCAAAAAATATCTCCTGAGTATATCCATCTGGATTCCATAACTCTGTTTGCAGTATAATGCCTGTTTTAATTTACACTAGCCAGGAGTACCAGGTGAGTAAACAATCGCTCAGTTATCGTGATGCCGGGGTTGATATTGATGCAGGCAATTCTCTAATCGAACGCATCAGGCCGTTCACCAAAGCCACGCATCGGCCCGGTGTATTAGGCGGACTGGGCGGTTTTGGCGCTCTGTTTGAACTGCCCCTGGACCGCTATAAAAACCCGGTACTGGTTTCCGGTACCGATGGTGTAGGTACCAAACTAAAACTGGCACTTAACATCGGCAAACATGATACGATTGGTATTGATCTGGTGGCAATGTGTGTCAATGATCTGATTGTTGCCGGTGCCGAGCCGTTGTTCTTTCTGGATTATTATGCCACCGGTCATCTGGACCTGGATACCGCTACTGATGTGATAAAAGGGATCAGTGAAGGCTGTCGACTGGCTGGTTGTGCCCTCACCGGCGGCGAAACAGCAGAAATGCCCGGTATGTATGAAGGTAATGATTATGACCTGGCCGGCTTCAGCGTCGGAATTGTGGAAAAAGAACAGATCATTGACGGCTCCAAAGTCCGTCAGGGTGATGTCCTGCTGGGGCTGGCTTCCAGCGGCCCGCATTCAAACGGCTACTCCCTGATCCGTAAAGTCATAGAAGTATCCGGGGCTGATTTAAACAGTGCTTTTGACGGTGACACCCTGGGCAACCGTTTACTGGAACCCACCCGAATTTATGTTAAATCCCTGCTGGCTCTTGCTCAGCAGGTAGATATTCATTCTCTCTCCCACATTACCGGCGGCGGTCTGCTGGAAAATCTGCCCAGGGTCATGCCGGCTAATACCCAGGCCGTTATCCAGTCAGACAGCTGGCAGCGTCCTGAAGTCTTTAACTGGTTACAGGAACAGGGCAATATTGAAGCCACTGAAATGTACCGTACTTTTAACTGTGGTATCGGCATGGTTGTAGTAGTAGCACCTGAGCAGCAGCAACAGGCCATTGAACTGCTTGAGCAACAGGGTGAAACCATATTTACTCTGGGCACCATTGAAGCCAGTGATAATGAAGACCCCACTGTCAGTATTGTTTAATGACAGAAGATAACAACAGCGCTACACCTGCCCTGCCAATTGTAGTCCTTCTGTCTGGCAGCGGCAGTAACCTTCAGGCCATTATTAACCACATAACCGAAGGCCGGCTTAATGCCCGGATTATGGCGGTGATCAGTAACAGGGCCGATGCCTTTGGTCTGCAGCGGGCACAACAGGCCGGTATTCCTACGGAAGTCATTGAACATCACCAGTTTGACAGCCGGGAAAGTTTCGATACCCAGTTAATTAAAACCATTGATAAATACCAGCCAGAGCTGATTGTACTGGCCGGTTTTATGCGTATTCTGACCGATGAGTTTGTGAACCATTATTACGGTAAAATGATTAATATCCACCCTTCCTTACTGCCTAAATACCGGGGGCTGCATACTCACCGCAGGGCTCTGGAAGCCGGTGATATTGAGCATGGTTTAAGCATTCACTTTGTCAGTTCCGAACTGGACGGCGGCCCGGTTATTCTACAGAAAACCGTACCGGTAATGGCCGGTGATACTGAACAGATACTGGCACAGCGGGTACTGACAGAAGAACATAAGGCCTATCCTAAGGTCATTCAATGGATTGCAGAAAAACGGCTGCAATTATCCGGCAACCAGGTATTATTAGACGGCAAACCGGTATGAATAAAATGTTATTGCCCAAACTATCGTTATTGCTGTTATTGTTCTTTAGTATCGCCTCAGGTACCCTAAGAGCCGATGCGGCACATTCACATCCGGGCACGACTCTGAGACCCTTTGTCGCTACCTATATGGTGACTGCTATGGGTCTGGAAGGCATTAATGTCACCAATTCCCTAAGCTTAAGTAACAAAGGCAATGATAAGGAAGATGACAACGAGGTCTTCTATCATTTTAAGTCCTATTCCATGCCGGTTGGCCTGCTGGCTTTTAAAAAAGATGAAACCCGCAATGAACAAAGCGAAGGCCTGATCCGGGATAATAAAATTTATCCCCAGAAATACAGTTTTTTACAGATACGAAACAACACTACCCGCCGTAATGTTGAACTGCTGTTTGACTGGAATAAAAAAGAAGTCACCAATCACCACAAGCACAAAAACAGTAAATGGGATATGGATATACCGGACAGCACCGTTGACAAGCTTTCTTATCAGCTGGCCATGATGCTTTTTCTGCAAAACAATGAAACCCGGCAGGATAAAGAATTTCGGCTGAACATTGCCGATGGCGGACGCATTAAGGAGTATGATTTTAAAATTCTGGGGGAAGAAAGAGTCTATACCTCACTGGGCAGCTACAAAACCCTGAAAATCTATCATCACCGTTACAGGAAGGACAAAAATATTACTCTGTGGTGTGCCCCTGAACTGAATTATCTGCCGGTTAAAATTGTTCAGGAAGAACCGGGCAAACCAGACTTTGTTTCTACCCTGATTTCCTATCAGGAAGGCATGACCGGAAATTAAAACGTAAGTTCATTTACCTGATTTTCAGGGACTTCTGTATTTAATGATCGGCTTTTTCCTGTTCCTGAACAAGAGTGTTCAGTAAACGAACCACCTGTTCACTGGCATTTTCCACCGTTTCAAAGCCCTGTACAATCTGGTTTTTAATAGCTTCATCCTGCTCCCAGTTCTGGCCGATTAATTCAATAATTGCATGGGTTGCCTTATGGACAATAGAATGTGGTTTTTCCAGATCTTTAAAAGCCTGAAGCTGACTGAAGTGCTCCTGTCCTTCACCCTCGTAATACCATTTACCCAGATTACAGTTATGATGATCCACACCAACGGCTTTGGCCTCATCAGATTCCTGACCCTGACTCATGGCAAGATAGGCATTCTGTTTATAGACCAGGTGATCAACTTTAACCAGGGAGGCAAAATTAACCTTCTGGGCATAGGAAATCTTATTTAATGTAGTCTGTGTGGCTGAAGAGAAGCTGGTAAAACGTTTTTCAAAAGCCTGAATCTGTTCCTGTGATTCATTAGTCATTTCCCGCATCTGTTCGGAATCTACCAGCATTTTTTTCGTTTCACTGGTAATGCTCGCAATCATAGAGGTAATTTCATCGGTCGCATCCTTGGTATTGGCTGCCAGAGTTCTAACCTCATCTGCCACCACGGCAAAGCCCCTGCCCTGATCACCGGCACGCGCGGCTTCAATGGCCGCATTTAATGCCAGCAGATTGGTCTGTTCTGCAATACCGGCAATCATGGTAATGACATCATTCATTCTTACACTGTGTTCATTCAGACTTTCAATCGCATTACTGGTTACATCCACCCGGTTCATTACTTCTTTGAGCACTTTGACAATATGCTTTAGTTCCTGTTGAGCACTGGCAACATCATCGGCATTTTCCCTCGCTATTTCAACCACACCGGACATTTGCGCAGTAATATTCCTCATATCCTGCTGATTAAGTTTGAGATTTGAGAGCATTTTACTGATGTTCAAATTACTCAGACGGGATAATAAGTCATTGCGATTAACATAAGCGGCATTTTCTTCCATAATTCCCAGTGTCAGATTCAGATTTTGCAGTGAAACTTTAAAATCACCATGTAATCCTTCCGGCTGAGTTTTTCGAAAATACCGGCCCTGAGAAGCCGAGTTAAAGGTAGTATTTACTTCCCTGAAAAAAGGTTCAATCTGATCCAGCAGATCATTAATATGCCAGGCCATATCATACAGTTCTTTTTCTACATTGATATTGGTAATTCTACCGCCAAACCTTCCATGACAGGCATCACTCATAATTTCTGTTATCTGTTCCAGCATCTCAAAGGGACGTTTAACAAAATACAGGGCATAAATACCATAGGCACTGGAAACTATCCAGAAACCAAGGTACCAGTAATTTATACCATGCTGAAAAAACACCACTAATAACAGGGTAAAAATCAGAAAATTAAAGCCATGAATCAGTAGATTTATCTTAAATCGCAAGGATAAATTCTTCATAACTTACTCCTTTAGAATTTAATGCGTCCACCAGAAAAGCTATGGAGTAGTCCATTTGATCTTTGGCATGATGCTGTTTTTCAATTTCCAGCATTTTCTGATATATGGGCTCAATAACTGCCAGGGCTTCACGGGACGGCTTGCGGCGAACAGAAAGATAACCGCTGATATTGCCGGAGGCATCCCGATCCGGCGTGATATTGGCAAAAACCCAGTAATAATGACCGTCTTTGGCCAGGTTTTTTACATAGGCAAAGACTTCTTCACCCTTTGAAATAGTATCCCAGACAAACTTGAAAGCCCCCCGAGGCATATCCGGATGGCGAATAATATTGTGTTGAATGCCTAATAGTTCTTTTTCACTGTATTTTGCCATGTCCATAAAAATACGATTGGTATAGGTGATACGCCCCTTTTTGTCGGTTTTGGAAACAATATAAGAATTTTCAGGCAGTGTTCGTTCTATATCCAGAGGCTGTATGTTTGGTTTCATTGCAGTATCTTCTTAATTTTTGTTTGAGAATAGGCAACAGATTCGGATTTTTCAAATTAAACCTAATTAAAAACACAGTGATCAGGATCTATAACGGCAGGAAACCGACAAACATCAGTTTTTTGAAAAAAATAAAGATTGAATATGGACAGAATGACCATCTTAGATGGACTTTTCCAGGGCTTCCAGCAAGGCATCACATAATTCTGGCTGTAGTTCAATATCCGCAACCTTCAAATGACGTAAAGCAATATCCTGCACTATTTCCAGTTTTTGCTGGTATAACCATCGTTGCTGAAAACATTCAAAATCAAACTTGTTTCCCTGCAGGCATTCACCCGCTAAACCTGTCGGTTCGCTGAATATAATATCACTGGCCAGCATCACTTCATAAGCATAGGAATAGCCGTCAATTTCGCCATTTCTGGCTATCATATTATAGACATACTGGGGGATCACACCCGGTTCCAGAACCGGTTTAGCAGCAAAAAGCACATCCAGGTCAATTCTGGCAGACGGTGAAAATGTTTCTCCCTTAAACGAGAATTTTATTGTGGCAGTAATACTATTATTCATAATCAGGTTCTCGGCGTAACCACACCGATTTGTCCCTGGTATTTACCGTTTTTATCTTTATAGGAAATATCACATTCCTCATCTGATTCAAAAAACAGCATTTGTGCAACCCCTTCATTTGCATATATTTTTGCAGGTAATGGCGTGGTATTGGAGAATTCCAGCGTTACATGCCCTTCCCATTCGGGCTCAAGGGGAGTTACATTAACAATAATACCGCAACGGGCATAGGTGGATTTACCCAGACAGACCGTCAGAACTTTTCTTGGAATACGAAAATATTCTACAGTACGTGCCAGGGCAAAGGAATTGGGAGGAATAATACAGACATCGGACTCAACATCCACAAAGCTGTTATCGTCAAAATCCTTGGGATCGACAATAGCTGAGTTAATATTGGTAAAGATTTTAAACTCCCTGGAACAGCGTACATCATAGCCATAGCTGGAAGTACCATAGGATACTATCCTCTGACCATTAACTTCTTTAACCTGGTTGCCTTCAAAAGGCTCTATCATGCCTTCATTTTCAGCCATGGAACGGATCCAGTGATCGGATTTAATACTCATAAGAATCTGGTGCTCACATTATTTTTAAATTAGCGGCTTAAATTATTTTATTATTTATCAGATACCATAAAAAAAGCGAACCATGCCGCTTTTTTTATGGCCTGCTATTATCTATTTGATAAACACTAAAAACAAGCCTGTTAAGATAAACAGCCCTTAGTATTCATTAGCTTTGAGGGTATTTAATTCCTGTTGAGCCCGGGTTGCACGTTCTGTCTGTTCTATAAATTCCTGGCTGCGCTGCTCGGCAATGCGTTGTTCACGTAATTTTCGATAGTTTTCATTACGTTTTTCATATTCTTTTTTTCGGGCCAGACGTTTTTCTTCCCGCTCCTGCTGCAGAGCCAGTTGACGCTCACGATATTGAGCTCGGCGATATTCGTTTAGTTCCTGCTGTTCCTGATAACGGGCTTCCCGTTCCAGTCTGCGCTGCTCAGCCAGTTCCTTCTGTTTTTGATAATAGTCGGTATTGGCTCGCTGGTTACTGAACACTTCGGTACGAATATTATTCATACTGGCCATTCTTTCCCGCTCAAACGCCAGATTCTGCTGCCGTATTTCCTTTTCATACTGCATATAATCGGACATCATATTGGCTGTCATAATATCTCTGCCGCTGGGCAGCAAAGTAATTAAAATAACGGCAAAAACAACCGCCCCAATAAAAGTACGGGAAAATATAAAACCGCTGATAAATCCCGGCCAGTCAAAAGAACCTGTTGTTTCCATAGATGCACGAGCCCCACTGGAACGTTCTCTGGCCAGTTTATTATTATAGGCATTACGCAACGATAGACTGGACAATACCCTGTAAGCATCAGTGAGACGCTGCTCTCTTTTCCGATACATGGGAGAGTCCTGCAGCCGGTCTTTTGCTTCGCGTAACAAACGCTGATAAGCCAGTTCAATCATTTCCTGACTGGCATTTTCATTGACTTCCAGGATTTCATAATAAGTTTCTGAAGGCATTTTAACAGTACCGGTTTTTAAAAAAT
This sequence comes from Gammaproteobacteria bacterium, assembly GCA_027012135.1. Taxonomy (GTDB): domain Bacteria; phylum Pseudomonadota; class Gammaproteobacteria; order GRL18; family GRL18; genus JANELJ01. The sequence continues at coordinate 12,799 of JALUZF010000158.1, forward strand.
CTGTATTGATTTCAAGATTAGCAATAATTAATTGTATTTGACAGGAAGAAGGCAAAAAAAAACCGCTGTACAGTTAATGTACAGCGGTTTTTTACTTCATACCTGGCTTGTTATTAAATATTAGTCATTTTTAATAACAATTTTAGGGAAACGGTTAGTGTAATCACGGGCTTTAAGTGCCAGCTTGGCCGCAACCTTACGGGCAATATCAACATACAGCTCAGTAATACGGCTGTCCGGCTCAGAAACCACGGTGGGTTTACCGTCATCCGCCAGCTGACGAATGCTCATATCCAGAGGCAGAGCGCCTAATAAAGCGACATTTTCTTCTTCAGACATACGCTGACCGCCGCCTTCACCAAAGATACGTTCTTCATGACCGCAGTTACTGCAGATATGAGTAGACATATTTTCTACCACACCCAGTACCGGAACATTAACCTTTTCAAACATTTTCAGACCTTTACGGGCATCCAGTAAGGCAATATCCTGAGGTGTAGTTACTATTACCGCACCACTGACAGGGATCTTCTGGGCCAGAGTCAGCTGGACATCACCGGTGCCAGGCGGCAGATCCACGACCAGATAGTCAACATCTTTCCAGCGGGTATCTTTAAATAACTGTTCCAGTGCCTGGGTGACCATAGGACCACGCCAGATCATCGGAGTATCATCATCAATCAGAAAACCAATGGACATGGTCTGGATACCGTAATTAACCAGGGGTTCCAGAGACTGACCATCTTCGGATTCAGGCTTACCGCTGATCCCTAACATACGCGGCATACTGGGACCGTAAATATCCGCATCCAGTACTGCAACGCTGGCACCTTCTTTAGCCAGTGCCAGCGCCAGGTTAACTGTAGTTGTGGATTTACCCACACCACCCTTACCGGACGCCACAGCAACAATGTTTTTAACACCCTGAATAGGCTGTACGCCTTTTTGCACGGCATGAATAACGATTTTACTGCTGATATTGACTTCAACCTCATCAATACCGTCAATTTCTTTTAACAGGGCAGTCAGTGTTTCGCTTAATTCCTGCTCATATCCCTTATGAGGAAAGCCCAGTTCAATATCAACTATCGCTTTTGAACCTTCCACCTGAACATTCTTAACACATTTGGCAGAAGCCAGATCGGTTTCAAGATAAGGGTCAATAAATTCTTTTAATTTTTCTTCAACTTGCTCTGCAGTTGCCATGGTAAAAAACTCCACCTGTTAAATTTTGAATTCAAATCCGAATTCTGCTAAATCCTTAGTAAATAAGTAGGGTATTATACAGATTTCTTTAATATACTCAAGAGAGATGCCTGAGATTAAACCTGGATGTCCGGCAAAAGCGGTTTTCAGTTCGGCCATGCTTGTGAAAGAACCGTTAAAATTGGTAAGATAGCGTGTTTTATTTTTGCACGCACAACTTAACATTAAGCAACTGACAGACTATTAATTCACCGATTATACCGTCATTGATACCGATATATAAAATATGGTATTAAAGGTATTTACAAAAGGGTTTTCCGTTCATGGCAACACAAGCGAATTCGAATACTGCGCAAAACAACAGCAAAAGAAAAATCCTGGTGACCAGTGCATTACCCTATGCCAATGGCTCTATCCATCTGGGACATCTTGTTGAATATATCCAGACCGATATATGGGTACGCTTTCAGAAAATGCAAGGTCATGAATGTTACTATGTCTGTGCCGATGATGCCCACGGCACGCCCATTATGCTGCGTGCCCAGTCCGAAGGCATTACCCCTGAACAGCTGATTGCAGAAACCAGCAAGGAACACCAGGCCGATTTTAAGGACTTTGCCATTGCCTTTGACAATTATTACAGCACCCACAGTCCGGAAAACCGCTTTTTTGCTGAAACCATCTATAACCGTCTGAACGATGCCGGTCATATCAGCAAGCGCACCATATCCCAGGCTTATGATCCTGAAAAAGAGATGTTTTTACCGGATCGTTTTATCAAGGGTGAATGTCCAAAATGCGGTGCTGCCGATCAGTACGGCGATAATTGTGAAGTCTGCGGTGCCACCTACAGTCCTACTGAATTAAAAAATGCCGTGTCTGCGGTCTCCGGCGCCAAACCCATTGAAAAAGATTCAGAGCATTTTTTCTTTAAATTACCGGACTTCGAACCCATGTTAAAGGAGTGGACCGCATCCGGCCATTTACAGGATGAAGTCAGCAATAAATTACAGGAATGGTTTGAGGCCGGTCTGCAGGAATGGGATATTTCCCGCGACAAACCTTATTTCGGCTTTGAAATACCCGGCACTACCGACAAATACTTTTATGTCTGGCTAGATGCCCCCATTGGTTATATTGCCAGTTTCAAAAACCTGTGCGACCGCGAAGGCATTGAGTTTGACAGTTTCTGGGAATCAGACAGCCAGAGTGAGCTGTACCATTTTATAGGCAAGGATATTATTTATTTCCATGGTCTGTTCTGGCCGGCCATGCTGCACGGCGCCGGTTTCAGAACCCCCACGGCTATTTTTGCCCACGGATTTCTGACCGTGGACGGGCAGAAAATGTCCAAGTCCCGGGGCACGTTTATTAAGGCCCGAACCTATCTGGAGCAATTAAATCCGGAATACCTGCGTTATTACTTTGCTGCCAAACTAGGCAGCGGGGTTACTGATCTGGATTTAAATCTGGAAGATTTCCGTCTGCGGGTCAATTCTGATCTGGTGGGCAAGGTCGTTAATATTGCCAGCCGCTGTGCCGGCTTTATTAAAAAGAAATTTAACTCGACACTGTCAGAAACCGTCAGTGAGCCCCAGTTATTTGACCAGTTTGCCGATGCCGCTGATGCCATTGCACAGCATTATGAAGACCGGGAATTCAGCAAGGCCGTGCGGGAAATTATGGCTCTGGCAGATCATGCCAACCAGTATATTGATGATAAAAAGCCCTGGCAGGCCATTAAGGAAGAAGGCAGAGAACAGGAAGTACATGATGTCTGCAGTATGGGTTTGAACCTGTTCCGGCAGTTAATCATCTATCTGGCACCGGTACTGCCCGTTATGGCAGACAGGGTCGCCGATTTTTTAAACCTGGACAGCATGAACTGGAGTGATGCACAGACACCGTTAACCAGCCATGAAATTAATAAATTCAAGCCTCTGATGATGCGGGTTGAAGATGAACGGGTGCAGGCGGTTATCGATGCCTCCAAAGAAGAACTTAAGGCAACCCTGAGCGAAGCTAAACAGGACAGCACACCCGCTAAGGCTGATAACAATTCACCTTTAAGTGCTGATCCCATTAGCGAAACCATTAACTTCGATGATTTTGCCAAAATAGATTTACGCATAGCCCGTATTGTTAAGGCAGAGCACGTGGAAAAAGCAGATAAGCTGTTACAGCTCACGCTGGACCTGGGCGGTGAAACCCGCAATGTCTTTGCCGGTATAAAATCCGCCTACCAACCAGAAGAGCTGGAAGGTAAATTAACGGTAATGGTCGCCAACCTGGCTCCCAGAAAAATGCGCTTCGGCATCTCCGAAGGCATGGTCCTGGCCGCAGGCCCGGGGGGGAAAGATCTGTGGATTCTGAATCCTGACGGGGATCAGGAAAATGGTGCCCAGCCGGGCATGAGAGTGAAATAAGGAGAAGCGTTGAGCGCTCAGCGCTCAACGCTTATATAAATGAGCGAATATTTTTTACTATTAATCTCAACCATTTTTGTTAACAACTTCGTGCTGGTTAAGTTTCTTGGCCTGTGTCCGTTTATGGGCTCGTCCAGGAAGCTGGAAGTGGCTGCGGGGATGGCGCTGGCGACGACTTTTGTGCTGACTTTGTCATCCGCCTCCAGTTATCTGGTTAACCAGTATATTCTTATTCCTCTGGATATTGAGTATCTGCGTACCATTACCTTTATTCTGGTGATTGCTGCCGTCGTTAACTTTACTGAAATGGTGGTGCATAAAACCAGTCCTATGCTGTATCAGGTGCTGGGGATGTTTCTGCCTTTAATTACCACTAACTGTGCGGTATTAGGGGTGGCCCTGCTTAATGTGCAGACCGGCTATAACTTTTTTGAGTCAATTATTTTCGGTTTTGGTGCTGCGGTGGGTTTTTCCATGGTGATGGTATTATTCGCTTCCATTCGTGAGCGTCTGGCTTCAGCGGATGTTCCGGAAATTTTCCAGGGCGCACCCATTGGTCTGATCACGGCCGGCTTAATGTCTATTGCTTTTTTAGGGTTTACCGGACTGGATAAGGGGCTGCACTAGGATGCTCTGGGGTATACTGGCCATTATTGCTCTGGCAGCCCTGTTTGGGCTGTTGCTGGGTCTGGCCTCCGTTGTCTTTAAGGTAGAATCCAGTCCGGTAGTGGATCAGATTGATGCTCTGCTGCCACAGACCCAATGCGGCCAGTGTTCCTATGCCGGCTGTCGGCCTTATGCTGAAGCCATTGCCGCTGGCGAAGCCCCGATTAACCTATGTCCTCCCGGCGGCGAAAATACCGTTCAGGCGCTGGCTGATCTGCTGGATGTCGAAGTTCTGCCTCTGGAGGAAGAGGAAGAAGCTCATGAAGGCCCTATTGTTGCCGTTATTATAGAAGAACTCTGTATCGGCTGTACCTTATGTATTCAGGCCTGTCCGGTGGATGCCATTATTGGCGCCGCCAAACAGATGCATACGGTAATAGAAAGTGAATGTACCGGCTGTGAACTCTGTGTTCCGCCCTGCCCTGTAGACTGTATAGAAATGGTCCCGGTCAAACAGACTATTACCACCTGGCACTGGCCTGAACCCCAGTACGATGTTAACCATACTCCTGCTGGAAATATTTTTACTACTATTGACCAGGTACTTGCGGAGAATGCTCACCCATGAGTATCAGCACACATATACAGCGCTTATGGTCTTTCCCTGGCGGCCTGAAGCTTGACGGCAGAAAACAACTGTCCAATGAAGGCCCTATTGAAAGCGCTGAAATACCCCATCTTCTGGAAATCCCCCTGAGTCAGCATATTGGTCATCCGGCTGAAGCGGTTGTTAAAGTTGGTGATACCATCAAAAAAGGCCAGCTGATTGGCCATGCTCAGGGCGCTGTCAGCGCACCCGTACACGCCTCCAGTTCCGGTACTGTAACAGCCATTGAAGAACGGCTGGTACCCCACCCATCCGGCCTGCCCGCTTTATGTGTCATTATTGAAACTGATGGTTATGACCGCTGGGATAGCTGTACACCCTTAATTTCCATGGATGATCCCCAGCACAAAAACCTGCATGCACTGAGTGCGGAACAAATTACTGATAAGGTGGCCGAAGCAGGTATTGTCGGCCTCGGCGGTGCTCTTTACCCATCAGCCGCCAAACTGGAAACCGCCCGAAAAAAAGCCACCGACACCCTGATCATCAATGCCGCAGAATGTGAGCCTTATATTACCTGCGATGATGCCCTGATGCGTAACCGTCCGGAAGAAATTATTCTGGGCATTTTGCTGATTAAAAAAATTGTGGGAGCCAGATACTGTCTGATCGGTATTGAAGACAATAAGCCTGAAGCCTTTAAAGCCTTATCCGATGCCATTACCGGTTATGAGCGGGCTATCCATGAACATTGCGAACAGACCATAGAAATTATTCAGGTGCCGACCCGTTATCCGGCCGGCGGGGAAAAACAGTTAATACAGGTACTGACAGGCAAGGAAGTCCCGACCCAGGGGCTGCCCATGGATATCGGTATTATCTGTCATAATATCACCACCGCGGCGACGGTCTATCAGGCTGTTTATCGTGGTGAGCCGTTAGTGTCCCGTATTGTCACCATTACCGGCGGCGCCATAAAAAAACCACAGAATATGGAAGTTGCTATCGGCACCTCTATTCGGGAGATTCTGGATCAGGCCGGCTGGGATAAAAGCAGGGTGGATAAAATTATCATGGGCGGCCCCATGATGGGTTTTGCCCTGCCCTCTATAGATGTTCCGGTGACCAAGGCCACTAACTGCATCCTGGTCAGCGAACCCGGCGAACTGGCCACTCCGCCGCCGGCCATGCCCTGTATCCGCTGCAGCCGCTGTGCCGACAGCTGCCCTATGTCCCTGCTGCCCCAGCAGATGTACTGGTACGCCAAAGCCAGGGATCTGGAAAAGATTCAGGATTATAATATTTTTGACTGTATTGAATGCGGTTGCTGCTCCTATGTCTGCCCCAGCAATATTCCACTGGTACAGTATTTCCGTTATGCAAAAAATGAAATATGGGATGATGAGCGGGAACGCAATAAGGCCAACCTGGCCCGTGAGCGCCATGAGTTCCGCCAGGAACGCCTGGAAAAAATGAAAAAAGCCAGGGAAGAAGCGGCTCGACTGCGCAAGGAAAAGCTGGCCAAAAAGAAAGCCGAGGAAAAGCAAAAGGCTGCTGGAGGTGATGGAGAAAAATTACCGGCCAGCAGTCATGCCGATTTAATCCAGGAAGCCATTGCCCGCAGTAAGGCTAAAAAAGCTCAGCAGCAGGCACAGAAGCGGAATACGGAGAATTTGACTGAAGCGCAGCAGAAGCAGGTTGATGAGGCTGAGCGGAGGAGAAAGAAGCGTTGAGCGTTGAGCGTTGAGCGTTGAGCGTTGAGAAAGAGCATAGGCTTTTTAAATCACAAAATTAGTACAGGAAAATTAATTAATACATGTTTGTTGCGCAGAGTTCGCCTTTTTTAAAACCGGAACTATCGGTGTCTAAAATGATGCTGGTGGTTTTGCTGGCTTTGATACCTGGAATTATTACTTCTGTCTGGGTGTTTGGTTTTGGGGTGCTGGTTAATATTGTGCTGGCGATAACATTTTCCCTGCTGTTTGAAGCTGTTATGCTGTATTTACGCAAGCGGCCGGTTAAGGTTTACCTGAGAGATAATAGTGCCTTTTTAACTGCAGTACTGCTGGCACTGGCTCTACCGCCGCTGGCGCCCTGGTGGCTGACTCTGGTCGGGAGTTTTTTTGCTATTGTTATTGCCAAGCAGCTTTACGGCGGTCTGGGTTATAACCCGTTTAATCCGGCCATGGCGGCTTATGCCATCCTGCTGGTTTCCTTTCCTGCGGAAATGACTACCCTCTGGACAGCACCTGTTATGCTGGGCGGGCATGAGTCTTTAAGTTTATTGCAGACTTTAAATTACCAGTTATTTAATCAACTGCCTGAGGCACTGACACTGGATGCGGTCAGTTATGCCACACCTCTGGATGTGGTACGCACTTCCGTAATTAACGGCCTGGCCTCTATTTCCGAAATCAGGTCCACTGGTCATACCTTCGGCATGTTTGGCGGCATTGGTACTGAATGGGTAAATCTGGCCTTTCTTGCCGGTGGTCTGTTTCTGCTGAAAAAAGGCATCATCCAATGGTACATTCCAGTTTCCATGCTGGCGACTCTGGGCTTCTTCTCCCTGCTGTTCGGCAGCTTTGAACTGGACAGCAACCCCAGCCCTCTGTTTCATCTGTTTTCCGGCGCTACTATGCTCGGGGCGTTTTTTATTGCCACCGATCCAGTCACCGCAGCGACGACACCCAAAGGGCGAATTATTTATGGTGCCGGTATTGGCCTGCTTATCTATATTATCCGCACCTGGGGCGGCTATCCCGATGCCATTGCCTTTTCTGTATTAATTATGAACATGTGCGTCCCCTTGCTGGATTATTACACCCGGCCCAGGGTTTATGGCCATAATGTAGATGAGGAGCAGCCATGAGCAGAGGTAAGCAGTCATGAACTCAGGTAAGCAGTCATGAACTCAGGTAAAAAGCCATGAGCGATAAAACAGCCATTGATAAAAGCTCCCTGCTGCGTAATATGATCATCAGTGCTGCACTGCTGGCCGGTTTTGGCGGCCTGGGTACTGCTCTGGTTGTCAGTACCTTTGAACTGACCAAAGAGCAGATTGAAGCCAGTGAAAAAGCCAACCTGTTAAAAAACCTGAATAACATCCTGCCGGCAGAAAGTTATAATAATGATTTACTGGCCAGCCGTTTAACGGTACCGGCTGATTCATTGCTGGGCTATGATAAGCCGGTTACTGTTTACCAGGCCTGGAAAGACAAAACACCGGTAGCCGTTGCTTATCCTATTGTGGCTCATGACGGTTATAATGGTGATATTCACCTGTTAATTGCGATCAATGTTTCCGGTCAGATATCCGGAGTCAGGGTGATTTCCCATAAGGAAACCCCCGGCCTGGGAGACAAAATTGATATTAATAAAACCCCCTGGATATTAAGTTTTAACGGTAAATCCATTAATAAGCCTAAACAGAAATTGTGGCGGGTTAAAAAAGACGGCGGTGTTTTTGACCAGTTTACCGGTGCCACCATTACCCCAAGAGCGGTAGTCAAAGCCGTTTACCGGGCACTGGATTATTATAATGCCAATAAACAATGGCTGTTTCTGGATCAGAAAAGTTTTGACCAGAAATACCATGCCGCTATGCGTGGAGAATAGGAAAAACCATGTCTGAAACAATAGCAACATCTGATATAAATAAAGATAAAAAGCCAGGTTCTTTTCCGGCTGAAGGCTCCTTCCTGGCTGAATATATCCCCATTGCTAAAGACGGCTTGTGGAGCAATAATGCGGTACTGGTGCAGATGCTGGGCCTGTGCCCGCTGCTGGCGGTCTCCAATAGTGTAATTAATGCCCTGGGACTGGGGCTGGCCACCATTGCCGTGCTGATCTTATCCAATATGTCCATATCCCTGATCCGCAATATTGTCCGCCCTGAAATCCGCCTGCCGGTCTTTGTCATTATTATTGCCTCTGTTGTTACGACCATTGAACTGGTGATGCATGCATGGTTTCACGAGTTATACCTGATCCTGGGTATTTTTATTCCCCTGATTGTCACCAACTGTTCAATTATTGCCCGTGCCGAGGCCTTTGCTTCTAAAAACTCCTTAGGCAAGGCAGCATTTGACGGTCTGATGATGGGACTCGGTTTTACCCTGGTACTGGTGGTACTGGGCGCTATGCGTGAAGTGATTGGTCTGGGTACTTTATTGTCTAATGCCCATATTATGTTTGGTGAGGGTATGCAGTGGCTGACTGTTGAAGTCATTCCCAATTACAAGGGCTTTCTGCTGGCCATTCTGCCGCCCGGAGCCTTTATGGGGCTGGCTTTTTTGCTGGCTTTAAAGAATTATATTACGTTGAAAAAAAAGCGTTGAGCGTTGAGCGTTGAGCGTTGAGCGTTGAGCGTTGAGCAAAAAATTTAAAAGCTCTTTTTCTTCAGTCAAGTAATCTATTGAAATATTTGTTTTTACTTGAGGATAAGCCCTTTTGCTCCGGCTATTTCTCAGCGCTCAACGCTCAACGCTGAGAAATATTAAGTGTTAAGAGATTATCATTGTTATGAATAAAGACAAGCGGATTGAGATCTTTTCCAGATTTCGGGACAATAATCCGGAGCCTACTACTGAGCTGAACTTTTCCAGTCCTTTTGAGTTGTTAATTGCTGTTATTCTGTCAGCTCAGGCTACGGATAAAGGGGTTAATAAGGCTACTGAAAAACTCTTTGCGGTAGCTAATACACCGGAAGCTATTTATGCTCTGGGAGAAAATGGGCTGAAGGAATATATTAAAACCATTGGACTGTATAATAGTAAGGGCAAAAATATTATTAAAACCTGCAAAATGCTCATTGATCTACACAACAGCCAGGTGCCCGATGACCGCAAAGCCCTGGAAGCTCTGCCCGGTGTCGGTCGAAAAACGGCTAATGTGGTTCTTAATACCGCTTTTGGCCATCCCACCATGGCGGTGGACACCCATATTTTCCGGGTCTCCAACCGCACTAAAATTGCACCGGGTAAAGATGTAGTCGAAGTGGAAAAACGTCTGCTGAGACTGGTCCCCAAAGAATTTATGCTCAATGCCCACCACTGGCTGATCCTGCACGGCCGTTATATCTGTACCGCCAGAAAACCAAAATGCGGTGCCTGTCTTATTGAAGATTTATGTGAATTTAAAAAGAAGGTTTATGACTGATTAGCATGACTGATTATTTTCTGTTTTTCAGAAATAAGCCTGTCAGCAGTAATGAGTGCAGTAAAATCATAGTAACTGAAAATACCACCAGAGCTTCTGCCATGGTAATACCAGATAATAGTTCGGGAGTGTAGCCACAGGGTTCCATGACTTCAAACACAGCAGGCCACCATTTATCCAGGGCAAACCAGGCGGGCAGGCCGGAGTCCATGGAGCATGAGCCTTCAATAAAACCGCGCTCTATGCCTAACAGCAGCCAGGAGCGTTCCATTAGACCGATACTGACTACCAGCATAAGCAACTGGCTCATCAGAACACCTGCCCGGGACTTATGCAGCAGCAGCCCCAGGATGGCTACCAGGCTCAGAGCCGCAGTCCAGATACGGGTATGGATACAGACCACACAGGGGGCATAATCGAGTTTATACTGGTAAAACAGGGCCACACCTTCCATGGCTAACCCCAGCAGCAGAAAAAATAACCAGTAGCCTGTTGTTTCAGGCAGGCGCCAGAATTTATTCAGCATGTTAATCCCTGTAGCGGTATTATTGTTAAGGCAGCATCATACCACGGATGGTATAAAACAGTATGGCGGCCATTAAACCGGAAACCGGCACTGTAATAACCCAGGCCGCCGCAATTCTGTACAGGTGAGAACGCTTAACCAGTTCAGTATTGTAG
>JALUZF010000159.1 GCA_027012135.1 Gammaproteobacteria bacterium
TTTACTTAATTCAAGTAACTGCTGTTCTGCCTCATACTTTGATACTGCATAGGGGTCCAGAGGATTTGGATTATCATCTGCCGTAAAAGCCCGCTTATCGGTTTGCTCTCCATTAACTTTGATAGTACTTAAATAGATAAAACGCTTTACACCTGATTCAGATGCCTGCCGGGCCAGATTTAAGGTACCTTCAGTATTAACCTGACGAAACGCAGTTAAAGGATCGGTACTGGTTTCATGCATAACATGAACCCTGGCAGCAAGATGAACTACTACATCAACATTTTTTAAAGCATAAATCCACTGAGTACTGCCATTTATCTCGCCTACTTCAAAATGATTAGGAGACTTTCGACAGTTATCAGGAAAATGCCGATAGGTATTAACAATTTCATCACCATCAGCACTTAAATATCGTGAAAGATAACTTCCAATAAAGCCATTACTGCCTGTAATTAATATTCTTGACAAAAAAACCTCTTAAAAGTAATTGTTAAGCTGTAAGCAATTCATGTAGTGAATTAATGATATTCATTTTATTAAATTTTTCATCCGTAAGTTTCTGGCAATTTTTACTAAATTCAACAAGCTGTTCTGAATCAGTATCAATACACTTAATCAGAGTATTAGTTATAGCATCGATATTATCCGGTTCAACCCAAAAGCCCAGGTTGTTCTCTTTAATTAAATCAGCAGCATCACCACTTATCACTCCCAGTACGGGCTTACCCGCTGCGATATAAGTTTGCATTTTTGCTGGAATAGTTAAAGAGAAAATGGGTTTATCAACCAGTGATACAATCAAAAAATCACTGGCGTTAAAGTATTGATACATTTCCTGTCTGGGTTTTTTTCCCCAGAATACAATATGTTTAATGTTATTTTTTGCTACCAGATCTTTTAGATGTTGAGCATAGGAACCATCACCAATAATATTTAACTGTGCTTTTTCGATATATTCAGAGGGCATTCGTGAAAAAGCAAGAATAATATTCTCAAGGTTCTGTACAGTACCAATATTACCAGCGAAGGTAAAATGAAACCGTTTCTCTTTACTAAACTGAAAATCTGTCAATTCTTTATCTAACTCATCGGACCAGTTAGGCAAATACTCTATTTTTTGTGAATAGTTTGTATAGGGTCTAACCCTTTTAATAAAACCTTTTCCTGAAACGGCCAGGTTGGAACTATGGTGATATACAAACTTTACAAAACGATCGAGAAAAAATTCCAGAATTTTACTTTTCTTGAAGCCATAGGCATAAACTGTATCCGGCCAGACATCCTGTATCCATAAAGTAACTTTTTTGTTATAGAATTTGTTTAATAAAACAGCCGGTACCATCCCGGTTAAGGGGCCAACATCAAATCCGAAAATATAATCGTATTTTTTGCCAATTTTTAAGCTGATAACGCTCCCTAATATCATAAAGGTAAAGTATTTTAGAAGCTTCTTAAAAAGACTGCTTCTATATCCTGTTACCGCTTTTACCCGGTAAACAGTCATTCCTTTATATTCCTCTTTAATATACCAGCGATTGCTATAACCATTGTATATTTTTCCCAAAGGATACGTGGGTTGCTGAGTTAATACATCCACTGTATAACCCTTCTCTAACCATGCTATAGCAATTTCATTAATTTTAAATTCTTCAGGATAAAAATATTCTGTAACTATTAATATTTTCTTGCTCAAGATCAGATCAACTTAGGCTGTTTTTCTAAATGATTTATTGCTATAACAATCATTGTTCATGACATAGTCATGCATTCGAGTAATCATTGCATCCCAATCTGGAGGCTGATAACCGGTAATTTTTTTAAACTTATCTGAATTCAGTGATCTGTCTAATACAAAATCATCATAAGGCTTAATTTGAAGACCTTTTTTATAAATTCGATTAACAATATTCAGGAGCTCATATTTTGAAATTGCATCGCTGGAAACATGATATAAACCACTTAACTGTTCATTGGGTATAACATAATTGGAAAGAATATTTACCATTTCATTAGTTGTAAAACCACTATAGATGGCCTTTGTATAACCATTAACGGGTTCTTTTTGTCCCATAAACCAGTCTATTAAGCTAAATTCTGTTTTTAATTCATGCCCAATAATGGAGGTTCTTATAGTGACTGCATGCGGGTAATAAACTTCTCCTAAATATTTAGTTCTGCCATACAAATCTTTTGCTGTTGACGGCTCTTCTTCAGTATAGTTACCTTTGGTGCCATCAAAAACACAGTCAGTACTGATGTGAATCAATCGGGCATTAGCACTTTTAGTTACCAGAGAAAGACGGTGAGGCAGCTGTGCATTCACTGTTATAGCAGTCAATGGATCTCTGGAAATGGGCAGCTGCTTTATTATACCTATACAATTAATAATTATATCCGGTTGAATGGCTGCAATAGCACGAATAACAGTATCGAAATTATCCGCATCCACATTATTACGAACTCGATCCATTTCAGATTCTGTAAAATAACCTTTAAGGCTTCTTTTATTTCTGGTAGTACCGTAAACCTCAAATGAGCTGTTTCTGGACATTTCCTTAAACAGAACATGTCCCAGCATCCCTGTGACACCCAGAATTAGAATTGTTTGTTTTTTCATTTAATTCCCAGATAATTTCTCTAATAAGATTTCCAGACCGTTCGATTTATATATCCAATATAACTGGTAATAATTCGAACCACCTTACTGGATACATTTTTGACATTATAATCATCTACTACCTTCGGTACATAATTATCATCATCTCTCTGTCTGGTAACAATATCAATAGCATTGATAATATCGTCACTTTCCAGTCCTGACATAATTAATGTACCCTCATCCATTCCTTCTGGACGTTCATGTGCCTGTCTTATTGTAATGGAAGGGAATCCCAAAATAGACGATTCTTCTGTAATCGTACCACTATCAGAAACTGTACAATAAGCCTGTTTCTGCAAGGCAATATAATCAAAAAATCCCAGTGGTTTCATAAATTCTATTAAGTGGCTAAATTCTTCTTTCTGTAATTGTTCGAGTTTTTTTCGTGTTCTGGGATGCGTTGAGACAATAATCCGCTTGCCATACACTTCTGCCATTGTGTTTAATGAATTCAGAAAATCATTAAAGTTTTTCTCAGAATCAATATTTTCCTCCCGATGCGCACTGACAACAAAATACTCTTTTTCATACAAATTAAGCCGTTCCAGCACCGTGGAATTATCAATTTCTTCCTTATGAAAATTTAATACTTCCAGCATAGAGGACCCCGTTTTAATCACGGTCTCAGGTCTTAGTCCTTCAGAAATCAGATAACGTCTTGCATGCTCGGTTAAGGTCATATTAATATCACTAAGCTGATCGACTATTTTCCGGTTAATTTCTTCCGGCACTCGTTGATCAAAGCAGCGGTTGCCTGCTTCCATATGAAACACAGGTATCTTGCGTCTTTTTGCTGAAATCACAGACAGGCAACTATTGGTATCACCATATAGCAGTACTGCATCGGGATTAATCTCAGACAGGAGCTGGTCAGATTTCATAATGACATTAGCAATTGTCTCAGCCGGATTATTGCCAGCCGCATTCAGGAAATAATCCGGTTTTTTTATACCCATTTCATTAAAAAAAACTTCATTCAGTTCATAGTCATAATTTTGACCTGTATGAACCAGAATGTGATCGGTAAACTTTTCCAGCTCCGCAATTACCCGACTCAGTTTTATGATTTCAGGACGAGTGCCTACAATGGTCATTATTTTTTTCATTGAATAATACCAAATTCCTTTAGATCATCCTGAATTTCCCGTAAGCCCAGTAACATTTGTCTTAATTCCGACTCAGTCAACTGTCTGGTATTATGTGAATGGTATTCATCAGCCTGGGTAACAACCTGTTCTCCCTGTTCAAAATATTTTGCATAATTCAAATCTCTATTATCTGCAGGAATTCGATAATAATCTCCCATATCGACAGCATGCACCATTTCTTCTCTTGTCAGCAGAGCCTCATATAACTTTTCTCCATGACGAGTACCAATTACACTAATTTTATGATCTGGTTTATTAAACAGTTTTATAATTGTTTTTGCCAGTAAGCCCACGGTAGCGGCCGGTGCCTTCTGCACAAATATATCCCCATTTCGTCCATGTTCAAAAGCAAATAGAACTAACTCTACAGCCTGATCCAGACTCATCATAAAACGAGTCATAGCCGGATCAGTTACAGTAATTTCTTTACTATTTCTTATTTGATCAATAAATAACGGAATAACTGAGCCCCTGGATGCCATAACATTACCATAGCGGGTACAGGTAATGACCGTTTCATTGTCATCCAGGTTGCGTGATTTTGCCACCACTACTTTTTCCATCATGGCCTTGGAAACACCCATAGCATTAATCGGATAAACAGCCTTATCTGTACTTAAAACAATCACTTTTTTAACTTTTGCTTCAATTGCACAATTAAGCAGATTTTCAGTACCCACAATATTGGTTTGAACCGCCTGCATTGGATAGAATTCACAGGAAGGAACCTGCTTTAATGCCGCTGCATGAAAAACATAATCCACATTTCGAAGTACATCCACCAGAGAATTTATATCCCGAACATCCCCTAAATAGAATTTAAGTTTTGGATTATTATACCGTTTACGCATATCATCCTGTTTTAATTCATCACGGGAAAAAATACGGATTTCTTTAACATCCGTTTCCAGAAATCGACGTAAAACGGCATTACCAAAGGATCCCGTACCACCTGTAATTAATAATATTTTATCTTTAAACATTATTATCCTTATTTATAGTCTAATAAAAAACTGACTGTTTTCTGTACACTTATCTGCCAGTCAAATTTTAACGCCCGTTCACCTGCTTTTTTTGCCATCTCAGCCATTTCCTTCGGGTGTTTTTCCATCGAAATAACTTCCCTAACCAGTGTTTCAGGTTTATAGGGATCAAAATAAATAACCGCATCCCCTCCAAATTCAGGCATCGGTTCTATATTTGAACAGAATACCGGCTTTTCTGCTGCCAGTTTTTCCAACAATATGTTGGGACAACATTCACAGGAAGAAGCAAATATTAATGCTCTTGAAGCCTTATACAGTCCCGGTAGCTTCTCATAATCAATCTTTCCCAAATAGATAATTTTATCTTTAAGTTCTGGCTCAGAAATGATTGAAATAATTGCTTCACCATAGTCATTATACTTTGGACCAGCCAGAACAAGCGGATACTCAAATCCCTGTTTAATCAATACCTTCCAGGCTGCTATTATCTCTTTTTGAGCTTTATAGACATCAAGTATTGATACATACAGATAAAAATGACCACGTTTTAACGGCTCCGGTAATGGGTAACTATCCTGAGCCTGCAAAAAAAACCGGTTTAGACCATGCGGGATCAACACACTTTTATATTCAATACCCGGGATATACTTTTGAACCGTTGCACGTGAATATTCAGAAATAAAAACAACCTTATCTGCCATTTTATAAGAAAGCAGAAAAATATACCTTAATAACCATAATTTAAAACGGATATATGAAATTAGTCTGAATCGCTGACGCTCCCTTTTATCAAATGGCAGCATGTTTCTAAGAGCAGTTGCACTTTGAATGCCTGCAGGCATTTTTGTTAACATTATTCCACCGGGCGCATAATATACCTCAGCTTTTTTCTTCTTCAAAAAACCAGGCAAAGCAAATAATTCCCATAAAGTACGATGGATGATACTTTTTGATGCCCAATCTACTTCAAAAAACTCAATTTTATCAGATTTATACTTTTCAAAAACTACCCGGTTACGACTGTTAACTAATAAAATTATCCTGTAGCCCCCTTCTGGGAGATATTTCAGAAAATTTATAAGATAGGTTTGACCCCCACCACGTAGAGCACTCAGAGCATTTATTACAAGCAGTTTCAAAATAATAATTCTCGCTCTATTCTACAGCTTTATGATAAACATCAAGATACTGCTGTAAAATTTTATCAATACTATAATCTGTAAGAACATCTCTTGCTCTGACAGCCTTGCTATGGCTGGATTCTCTATGTTCCAGGGCTGTCTGGATGCCTGAAATTATCTTTTCAAGTGATTTATGATCAACAAAGTTTACCTGGGAATCATCAAAGATTTCTCTATGTGCTTGAATATCAGACAATACTAATGGACATTCTGCCGCTGCAGCCTCAAGCACCACATTGGGGTTACCTTCATAATCACTAATAGAAACACATAATTCTGCCCGGCTCAGCCAGGCTGGAAGGTTTTGGGTATAACCTTCCAGAGAAATTTTATCTGCCATTTGCTGCTGATTTATCCTTGCCTGTAGTTGTTCTTTCAAAGGCCCTTCGCCAAAAATCTTCACCCGGGTATTGTAAGATTTCTTCAGTATGACTATCAGTGCATCCAGTAATAATATAACATTTTTCTCCGGACTAAGCCTGCCGGCAACGACTATCAACCTTGGTTCACCAGGTAATTGTTCCTGTAAATCAGCCAATTGCCCATCTGTTTGTACACAATTTCTAATTAGGAACAAGGGGGTTTCTGTCTTTAATGAACGCCAGTAATCAATCCCACCCTGTGAATTCGCAATAATGGAAGATGCCTTATCAGCCATTTTTTTTCTAAGAAAAAATTTCCAGTTATTCGGATAACAGGAAGCTGATGAACGTTCACTTAAGATAAACGGGACGCCGGTCAATACAGCCGCAAGCCCGCCCATTACATCCATCTGCAATAACCAGGTTTGTATTAAATCAGGTTTAACAGCACGGATAAGCCTGATAATATGCAGCAACAGGCGAGGATCATGATTATTTTTTAATGAAAACTGATGAATGGATACCATACCAGCAGATAATCGCTCAAGATTCGGCCCATCCGAACAATAGCCGATATGGCAATCAAGTCCTTTTTCTGATAGTGCTGTAGCTAATACCGATAATTGCCGTTCCGCTCCCCCGGAGCCCATCGAAGGTATTAAATGCAGTATTTTCAATAACTAAGAACCTTTTATTGGTTTACGGGATTATTTATAGCACCCTCTATATTAGCAGATTTTGTAACAGAAAAACCCATAAAAATGCCGACAATAAGAGCAAAATAGACGGTTTCCAGGAGCTGATGAAACAGCCCGAAGCCACATAATGAAATAAAACCGATAAAAAAGGACTTAATCAAAAATATACTGGATTTATTATTATTTTGAATTAACTTTCTAAATATATAGATAACACGAAAAATAATAAGCAAAAACAAACTCATTCCCAGGATGCCTATTTCGGACAATGTACCGGGAACAAGCCCATGTGCTGAAAAATTTTGCCCGTATTTCTTCAAATTAGTTTGCCAGACAGAAGAATAACCGGCCCCTAAAACTGGTTTTTCCTTAAATAATTGCAATGAGACATAAGTAATCAATCTGCGGGCAATATCAGCATGTTCAGAGGCGGATTTCGTTAAATCATCTATAACCGATGCTGACACATTTACATTGGTATGTATAAAACGCTCTGGTAATTTAAGATTAAAAATAAATACTGCTGCCAAAAAAATACCGCTAAATACTAGCACAGATTTTAGAGCAAGCATCCTGTTATACAGGTACAGAACAATAAATACTGCTGGTATGGTTATTAGCACAGAGCTGCGGGACTCACTTGAAAGCAATAAAAACAGTAAAACAATAAACCCGGACAGATATATTAT
>JALUZF010000160.1 GCA_027012135.1 Gammaproteobacteria bacterium
AACAAATACCATGCTGCCTATTTTTTAACCACAAAAGATCAACAGCCCCTAGTTTTTTTAAGGTTAGTTGAAATCAATTAATCAGAACACATTAGTCGCTGAACCTCTTCACTGTTCTTTTTTCCAATTAACTCCTCAAGTAAATGATATGAAACCTGAAGTGATGATCCAGGCCCCTGACAACTGATAATATGATCATCAATAACAATGGGTGTATTCATTACTTGAGCCCCTAATTGCTGTAAGCGACCAGGATTATCATGATTTCGACTATAGGGATAAGTCACAGCTCGTTTATTATTGAGTAGACCCGCCTCTGCAACAGGCAGAACACCCACACAAAAAGTGGCTAACCAACCACCCTGGCTATGAATTTTTCTGGCGAGATCACGTAAACAATCATCATACGCTTCATCGAATCCATGACTGTGAAATCCACCAGGTATGGCCAAAGCAGCATAATCTGATGCAACAATATCTTTAAAAGATATGTCAGGCTCAATTGTCAGGCCAAAGCGGCTTTTGATCCTTGTACGAAATCCTGTGGTAATCACTTCGACGGTCGGTATCCACTCACGATATTGAGTCCAGCCCATAACATCCAAAATCGAAATTGCCTCCAAATCTTCAAACCCTTCAGCCAGAAAAAGTAATACTTTAATGTTGTTCGGTTGCAATTGTTTAATCCTGTGCCTGATAGCTCAGAAACGATCCAGTGTCTTTTTCATTTCTTCATATTCTTCTTTAGTAATTTCTCCTTTTGGTGTTCTTCCAGCCATTGCCGAAAATCACCTAATAGTCGTAATAATTCCGGATCAGGCAGGCAATAATAAATAAAAGCCCCTTTGCGCTCCGGTTTGACTAACCCTGCTTCTCTTAATGCCCGTAAATGAAAAGAAACATTGGTCTGACTTAACTCAGTTGATTCAATAATATCAGACACTGGACGGCACTCCAGACCTAAACTACAAAGGATCTTTAATCGATTCGGCTCGGCCAGTAATTTAAATAAAGTGCTTAAATGCTTGACAGATCCACAATCATATGCGTCAATATTCATATGCGTATTCACTTATATTCATTTATACTCATGTATTTATATTCAACTATATTCAGTGGAATGTCAATATTTGAGGCAAATATAACAAGGATGGGTAATACAGATAAATAATGACAGTATGAGGAAAAGAAAATGAAAATGTGTAATGAAATGATGGCAGATACGGGTATGAATGACATGATGGATAAAGGCATGGGTATGATGAAAAAGGGTATGAGTCAGATGGGAGGTGATGACAAAACCGTATCAACAGATACCTCCAGTAAAAAGACCTCAACTGAGTCTTCAGAGGCAACAGCCGATTGCAATAAATAGATATGAATAAAATATTCGTCCTGGAATAAATAGTCCCAGGACGATCAGATCTTATCTTATCAATATAAATTTGGAGTATTTAAATTATGAACAAAATGATGGAAAAAAAAATGTCTGGTATGGTGAAACCACATTATTGTTGTTTAATACTTATTTCGTATAAGACAAGACTCTTGACATGTACACAAAACGTACATACAATCAAATTATGAAATACAAATGGGATAAATCAAAAGCACAAGAAAATATCAAAAAACATGGTATTGATTTTGCTGATGCCGTTATTGCTCTTGAAGATGAAAACGGATTAACCATTGAAGATAATGATGCTTATGAACAGAGATACAAGACATTAGGTATGGGGCCACTTCTTAAAATACTTTTTGTGGTACATGCCGAACAGGATAAAGACTGTATTCGAATAATCTCTGCACGAAAAGCTGATCGTAAAGAGATAAAACAATATTACAAAGGCTTGAATTATGAGTGAAGATTTTAGTAAAGGTAAACGTGGTGCCGTTGTGCCTGCTGATCCAAATAAAATACGTATTACAATAAGACTAGATGCTGATATTGTTAATCACTTCAAAAGCCTGGTACAGGAGGCTGGTGGTGGTAATTATCAAACGCTTATAAATGATGCTTTGAAGGAATATATTCAAGCTCATGACAAATCTTTAGAGCATACATTACGTATGGTAATTCGTGATGAGCTTAAAAAAGCGGTATAACATGTCGTAGTTCATACCTGCTCTGACTTTTAAAACTTATTTTTTTAGTGCTTCCTCAAAGAAAGAAAATGTCTGCTACCCCATTCACACCGGTCATTTTGCAGGCTTTTCAAGGGAGGGGAAAATGTCCGTTATTTGTACGATTTTGCCAATTACATAAAAATAACGCCTTGAGCTCATTTTAACTCAAAATCCAGGCAAGTATTCATCATGCACATCAATAACGTCCCCTCACATATCGACACTCTTAATAATGCAATGCCATAAACAAAGCACTAAAAATGTGTGAAACCTCTGCTTTTTTAAATCACAGAATACACGGCATCTTCAGCAAGGAGTGCGGTCAATGGATACAGTATTTGCGTCTAAAATAAAATTATTAAAAGTATGCTCCCACCCTGTTATATTGGCGCTTTTACAGCCCCTTTATAAAAAGGTTTATCACAATGAATATTCATAGACCTGGTGACCTTATTGATCACGGACTGAATGGGATTAACCACACTGCTGACCAGTACATTGACCTCCTTAACTCTGGGTGAGGACAGTTTACCCATCACCTGTTCCTTATAGACAGGACAGCCGAATTTATCCACCGTGGCAACATTAAAATCAATAAATTGATCCTTAATAGTATCAATTTTACCGATAATCGCCAGACGGTACTTATCAGTTGAAAAGGCCACGTCCTTCATTGTAGCAATACCATTGGCAAAAGCTATTTCTGAATGCAGCTGCTTAATCTGGCTATTGCCTTTGTTTGCAACACTCTTAACCAGATTACGATAATCATTGCCCTTGGTCACCAGTACCCCTGCCGGTCCTAACAGGACGACTGCACCAACATCCAGCATTCCCACACTCTGAGAATTCTGGAAGTCTTTAAGCACCTTGTTTAAATTAAAGCCGTGCAATTGCAGGTTATCTCCTTTAACCAGTACATTGCCTTCCAGAATATTCACCTCGCCTCTGGTTATGGTTCCTGACAGATTATTATCCAGAAAAACATAACCTTTAAGTATATTACCGCTTTCAAGCAATCGGGAAACCGGCTCCATATTCAATTTTTTACTGGCAACATTTAACTGCCAGTGAATATCATTATTTTTAGCCCAGAATATTTTACCCCTAGACTGCAGCTCAGAATCCAGAGCATGCAGGGTCAGTTTTGACAGTACAATTTCCTTCTGTTTGCCTTCTATGAGCATATTAAAGTTTTCCAGTCCTACCTGTTCACCAAAAAGCTTACCGCTTTTTAAACGAAACTGTCCCTGTTTGGCAAACTGCTTAAGAAAATCCCTGGACAGGGGTTCAAGATACTGGCCTTTTTTAAATACCGGAAACTTTATTAAGTCAGTTTCAATATGCGTAAAAGAATAATCTCTGTCTCCGGGTGTTTTAACCTTTACCTGATCACCGCTTAACTCAATAGCCTGTATAATTAGGTCGGCTATTTTTGACTTACCGTCAGCAAATAAGTCCTGCCGTTTAATATTCAGCTGCAGAGTTTCAGCCTCAAAGATATAATCACCGGCGGTTAATTTAAAATCAGCCATTTTATCTACCGATAATTCAATCGTCAGCCTGTCAGGTCTTGACCAGCTCAATGACTCAATAGAAGGTTCAGGATAGGACAACTCCAGTTTTAATTTATTTTCTGCCTTAAATGTAAGAGGCTGATCAACTTTTTTTGTCTTATCATCAGGATCAGTCTTAACCTTCTTCAGCTTCTTTTTCTTTTGAACAGTATTTTCTATATAAGTAAAATTAAAGTCATCGGTTTCAATAAAACCTTTCTCATTTTCAAAACTTAATAGCAGTTCTTTAATTTTCCTGCCGGGCAGGTGAATATCCTGTATCTCCAGCTTACCATGTTGCTGATAGTTAACCAGTACAGACGGTGTATCAACGACCAGCTGGTAATTACCCATTACCGGCAGCAGGGAAAGCTCTGCCCTAGCTTTATTGAGGATTAGGGAGTCGCCATTTTGTTGATCCTGATAGTTCAGTTTTTGAACATTTAAAACCACATCCTCTATCATCAGGCTCTTAATATAGCCTTTTGCCGCAGCACCTGTTTTATCTGCCGAATTATTATCCGCACTATTATCTGGAGAAGAGGAAGCAGCTATAAAATTAGACCGGCCTTTTTTATTAAACAGAATATTCAGCTCACGGGCATCAATATCCAGTTTGCTGACCGTAATATTTTCTGTATACAGGGATTGCGGAGTTAACTTCAGGGACAGGTGGTTAATGGCCATTATCAGTTTTTTGTCATTATATAAACTGACATCATCGACACTGAATTTTATACCGGTAATAATACTGAGTGTAATATCACCTTTAATATCCAGATTTAAACCACTTTGTTCTTTAACCAGGGTGGAGATTTCAGATTTATAATGATTAACATCTACAAAAACCGGCACCAGGATAGCGATTAACAGGAATATAAAAAATACTACGGCCAGTATTTTTATACTTAACTTTTTCAGGCTTTGCTTTTTCGGGCTTGGCAAATTCTTCATTTTTAAACCTGTGCCTCTTCCAGTTCTTCACTGATCTGCATCCATTGCTCCTCTGTTTCATCCAGAGTCCGGCTGATGTTCGCCTGCTGTTGCAGAAGCTCTTTAAGCTGCTGCTTTTGTGCCGATTCATAAATGTCGGGGTCTGCCAGCAGGGCTTCCAGCCTCTGTTTTTCCTGGTTCAGTTTATCCATTTCCCGCTCCAGTCTGGCCAGTCGGTTTTGCAGAGGTCTGAGTAATTTTCTTTTTTCAGCATCCAGCCGTTTCTGTTCTTTTCTTGAAGGGGTTGCTGTGCCCTGCAGGTTCCTGTTTTTCCCGTCACTGTCCGTATTCAGCCTTTCCAGTTTTTTCTGTTCATTGATCCAGTTTCGATAATCTTCCAGATCACCCTTAAAGGCCCCTACTTTTTTATCTGACACCAGATAAAACTCATCACTGACACTGCGCAGTAAATGTCGGTCATGAGAAACAATGACCATAGCTCCTTCAAACTCCTGTAAGGCCAGGCTGATGGCATGCCGCATATCCAGATCCAGATGGTTAGTGGGCTCATCCAGCAGTAACAGGTTAGGCTTCTGATACACCAGGGTAGCAAATACCAGACGGGCTTTCTCACCGCCGGAAAAAGGCGCAATTTTAGACTCCACCTTATCTCCGCTGAAACCAAAACTGCCCAGATGATTACGCAGTTCCTGTTCCGTGGCTTTTTTTCCCAGACGTTGACTCTCTCGAAAAAAATGTTCCATGGGGGTATCTTCAGAATGCAGCTGTTCCAGTTGATGCTGGGCAAAGTAACCAATTCGCAATTCAGAGGATCGCTCTACCCGTCCTGAAGCCGCCTGCAGTTCACCGGCTAGTAATTTAATAAACGTGGATTTACCGGCACCATTATGTCCCAGCAGACCAATTCTTGAACCGGGCTGTAAGTTAATATGCACATGATCCAGGATCACAGTGTCAGCATAAGCCACACGGATATCTTCAAGGGCAATCAACGGATTGGGGATTTTGCCCGGTGCATGGAATTCAAAATGAAACGGAGAATCCACATGCGCCTGGGAAATCAGTTCCATTTTCTCCAGGGTCTTTACTCTGGACTGAGCCTGTTTGGCCTTGGTAGCCTTGGCCTTGAAACGGTTAATAAAACTCTGAATATGTTTAATTTCACGCTGCTGCCGCTCATAGAGCACCTGCTGCTGAGCCAGCTGTTCCGCACGAACCCGTTCAAACTGGGAATAATTGCCGGTATACAGAGTTATGTGCTGATGTTCTATATGAATAATATGGGTCATGACGCTGTCCAGAAAATCCCGGTCATGGGAGATCAGCAGCAGGGTGCCGGGGTATTTTTTCAGCCATTCTTCCAGCCATAAGACTGCATCCAGATCCAGATGATTGGTAGGCTCATCCAGCAACAGCAGATCAGAACGGCACATCAGGGCACGGGCCAGGTTTAAACGCATACGCCAGCCGCCGGAAAAGCTGTTAACGGGATTATTTAACTGCTGCTGACTGAAGCCCAGACCGGATAATAACTGTGCCGCCCGGCTGTTGGCCGTATAACCGTCCGCTTCTTCCAGTTGCGCATATAGCTGTCCCAGCTTTTCACCTTCGTTAGATGCTCCCGCCTGTTCTATGGCCGCCTCAATAGTCCGTAACTGCTGATCGCCATCAATAACATAGTCCAGAGCAGTGCGTTCTGTAGAGGGGGATTCCTGAGCAACATGCGCCACTACCCAGCCGGGCGGCATAAAAAAGTCACCGCTGTCAGCCTGCAGTTCATTAGTAATCAGGGCAAACAGACTGGATTTACCGCAGCCGTTAGCACCGGTAATACCCACTTTCTGGCCAGGATGAATTGTGACATCCACATCCTGGAGCAGTAATTGTGCTCCACGACGCAGATCAAGGTGAGTAAATTTAAGCATGGAATAACATCAACAGGATAATCAAACAAACCGATCCATTTAACCTAAATAAATCAGTTGAATCGTAGCGAGAATGATCAGAGTGCTGGAGATACAAGGATTTACAGGTTATTTTGGCTTTATTCGTAGCCACCCTACGGGTGAAGTCAAAATGTTCTGGAAAGCCTTGTAGATTCAGTGCTATGGACATTCGCAGTAGGTTCAACTGATTTATTTAGGTTTAAGGTAATTGTTCAAATTTTTGTACTGAATGATTACAAATCAGGAAATAATTAAGGAAAAAAAATGAGTTTTTTTATTGAAGATGCATACGCCGAAGGCGCTGCTGCAGCCGGTGCTGCTCCGGATCTGGTATCCCAGTTAATGGTTTTCGGTGGTATTTTTGTAATTTTCTATCTGCTGTTTATCCGTCCACAGAACAAGAAAATGAAAGAACACCAGGCCATGGTTGATTCCCTGAAAAAAGGCGATGAAGTCGTTACTACCGGTGGTCTTCTGGGTAAGGTTGTTGGTCTGCATGACAGTTTTGTTACCATTGAAGTGGCTAATGACATCAAACTGAATGTACAGCGCTCTGCAGTGGCTACCATTCAGCCTAAAGGTACCATTAAGGGTATCAAGGGTTAACCTAAATAGTCATATCTTAAAAAGCCTGTCTTTCTTTTTATGCGAGTTCAGGCTTTTTTGTTTGTTTTAATTCTGCAACATTTAATACAAAGCTAACGAATATGCTTAATCATTATCCTTTATGGAAATACATTCTGATCATTATGATCATTGTTGTCAGTGCATTTTACGCGCTGCCTAATATTTATGGTGAAGATCCTGCACTGCAGGTAGCTGCTTCATCCCGCAATGCCAAAATTACCGATCAGACTCTGGCGCAGCTTACTCAGCAGTTTGAGAAAGAAGGCATTCATTACCGAACAGCCAAAATGTCTGAAACCGGGTTACTGTTCCGTTTTAAGAATGAAGAAGAACAGTTAAAAGCCAAAAAAATTGCCGAATCCACTTTAGGTGATAATTATGCAATTGCATTAAATCTGGCACCGGCTACCCCACAATGGTTGCTGGATATGAACGCTCAACCCATGTATCTGGGGCTGGACTTACGG
>JALUZF010000161.1 GCA_027012135.1 Gammaproteobacteria bacterium
TACATCATGCCGCCCATTCCTCCCATGCCGCCCATATCAGGTGCTGCTGGTCCGGCTTCCTGAGGGATTTCACTGACCATGGCTTCGGTCGTCAGCATCAGACCGGAGACTGAGGCGGCGTGCTGCAGGGCAGAACGGGTGACTTTGGCTGGGTCCATAATGCCCATTTCAATCATGTCACCGTAAACACCGGTTGCTGCATTGTAGCCGTAGTTGCCTTCGCTTTTTTTAACATTGTTAACTACAACGGATGCTTCATCACCGGCATTTAATGCAATCTGCCGCATGGGTTCTTCCATGGCGCGTTTTGCAATATCAACACCAACACTCTGGTCATGGTTAAGTGTTTCAACTTCACCAATGTTCTGCAGTGCACGGATAAGGGCTACGCCGCCTCCTGGCACTACACCTTCTTCAACTGCAGCACGGGTTGCATGCAGAGCATCTTCAACACGAGCTTTTTTCTCTTTCATTTCAACTTCAGTGGCTGCACCTACTTTAATTACCGCAACACCGCCGGCTAATTTAGCCACACGTTCCTGAAGTTTTTCCTTGTCGTACTCAGAAGTGGTTTCTTCCAGTTGACGACGGATTTGCTCAACGCGGGCAGAAATGTCTGCCTGATCACCGGCACCATCAATAATTGTGGTGTTTTCCTTACCGACCTGTACGCGCTTGGCGGTACCCAGATCATCCAGAGTCACACCTTCCAGGCTCAGACCGACTTCTTCAGAGATTACAGTCGCACCGGTCAGAATAGCAATATCCTGCAGCATGGCTTTACGACGATCACCGAAACCGGGGGCTTTAACCGCAGTGACTTTAACCACACCGCGCATATTGTTAACCACCAGAGTTGCCAGTGCTTCGCCTTCAATGTCTTCAGCAATAATAAATAATGGTTTGCCGGACTTGGCAACAGCTTCCAGAACGGGCAGTAAGTCACGGATATTGGAAATTTTCTTGTCGTGTAACAGGATATAAGGTGATTCCAGATCCGCTGTCATACTATCCTGGTTGTTAACAAAGTAAGGTGACAGGTAACCGCGGTCAAACTGCATACCTTCCACTACGTCCAGTTCGTTATGCAGGGCAGAACCTTCTTCAACGGTAATAACGCCTTCCTTACCGACTTTTTCCATAGCATCGGCAATGATTTTACCAATGCTTTCATCAGAGTTGGCAGAGATGGAACCGACCTGAGCAATGGCTTCAGAGTCTTCACAGGGCTTGGCCATGCCTTCAATTTCGGCAACAGCTGCATCAACGGCTTTATCAATACCGCGTTTCAGATCCATTGGGTTCATACCGGCCGCAACCGCTTTTAAACCTTCGTTCAGGATAGACTGAGCCAGTACTGTAGCCGTAGTGGTACCGTCACCGGCAACATCAGAGGTCTGGGAAGAGACTTCCTTAACCATCTGAGCACCCATGTTTTCAAACTTGTTTTCCAGTTCAATTTCCTTGGCTACGGATACCCCATCTTTTGTAATGGTGGGCGCTCCAAAGGCTTTGTCCAGAACGACATTACGGCCTTTCGGGCCTAATGTTACTTTTACTGCATTGGCCAGTGTGTTGACACCGGCAACCATAAGATGACGCGCGTCATCACCAAATTTTACGTCTTTAGCTGGCATGTTTTATACCTCAATAATTCTTTTGTGTTTTAACTTAGCTATTTAATTAGAATGAAGTTAAAAATTAATTTTCTGGTGAAAAGTGTTTCTGCTGTTGTTATTCAACTATTATTCAACAACGGCCAGAATGTCTTCTTCACGCATAATCAGTAAAGTTTCATCACCGACTTTAACTTCGTTACCGGAATATTTACCAAAAATAACCTTGTCACCGGCTTTAACTTCCATGGCAATCTGGTCGCCATTAGTGGCTGTACGGCCATTACCAACGGCAACGACTTCACCTTCGGAAGGTTTTTCTGCGGCTGAATCCGGTATGTAGATACCACCAGCGGTTTTTGTTTCTTCTTCCAGACGTCGCACTACTACGCGATCTCCAAGTGGGCGAATATTCACTTTGCTATTTCTCCTTAAGAATTTTTAGCACTCTCCGTGGTGGAGTGCTAAATATCGTTGTAAAAAAAACCGAATAGTCTTAAAAGAAATCCGGAATCTAATCTTATGTCCTGTAATTTGGGACGGGGTATTTTATTTCAAGTATTTTTTTAAAATTTTTGTTAATTTTTTTGGTTTTTTTGGTCAGAGTCCGCCTCAGAGAGTTCCAAAGACGCCGTAAATCCATCCGTGAAGGCTTTTCGACAGCGTAACCGCCATGGATGGCGGAAATGCAATAAATGCAGGAGCAATTTATTGTCCATGCTGGCGAAACTTTGGAAAGGCTGTCCCCTCTCTGAGGCTCCGAATTTGATTGTTCATTTTGTGAAATAAAAGACTGTTGGGATGGGAGGGGGTAGGAAGAGCGGGTTTGTGCAACAAGCATCTCCCTTAGTCTTAGTCTTAGTCTTTATCTTCTACCTTACCATCAATAATTCTTACCTGCCGGATTCTTGCCTGATTTCTCTTATGTTGCTGTTCGGGAGTCAGGTCTTCGTATTCTCCTTCAAAGTAATCGCCCTGGGTTCTGAAGCCGGAGACCTGGGCTCTTAATAAGGAGCTGGCGATTATCTGTTTTGCCAGCCAGCGTCTCAGGGGGGGGATCAGTAATAAAAAACCGATGGTGTCTGTAAAGAAGCCGGGCATGAGCAGGCTGATGGCGGCGAAGAACAGCATGACGCCTTCGAGCATTTCTATGGCCGGAAGCTGACCCTGGTTCATATTCATCTGAGCTTTCTGCAGGGTGGAAAAACCCTGTATCCGGATCAGTGTTACGCCTAATACCGCAGTAAACACCACCATAAGCACGGTCGGGAAAGCGCCGATAACACCCCCTACTTCTATCAGCAGATAAATTTCTACCAGAGGGATACCGATAAACAGCAGTAAAAAAAAGAATAATGGAGGCATAGTTATTTTTTAAAACCTGGGGATAAATTTTCGTAATGTCATGACAAATGGTTGAAAGTCTTTCCAGATTAAGACCGTTAATTTCCGTCTTAGTTTATATATTACCAGTTTTTATATGGGCAAACCATTAGCATCGCATTGTAATATTTGCTCTGCCCTGTTACTTCTTCTGCCAGCCATGATGGTTTGGCAAATACCTCATCTTCTGAATCAAGTTCCACTTCAGCAACCACCAGCCCCTCATTGTCACCATAAAACTCATCCACTTCAAAAGTATGTTTACCGGACTTAATAAGAAAACGGGTTTTATCAATAAACCTGTTTTCACAAAGCTTTAGCAAATCTTCAGCATCTGCAACCGGTATCTCTTTTTCCCATTCATAGCGGGTGGCACCCGATGCATTAGCTTTGCCTTTTATAGTCAGATAAGCGGTATCATCTTTAATACGCACTCTGACTGTTCGCTCTGGCACTGTAGACAGATATCCCTGGACAATATGAACCTGCTTTACTGCATCCTGTTTATAGGCATCACCTGAAACCAGAAATTTTCTTTCTATTTCTAATGGCATTTTACGGTCTCTCTTTTTTTAATCACGAAGTAAGTTTTTAACTGGTTAAATTGGTATTTTTAATTTTATTTAAAATTCTGGTCTGTAATGAACCTATAATACATAGTAAGGTCAAACTATTGAATCCAGGATGTATTTGCTAAACACCCCTGGGTAACATAAAATCCTGCTACTTTAAGATATTAATGGGGCAGGAGGTTTTTTTATGTCAGAACAAGATAACACAGCAGAACCGCAGTTTCAGCTGGTTTTATGTACCAGCCCCAGTGAAGAGAATGCCATCAGTATTGCAGAAAATATTGTAGCACAAAGGCTGGCGGCCTGTGTTAATGTCATGCCCCCGGTTTATTCGGTGTATCAGTGGCAGGATAATGTGGAATCAGCCAGAGAAAATATGCTGTTGATTAAAACCAGCAGGGAGAAATATCCGGCACTGGAAAAAGTGATAAAATCACTGCATCCTTATGAAGTGCCGGAGATTATTGCACTGGATATAAGTAGTGGTTTACCGGAATATCTTAGCTGGCTGGAAAATAGTATAAAGTAATTATCCTGAGTTAGTCCGCTTATGGATATGCCTGAGATGCCCTTTACAAAATAATTATAAAAACTGAATATAACAACTAATAAAAGTGGTTCTTTAATATGTCATCAATACGTTTTATTTTGTTTCTGATCCTTGTTATGAGTTCTGCCTGCAGCTGGGCAGAAGACGATTTTCTGCAGCCGGAACAGGCTTTTCAGCTCCAGCCTCCCAAAGTAATCAGTGGTCCTGACGGCAATCAGCTGGAAGTGCGCTGGAAAATTGCTGATGACTATTATATGTACCGCGACAAAGTCGCCTTTAAACCCAAGGATGACAGCCTGAGCATTGGCGAAGTAAAACTGTCACCCAGTGAGACCAAGAATGACCCTTATTTCGGCAAAATTCAGATCTATAAACATGAATTAATTGCTAAAATTCCCTTCAGCTCTGCTAAGGAAAAAGGCGCAGCATTAACCTTACTGGCCAAAACTCAGGGCTGTGCAGCCGGTGGTATCTGCTACCCGCCGTTAAAACAGGCTGTTCACTTTAAACAACCGGCTCCGATTGCCAGGAATGCTGTAACTGAAAAGATTAAACCTGCTGCCAGTATTGCCCCGGCCTCTTTAAATGAGCTGGCTAATCTGGGTTCTGATGAAACCGAACTGCTCAGCCCTGAAGAAGCCTTTAAATTTTCCCTTTCCGTTAATCCTGACAAACCAAATCACCTGCAGGCCATCTGGGCTATTGCGGATAAGTATTATCTGTATAGAGACAAGTTTAAATTTAAAATGGTCGGCAACAACACCTTTTCCATTGGCGAAATAAAGTACCCGCCCGGTAAACAGAAAAGTGATGAATACCTGGGTGATTATGAAGTGTATGCCCACGATCTGGTACTGGATATTCCCATTGCCGGTAAGGGTGATCCTTCACAGCCTTTAGCCGTTAAAGTCAGTTATCAGGGCTGTGCTGAATCCGGTGTCTGCTACCCTAAAATCACCAAAACCGTTGAGCTGGATATTTCCGGTTTTTCAGCCATTTCCAATAATACCGTGCCTGTTAAATCGGCAGTAAAGGCTGTTGTTAAAGAAGAAGTGCAGTCTGAACAGGATGCCCTGGCCGGATTGCTGAGCTCTGAAAATACCTTTCTTGCCCTGTTAACCTTTTTTGCCATTGGCCTGGGCCTGGCCTTTACTCCCTGTGTATTCCCCATGATCCCAATCCTGTCCGGTATCATTGCCGGTCAGGGCAGCAGTGCCGGCAGCAAGGCCTTTGTCATGTCCGTAGTCTATGTACTGTCCATGGCCGTGGTATATACCATTGTGGGTGTGATTGCCGGTATTTCCGGTGCCAACTTCCAGGTACTGTTCCAGAACCCCTGGGTGCTGACCGGGTTTTCTCTGGTATTTATTGCTCTGGCGCTATCCATGTTCGGCTTTTATAACCTGCAGCTGCCTTCCGCTATACAATCAAAACTATCGGAATTCAGTAATAAACAGCAGGGCGGTACCTTAATCGGGGTGGCTATTATGGGTGTGTTATCGGCGCTGATTGTCGGCCCCTGTATGGCTCCACCGTTAATGGGTATTTTACTGTTTATCAGCCAGACCGGTGATCCGATTCTTGGCGGCAGCGCCCTGTTTGTTATGAGTCTGGGCATGGGTGTACCACTGATTATTATCGGTACCTCAGCCGGTAAACTTATGCCTCGTGCCGGTGTCTGGATGGATACCGTGAAAGCGGTATTCGGGGTCAGCATGCTGGCCGTGGCCATCTGGATGATGGAGCGGGTATTACCGGAAATTGTTATTATCTGGCTGTGGGCTATCCTGATCTTTACCTCCGGCGTCTATATGGGGGCGCTGACACCTATTCATGAAAACACTACCGGCTGGGGCAAGCTGTGGAAGTCTCTGGGCCTGATTATGATGCTTTATGCCAGTGTCATGATTGTCGGAGCCTCCAGCGGTAATACCGATTATTTGCGCCCCCTGCAGGGACACATGGGTTATAGCAGCACAATGCCCGACCAGCCGGCTATCCCTCAGCATGTCAGTTTCGAGCGCATTAAGTCAGTAGAAGATATGAATAACAAGCTGGCTCAGGCCAAAACACAGAACAAGCAAGTGATGCTGGATTTTTATGCAGACTGGTGTACTTATTGTAAAAGCATGGAAAACACAACATTTAAATCACCAAAGGTTATTAATGCTCTGAATAATTTTGTAGTATTACAGGCTGATGTGACGGAAATGGATGCTGTTGATGAGGCCTTACTGAAACATTTTCAGGTACCGGCTCCACCGGCTATTCTGTTTTTTGATCCTGCTTCCGGAGAAAACCGTAATTTCAGAGTCGTCGGCTATAAGGACGGGGATGCATTTGCTGAACATGTTAAGCATTTTTCCAGTCAGTAGCCTTAACCCGGACAGTCTTTATTCAGTATAATTCAGAACACCGTAGAGTGACTGGCTACAGGTACTGTGTTTACGGAGTTTATGAAAACATGGATGTTTTCGTAATCACTGGGATAAGAACTTTTAACAAAACAAGTTTTGAAAAGTTCTAAACCGATACATGGATGTACTTGAGCGTCCCCGGAAAGACAGTACCTGCAGGCAGCCACGGTCAGATTGACTAAACACTTTCTAAAAAAATTTAAATTATGAATAAACCCATTTTTGCTTTTGCCGTTGTACTTGTTCTTGGCGGAATATGGCTGGCCTACAGCGCCTTTTCCAGTAAAGACACTGGACAGACAGAAGTTATCAGCAAAACCCATGTCCTTAAACGGCAAAATTTCAGCCTGCCTGATTTACAGGGCGATATTCAGAATTTTTCTCAGTGGAATGACAAGGTGGTGGTACTTAACTTCTGGGCCACCTGGTGTCCTCCCTGTCGGCGGGAAATACCGGATTTTGCAGCCGTTTATCAGCAATACCGTGATCAGGGACTGGTTATTGTCGGGGTCGGCACAGATGACCGTCGAAAAGTAGCCGGGTTTGTTAAGCAGTTTAAAGTACCCTACCCCATACTGGTGGGTGAAAACACCGCCATGAAAATCTCTTATCAATACGGTAATCACACCGGCGCCCTGCCCTATACCATTATTATTGATAAAAAAGGCATTATCCGTTATCGAGCCGGCGGCTTAATGACTCGTTCAAAATTACTCAGTATTATTAAACCATTGCTGTAATACGGGTAAACCCTTAAATTACTTCGCCGTTATTTACTAATTTTGCTGTCATTATGCAGGTATTTGTTGTGAACAGCGCTAGTTTACATAAAATTGCTATTTTCACTGGACAAATGCAGGCTTATATTGCAAAATAATTGAAATTTTGGATAGATTGTTGCGATAAAAGTCCTGTTTCAGGTCTGTTTTGAAAAAAGTCTTATGGACAATACGAATAGCTATCAGATAGCATCAAAAGCAAGCAAGATCGCAGCAAGAATTAACTTCCATTCCCATTTTATAGGTCTTCAGGTTTTTTGAGATGGCTAAAATACTCGTATTAAATGGTCCAAACCTAAATCTTTTAGGTGCCCGGGAACCAGCTCATTACGGCCACCAGTCTCTGGATGATATTAATAGTACTTTAACCCAACAGGCTCAGACTGCGGGGCATAAACTTGAATGCCTGCAGAGCAATGCAGAATCTGAACTGATTAATGCTATTCATAAGGCTTATAACAATGGCACCGATTTTATTATTATTAACCCGGCCGCCTTTACCCACACCAGTGTGGCTTTAAGAGATGCGTTGCTGGGTGTCAGTATCCCCTTTATTGAACTGCACCTGTCCAATGTCTATAAAAGAGAGGCTTTTCGCCATCAGTCTTTTTTCTCGGATATAGCCATTGGCGTGATCAGCGGCCTCGGGCCGAAAGGGTATGAACTGGCTTTGCAATATGCTTTTGCCCATCTGGCAGAACAAACCTGATAAACAGGGGCTGATACTGCTTTATATATTAGCTATTAGCCTCATAGACTCAACATATTAAACTAAGGTTTAAGTTATGGACATCCGTAAAATTAAGAAACTCATTGAACTGCTGGACGAATCCGGAGTTGCGGAAATTGAAATACACGAAGGTGAAGAATCGGTACGTATTTCCCGTCACGGCCCGGCACCCGCCATGATGCCTGCCCAGGAATATGCCATGATGCCGGCACCTGCCCCGGCAGCACCAGCGGCCGCTGAAATACCGGCTCCGGCCGTTGCTGAAGCGCCCACCGGTCATGAAGTTAAAGCCCCTATGGTCGGTACATACTACAGTGCCCCATCACCCGGTGCAGCGCCATTTATTGAAATCGGGCAGCATGTAAACAAAGGCGATACTATCTGTATTATTGAAGCCATGAAGCTGCTTAATCAGATTGAAGCCGAGGTCAGTGGTATCGTTAAGTCCATCTGCGTTGAAAACGGCGAACCGCTGGAATACGGGCAAACCATCTGCATTATTGAATAATCCTGTTCAATATCAGAAACAGCCCTGATCCTGTTTGTTAATCCGGTCGTCATACTGATACGGCCCTGTAACAACCCAATTTATACACATGGAACCCTCAGATGTTTGAGAAGATAGTAATTGCCAATCGCGGAGAAATTGCACTGCGTATCCAGCGTGCCTGCCGTGAATTAGGTATTAAAACCGTTGCGGTTCATTCAGAGGCAGACAGAAACCTCAAGCACGTGATCCTGGCGGATGAATCGGTCTGCATCGGTCCGGCACCCTCAGTAGACAGCTACCTGAATATTCCGGCCCTGATCAGCGCTGCTGAAGTAACGGATTCTGAAGCCATTCACCCCGGCTATGGTTTTCTGTCAGAAAACGCAGATTTTGCCGAGCGTGTTGAGCAAAGTGGCTTTGTCTTTATCGGCCCGCGTCCCGAATCCATCCGCACCATGGGTGACAAGGTCGAAGCCATTAAAGCCATGATTAAGGCCGGAGTGCCGACAGTACCCGGATCTAACGGTGCTTTAGGCGATGACCCCGATGAAAACATGCGTATCGGCCGCGAAATCGGTTACCCGGTTATTGTCAAAGCCTCCGGCGGCGGCGGTGGTCGTGGCATGCGGGTGGTGCGCTCTGAAGCCGCACTGTCCAATGCCATTTCCCTGACCAAAAACGAAGCGGGTGCAGCTTTCGGCAATGATGAAGTGTATATGGAAAAATACCTGGAAACTCCACGCCATGTCGAAATCCAGGTTATTGCCGATGAACACGGCAATGCCGTACACCTGGGAGAACGTGACTGCTCCATGCAGCGACGCCACCAGAAAGTCGTCGAAGAAGCTCCGGCTCCAGGCATTACCGATGAAGTCCGTAATTTTATCGGTTCACGCTGTGCTGAAGCCTGTCGTCAGATCGGGTATCGCGGCGCCGGTACCTTTGAATTTTTATACGAAAACGGCGAATTCTACTTTATTGAAATGAATACCCGTCTACAGGTTGAACATCCAGTGACAGAATTTATTACCGGTGTGGACCTGGTGCGGGAACAGTTAAGAGTAGCCGCCGGCCTGCCTCTGAGCTTTACCCAGACGGACATCAAGATCTCCGGTCATGCCATTGAATGCCGTATCAATGCAGAGGATCCCAAAACCTTTATGCCGTCTCCTGGTCCCATTGAAACTTATCATGCTCCGGGCGGCCCCGGTGTACGGGTCGATTCCCATATTTACAGCGGTTATACCGTACCTCCGTATTACGACTCCATGATCGGCAAGCTGATTACTTATGGCAATACTCGTGATATTGCCATTGCCCGTATGGACACGGCACTTAATGAAATGGTCATCGGCGGTATTAAAACCAATATCGATCTGCAAAAGGACATTATTTCTGACAATGCCTTTAAAGCCGGCGGCACCAATATTCATTACCTTGAGAAAAAACTGGGCCTGTAGGCCCGGTTTTTTAAACAAACCACTGTCCAATGCCCTGGCTGCAGCTGACCCTTGAAGCAACCCATAGTAATAGCGAGCAACTGTCTGAGTTACTGACCCAGGCAGGCGCTGCAGCCGTGACTATGCAGGATGCCCATGACGATCCTATCTTTGAGCCACCTCCCGGAAGTACTCCCCTGTGGAAAGAACTGCTGCTAACCGGCCTGTTTGAAGCCGATGCCGATATGAAGGCCGTGCTTAAAACCATAGAACAGGGCTTCGGCTCCCTCCCGGATTACACCCTTAATCCGCTGGAAGACAAGGACTGGATCCGTGAATGGATGGATAATTTTAAACCGATGCCCTTCGGAGAACGGCTCTGGATCTGTCCCAGCTGGCATAAACCACCCCAGCCCGATGCCGTCAATATTATGCTGGATCCCGGCATGGCGTTTGGCACCGGCACCCACCCCACGACATCCCTGTGCCTGAAATGGCTGGATCAGCATTTTCATCAGCCTGTTGATGTCATTGATTACGGCTGCGGTTCCGGCATTCTGGGTATTGCTGCCAGCCTGCTGGGTTCACAACGGGTCTATGCGGTGGATCTGGATCCACAGGCCCTGATTGCCACTCAGGCCAATGCAGAAAAAAACCAGGTACAGAACCGGATTAAAACGTTATCAGTTAACGAATTTAATAAAAAACACCCTGATCTGCAATGTTCCCTCCTGCTGGCCAATATTCTGGCGGCTCCCTTAATGGAACTTTCTTCTATGCTGGCAGCTCATGTCCTGCCCGGAGGCCATATTGTACTGTCCGGGATCCTGGCAGAACAGGCTGATAAAGTCGCCTCCAGCTATAAAAAATGGTTTGAACTGGATGAAATTGAACAGGAAGGTGACTGGCTCCGAATTACCGGAACAAAGAAGGAAGCGTCTTAACTCAATCTCCAGACTCAGGGAACTCATATAAACAAGCTCACATAAATAAAAGTTTACAGTTTTTCCTACTTCCAATTTTATTAAAAAGTGTTAGGATCAATAGGTTAAATCATTATTAACTGAACTGTAATTCCAGAATGCCTGACAGTTCTTTTTTATAAAGAACTTTGATTTAAGGATAACTATCACCCGATGTACACTCATTGCCCTAACTGCAATACCCATTTTTCCATTACTCAGGAATACCTTGATATTGCCAATGGTAAAGTTCGCTGCGGTAAATGTGATCATGTATTTAATGCCCTGGAAAACCTGTACAACAATGATGAAGAACCGGATTCCCCACAACTTGAAACCGCTGTCAGTAAACCTGAAGAACTGCACCCCCCCACGACAGGCACGGAAACTGAACCAGCACCGGAAACAAAAGACACTGAATCTCAGGAGATTAAGGTAACGTCACCAGAGCATAGCGAACCTGAAGCAGAAACAACTCCAGCCAACACAGAACCTGAAACAGCAAGCGATATTTCACAGACAATCTATACTCCACCTCTGGCCAGTATTGATATCAGGGAAAAAATGGAGCGCATTGCCGCATCTCTGTCCGCTGCCACTCAGGAATTAAAAAATGCCCGAAAATCAGTAGGCTTTGAACGACAGCCCCCTAAACCAGAAAGCCCGTTTATATCATCACAACCCACTGAAGCTGCAGTTAATTCTCCTGAACCCCAGGCACCCGCACCTGTTTCTGAAACTGAAACTACAGATAATATTGAACCTGTTGAAGCCCTGTATCCTTCTACCGATACCGAGATATCCGAAGCGGCAGAAACTGCCCCCGAAATACAGGACAACCTGAGTGTCAGGGAAAAAGACCGGGAACAGGAAAAGTCAGAGGATCAGGAAAACATTAAGGCAGATAAAACAGAAAATCCTGAACTGCCTGCCCTTGAAGATGAACTGGAACTGGTGGATTTCTCAGAACATCTGGACGAAGAACCTGTCGATCATTCTGCCGCCGGCCATACTACGGTACCAGTTGATGAAAGTGACATTGATATTCTGCAAAGCCTGATTGAAACCCAGCAACATGAAGATATTGCACCTGAAAACCTGATTGATGAATTAAATGACATCAACAAAAGCTTGTCCAGTGAAGGCCTGTCACTGGATGATGAACTGGATAACGGTGATGATATTCTGGCTGAACTGGATCAGCTGGAACAGGAATTTAATGCTCAGGATAATCAAACCCACACTGAAACAGAATCTAAAACAAAGCCCGACAGCACTGACAATGATTTTGAAGACACTCCAGAACTTGAAGTAACCGAAATCACCCAGAGCACAGCCACTCCTGTTATTGAAGAAGATGTTGTGCCATCTTTTCTAAATCAGAATGCCGCAAAATCAGGTTCTCCTGCAAGTCTGTTCGGCTGGCTGTTTGCCACCCTGCTCATGCTATTGCTACTGGCTGCCCAGTATCTGCATTTTAATAGTATGCAGCTGGCCGATAACCCCGATTACCGGCCTTTTCTGGAAACCCTGTGCCCCATTACCGGCTGCGTTCTGCCTTTAAGAAAAGCCCCGGATAAAATCATTACCATTAACCATGATGTACACACTCACCCTTCAGTAAAAAAGGCCCTGGAGATCCAGTTAAGCTTTAGAAACAAGGCCGACTTTACCCAGCAATTCCCTGTTCTGGAAGTCATTTTCTCCAACCCTCGAGGTGAAATTATTGCCCGCAGGCAATTCAGGCCCGATGAATATCTTAATAGCAATATTTCCTATATAGCTGGAATCAAACCCAACCAGACTGAAAAAATAGACCTGGAAATTGTTGATCCCGATCCGGGTGCCTTACTGAGTTTCCAGTTTAATTATTTATAACCTTTTATGAACATCGGCTCCTGGCCTATCCAGGCACCACAACAAAGCACTCAGGCGCCGGTTATTCTGGCCCCCATGGCCGGAGTCACCGACAAACCCTTTCGTCAGCTTTGCCGTAAAATGGGTGCTGCTCTGGCGGTATCCGAAATGGTCACCTCCAAAGCCGAACTTCAGCATACCTTAAAAACCCGTTCCCGCTTAAACCATCAGGGCGAACAGGCTCCTGTGAGCGTTCAGATCCTGGGTACCGATCCGCAGCAGATGGCCGAAGCTGCCCGCTTTAATGTTGATCACGGTGCCGATATTATTGACATCAATATGGGCTGTCCTGCCAAAAAAGTCTGCAATATAGCGGCCGGCTCCGCCCTGTTAAAAAATGAACCGCTGGTCAGAGATATTCTAAGCACGGTTGTACAGGCCGTATCTGTACCCGTGACTCTTAAAATTCGCACCGGCTGGGATCCTCATAGTAAAAATGCCCTGAACATTGCACATATAGCAGAACAAAGCGGCATACAGGCTCTGACCATTCACGGCCGAACCCGTGCCTGCGGCTATAAGGGCCAGGCTGAATACGATACCATTAAACAGGTTAAACAGGCTGTCAGCCTGCCGGTTATTGCCAATGGTGATATCGACAGTGCTGAAAAAGCCGAATTTGTTCTTAACTACACCCTGGCTGATGCTATTATGATTGGCCGCAAAGCATTAAGCACCCCCTGGATCTTTGCCGATATCAACCACTATCTGACCACTGGCCAGCACCTGAGCGAGCCGAACTTTGCTGAACGGGGTCAAATTCTGCTCAATTTACTGACCGAATTATACGAATTTTATGGCGAGGCTCACGGCCTGAAAATTGCCCGTAAACATATTGCAGCCATTATAAAACCCTTACCTGAGGGCGATACTTTCTGGCGGCAGATTAATCAGATAAATCATGCCCGAGAACAATATATAATGGTTGGGAATTTTTTCTCCAATAACATTTCAACAGATTTACGCAAACAACAGGCCTGAAACAAATTTATTTTCACCGTTTATGATAAAAGTCAAAAAAACCAAAATTGCTTTTAAATGTGGGAAATTTCTGACACCTTAAGAGCATTTTAAGTCTATAATAGGCACCTCCTCGCAAGACTATTTTACTTTTTGGTTCACCGTAATTTTTAGGTTAAGCCCATGCCCATTGAACAAGATGTTTTAGCTGATATTAAGGATATACCCGCCCCCACTGCAGTTACCGAAACAAATAATAATAATACTGCCGTACTGCGTGACTGTGTTCGTTCTGTATTAACCAGCTATATTAAAGATCTGGAAGGCCATAGTGTTGTTGATTTATACCAGCTGGTACTGGCGGAGGTTGAAGCACCACTGCTGGAAACCGTATTAGATCACACCAATGGCAACCAGAGTAAAGCGGCACAGATGCTCGGCATCAACCGAGGTACCCTACGTAAAAAACTGAAGCAATACAATATAAATGACTAAAAAACACAGTTATTCCCGGATAAGCTGATTTTATCTGTATTTTTCTGTGTAGCTACTGCTGCTAAGTTTTTTGTGTTGTTTCATACCGCATTTCACATTATTATATTCCGATCTGCACTGTCTGCCCTGCAGCCGTGTACTGCACTAACTAACTGGAGTCCCTGAATGGCTGTCATTAAAACCGCACTGATCTCTGTCTCAAATAAAGACAATATTGTTGAATTCGCCAAAGCTCTGGCTGAAATGCAGGTCAATATTCTATCCACCGGCGGTACTGCTAAACTGCTGCAGGATAATAATATTCCGGTTACAGAAGTTTCCGACTATACCGGTTTTCCCGAAATGATGGATGGGCGCGTTAAGACACTGCACCCTAAAGTACACGGCGGTATTTTAGGTCGTCGCGGTGTAGATGATGCGGTTATGCAGGAGCACGGCATTAATACCATCGATATGGTCGTGGTAAACCTGTACCCCTTTGAGGCCACTGTTGCCAAACCTGATTGCGACCTGGCCACAGCTATAGAAAATATTGATATCGGCGGTCCGACCATGGTACGGGCAGCGGCCAAAAACCATGAAAGCGTGGCTATTGTGGTTAACCCAGAGGATTATGACGGCATTATTGATGAAATGAAAACCAGTGCCGGTGAGCTGTCTAAAAAGAGTCTGTTCCAGCTCGCGGTCAGGGCCTTTGAACACACGGCAAAATACGATGGTCATATAGCCAATTACCTGGGCGCCATTAATTATGATAATCAAACTAAACAGCTGTTCCCGCAAACCTGGAGTATGCAGTTTAACAAGTCCCAGCAGATGCGCTATGGTGAAAACCCCCACCAGAATGCGGCATTTTATGTTGAATCAAGTCCCCAGGACGCCTGTGTAGCTACGGCCACCCAGCTCCAGGGCAAGGAATTATCCTATAACAATATTGCTGATACAGATGCCGCACTGGAATGTGTTAAACAGTTTAATGAAGCCCCGGCCTGTGTGATTGTCAAACACGCCAACCCCTGCGGTGTCGCTTTAGGCACCAGCCAGCTGGAAGCCTATGACCGGGCATTTCAGACCGATCCCACCTCTGCTTTCGGCGGTATTATTGCTTTTAACGAAGTATTAGATGCAGAAACCGCCAAAGCCATTGTGGATCGTCAGTTTGTGGAAGTCATAATTGCACCGGCCATTGATGAAGCCGCCAAAGCCGTTCTGGCAGACAAGAAAAATGTCCGGGTTCTGGCCTGTGGCCATTGGTCTGACACCCCGATACCCGGCTGGGATTTCAAACGGGTCAATGGCGGCCTGCTGGTGCAGGAACGGGATCTGGGAATGATCACTGAAGGCGGTCTGAAAGTGGTCACTAAAAAGGTTCCCACACCGGAACAGATGGCTGATCTGATCTTTACCTGGAAAGTGGCCAAATTTGTTAAGTCCAATGCCATTGTTTATGCCCGTGATAAACAGACTATTGGTGTCGGTGCCGGTCAGATGAGCCGGGTGTATTCAGCTAAAATTGCCGGTATTAAAGCCGCTGATGAAAATCTGGAAGTGGCCGGTTCAGTCATGGCCTCCGATGCTTTCTTCCCCTTCCGTGACGGCCTGGACTCTGCCGCTGAAGCCGGAATCAGTGCAGTCATTCAACCCGGCGGCTCTATGCGTGACCAGGAAGTAATTGATGCTGCCGATGAGCATGGTATTGCTATGGTGTTTACGGGGATGCGGCATTTCAGGCATTAAGCGTTGAGCGTTGAGCGTTGAGCGTTGAGCGTTGAGCGTTGAGATTATTAGACTTTCTTTATCGACTGCGGTAAAGAAGGTCTTTTTGCATACTCTTATCAATCAGTCATTACTGTCTTTATATTCCCGGTGTTTTTTTGCCATTCTTCACGATGTTCACGTTCTTCCTCACGCCATTTTCTATCATATTCTTTTCTTTTATCGTGCCCGTTCTTACGGCGATATTTATCTTCTTCATGTCTTTGTTTGCGCCAGGCTTTTTCTTCTTCATGGCGTTGTTTTTTCCATTCTTTTTCTTCTTCCTTACGCTCTTTGCACCATTCTTTGTCTGATTTTTTATGGTCTTT
This sequence comes from Gammaproteobacteria bacterium, assembly GCA_027012135.1. Lineage (GTDB taxonomy): Bacteria > Pseudomonadota > Gammaproteobacteria > GRL18 > GRL18 > JANELJ01. Next base: position 16,395 of record JALUZF010000161.1, read on the forward strand.
ACGCCATTGCTTCTGTTCTTTTTTATGCTCTTTTTTGTATTCTTTCCAGTGTTCCTTGTAATATTTTTTATCCTGCCTGTCTTTGGAATACGGCTGACCATTATACGGTTTGTCATGTTTATGATCTTTATCTGCCAGGACAGGGTTTATAAAAAACAGGCTGGAAATCAATACGATTGTAAGCGATAAAATTTTATTCATAATAAGCTACAGAAATTATCAATGGAATAGAACGGGTATGCTGAAGATTTTAATCTTTACAATATGAATCATAACTGAACAGTCATAAACGTTACCTGAGCCATAATCCTAAATTAATCATTTGAATCGTAGCGAGAATGATCAGAGTGCTGGAGATACAAGGTTTTACAGGTTATTTTGGCTTTATTCGTACCCCAAGGGCACTTCCTTCGGGGCGTAGTCACCCCTACGGGTGAAGTTTAAATGTTCTGGAAAGCCTTGTAGATTCAGTGCTATGGACATTCACAGTAGGTTCAACTGATTAATTTAGGATAATAAACGGTTCTGAAATAACCGTTAAAAACCTCCGGACATAAAAAAAGCGGCCGAGATAAACTCATAGCCGCTTTTGTGCCTCCTTACCAAGCTTTCCAGCTTGCGGTTCATCCCTGAACCCTGTACTCCATTATCGCTCCTTCTTGCGTCTTCCTTAAAAATCTCTTAAGAATCGTTCCTAATCGATAGATATATTTTACCAAAAGTGTCGCTTAGAACAATTAGGGTTCTCCACTATACCAAAAGGGATGGCCTTCTATTTTTACCTGACATTCCACTCTGTTCAGAAAAAATAAAATTATCTTTCTTGTTTATCATATAGTTACAGACATCCAATCTATGTGATAGAAAAATGAATAGCACACTGGATAAAAAAACGGATGTAATTTTTGTGATGTGGTTAACAATAAACTTGCTTCAAAGTGCAAGTTAGAATGATTCCAGGACTATTCGGCTCAGGCCAGTCGATTTAACCGAGTTCCTGAACCCGCTGCAGTGCAATGCGGTTAATTTCTGCGGCATTAGCCTCAGTGCCGGACTCACTATAACAACGAAACTCCGGTGCATTACCCGAAGGGCGAAAATGAATAATATCCTCATTTTCAAAGCTTATGCGCAAGCCATCAGTGGTATCAATAGCACTGATACCACCCAGTTTTTCAATTAAGAGCGGAAAGTCTGCCTCTATTGCCGCTTTATTCTGCTCATAACTGCCGCAGGTGTATTTTTCCAGTAATTGCTGACTGCTTTCAGTCGCAAAGTTTTTTAAACGGGCACTATAGGTAACACGCTGGGGTAACTGGGCGCTTAATTCAGACAGACTGCACTGGCTTTCAATAGCGGCATACAGCAGGCTTAATAACACCACTACAGCATCCCGGGTCGGCAGGGGTGATAAGAGATAATCATTACGATGCACTGGTGTCGCCAACAGAAAACCGCCATTAGCCTCGTAACCGGCCACCGCAGCACAATGATCTTTCACATACTGATTCATGGCTTCAATCACATAGGGGGAACCGATTCGGGTGCGTTTAATATCTGCAAAGGCCCCGGATTTTTCTGCACAGGTATTAGAACTGACTGGCGTCACCAGATGCTCAATGTGCAGGTAACGGGCACATAACAAACCGGCTATATCACCTCTGAGCCACCGGCCTGTTTCATCCGCTATCAGTGGACGGTCAGCATCGCCGTCAGTAGAAACAATAGCATGGAGTTGAAATTCCTGCACCCACTGTCGGGCCAGCCGTACGTCTTCTTCCCGTACTGCTTCTGTATCGACAGGAATAAACTGCTGTGAATAACCCAGTTTTATGACTTCGGCACCCAGCTGTTCAAGCAGATCGGGCAGAATATCCCTGGCTACGCCGCTGTGCTGATAAACCCCGACTTTAAATCCGCTAAGGGCTTTTAACCTGCTATCGGCATTATCCGAAAACAGTTGCCGGTAACGTTCAATATATTCATCAAGGGCCGTATTATCCACTTCACCCAGGGCATCCTGTGGCTCAGTAAACTGCCCCTGCTCATTAAACATAGCATCGGATAAATCAATAAGCTGTTCTTTGATTAATCGTTCATCCTCTTTGAGGATTTCCCCAGCCAGTTTATAAAACTTGATGCCGTTTCGGTCATCAGGAATATGACTACCGGTTACCATAATAACCGGACACTGATGCTGCAAACCGTAAAGAGCCACTGCCGGAGTCGGGATAAAACCGGTGTTTATGACCTTAATACCGCTGTCTTTAATGGCTCTGGCACAGGCATTTAAGATTGCCGGGGTGCTGTCACGCAGATCGCCCGCCAGCGCTATGGGAGTATGCTTCGCCAGTTGCTGAGTCTGTTTTAAATACTGAATAAACCCCAGAGTATAGGCATAACAGACTCGCTCCGTCATATCCTTAACCAGACCTCTGGCACCGCTGGTACCAAAACCGACCTGACTCTGAACCATTAAATCTTTAATTGTTGCAGACATTATTTTGAATCCAGACAGGAATGTACATCAGTACGTCCATAGGTATCTTCAAAACGTACAATATCATCTTCACCCAGATAACTGCCGGTCTGAATTTCAATGATTTCCAGCGGGATCACACCCGGATTTTCCAGACGATGCTGAGTACCTAAAGGAATATAATTAGACTGATCTTCAGTCATAACAAAATCTTTTTCACCACACAGAATTTTGGCAGTACCCTTAACCACCACCCAGTGTTCGGCCCGGTGATGATGCATCTGCAGAGATAACTGGGCACCGGGATTGACGATAATACGCTTAACTTTAAAACGTTCCATTTCCACAAGCGTTTCGTAACTGCCCCAGGGACGGTATACCCGCTGATGCAACAGGGCTTCTTCGCGCTTGCCTTCCTTAAGCTGGTTAACAATTTCCTTAACCTCCTGTGCCCGGGTTTTATCCGCCACCAGCACCGCATCGGCCGTTTCCACTACCACGCAGTTATCCATGCCGACCACGGCAATCATACGTTCTTCTGCATGCACATAGCTGTTGCTGAGATCCACTGTCAGCACATCCCCGTGCAGTACATTACCGTCACTGTCCTGCTCATTAATTTCCCACAGTGCCGACCAGGCACCCACATCATTCCACTGGGCGTCCAGGGGCAGCACTACAGCTTTATCGGTTTTTTCCATAACCGCATAGTCAATAGAATCGGAAGGAGAGGCGGTAAAATCGTCCACATTCAGACGACAGAAGTCCAGATCACTGCCGCCATGCAGTACCGCCTGGTGAACGGCCGCCACAATATCATGGGCATAGTGATCCAGTTCCTGAATAATATTCTGAGCCTGAAACATAAACATACCGCTGTTCCAGTAATATTCACCACTGTCCAGATAGGTCTGGGCCGTGACCTGATCCGGTTTCTCAACAAACTGAGCAACTTTCCAGGCCTCCCGCCCTTCCAGTTTCCCGTCGCGCTTAATATAGCCATAACCGGTTTCAGCCTTTTGCGGCACAATACCGAAGGTCACCAGCTGCCCCTGCTGAGCAATGGCGTAGCCTTCTGTTATGACCTTATGAAAAGCCTGGGTATTTTTTATGACATGATCCGCCGATAGCACCAGCATGACATCCTCTGCTGAATTTTTTTTACTCTGAATATATTCTGCTGCCGCACAAATGGCCGGAGCCGTATTGCGCCCCACCGGCTCAAGAATAATCTTGTCAACGACCACCCCGATATCCTGCATCTGCTGAGCCACCAGGAAACGATGTTCCTCATTACAGACGATAACCGGTTCGGCCAGTTCAGGCACGCCTTCCAGACGGGTCATGGTTTCCTGCAACATGGTCTGTTCGCCATACAGGGAGAGAAACTGCTTGGGATTCAGTTCCCTGGACATGGGCCATAAACGTGAGCCTGAACCGCCGGACAAAATTACTGGGATGATCATAAAAAAGCTTTCCTGGTTTATTTAGGTTTATTACTATGTATGTTTGTAGCTGTTTAGTATAGCTGACCGTAACTGGCTGCAGGTACTCTGTGTCATTCCAATTTATATTAAATAACCTATATTTTTTATTGCAGCTACTCTGTGCATACGACCATGACTATCTATAAGTGATATTACTTACCTACTACAGACCTATTGGCAAATTAAAATCCTTAATCAAGCCTTCTGCTTCCTGCATTATATAGTCTTTAAATACCTTCGCAATAGGTGACAGGCGCTTTCCCTCACGCTGTACCACATACCAGTGGCGATAGATTGGAAAGCCTTCTACATTAATGATATTAAGAGTCTTTGCCCGCAGTTCAATTTCAAGGGTGTGTAAAGATACAATTGCCAGGCCCAGGCCTTCTTCAGCCGCATGTTTAATGGCTCGGTTATTACTCATATCCATCTTGGTCCTGAACTTTAGATTATGCTCTTTAAAAAATCGTTCCACCGCACCTCGGGTACCAGAGCCCTGTTCCCTGATCACAAATTCCTCACGAGCCAGTTCCTTTAAGCTGACCTTTTTTTCCCGCACCAGATAATGCTCAGGATGAGCCACCACCACTAAAGGGTTTTCCAGAAAGGGCCGGGCGGTCAGATTATGCCCTTCCGGGGGGCGGCCCATGACCACCAGATCACACTCATTTTTCTCCAGCAGTTCCAGCAGCGTACTGCGGTTAGTAACATCCAGAGAAATGCTGATTTTAGGATACACCCTGGCAAAGCGGGCCAGCATGCGGATCACAAAATGGTTGGCGGTACTGGCTACCGCCAGTTTTAAATGCCCCTTATGCAGGCTTTTCATCTGGCTAATGGTTTCTTCCAGATCCAGTAGCTGCTGCATGGTGCTGCGGGCGTAGTTATACATTTCATTGCCGACTTCCGTCAGATAAAGCTTTTTACCCAGCTTTTCTATTAACGGGGTATTGGCCTGCTCTTCCAGCTGTTTAATCTGCATGGAGACAGCCGGCTGGGATAAATGAAGTTCCTTAGCGGCACTGGTATAATTAAGGCGTCGGGCAACCACCTCAAACACTTTAAGTTGTCGAAAAGTAAGATTCATATTGTCTTTTTTCCACTATTTTTATCTAAAACCCAATATACCATAAGCAATAGCTTATGGTAACAATCAAAAAATAAAGTTTTACTTTATAGTAGTTTTAAATTATATTTCCCTACACAGTTTGTAAGAGCACTTTATTTGTAAATTCCTCCATTCACAAATCAGGCCTCTCACAACCGAATTATTAACCCCCATTTAAAGGAAACGGACAAATGGCATTATTAGACCAAACAAATCGTTACTCCGATTTAAGTCTGAAAGAAGACGAATTATTAGCTGGCGGCAATCACATCCTGGTTGCTTACACTATGGAACCTGCTGAAGGTCATGGTTACCTGGAAGCAGCGGCTCACTTTGCAGCTGAATCCTCAACTGGCACCAACGTTGAAGTATCAACTACTGATGACTTCACCAAAGGTGTTGATGCTCTGGTTTATGAAATTGATGAAGCCAAAGGCATCATGAAAATTGCATACCCGAACGAACTGTTTGACCGTAACGTTATTGACGGTCGTGCCATGATCGTTTCCTTCCTGACTCTGGCTATTGGTAATAACCAGGGCATGGGTGACATCAAGAACTCTCAGATGTTTGACTTTTATGTGCCACCACGCATGCTGCAGTTATTTGACGGTCCTTCCAAAGACATTTCTGATATGTGGCGTATTCTGGGTCGTCCAATTAAAGACGGTGGTTATATTGCCGGTACCATTATTAAGCCTAAATTAGGCCTGCGTCCTGAGCCTTTTGCTAATGCAGCATACCAGTTCTGGCTGGGTGGCGACTTCATCAAGAACGATGAGCCTCAGGGTAACCAGGTTTTCTGTCCTATGAAAAAGGTTATTCCTTTAGTAGCAGATGCTATGAAGCGTGCCCAGGATGAAACCGGTGAAGCTAAATTATTCTCTGCTAACATCACTGCTGATGATCACTATGAAATGTGTGCTCGTGCTGACTTTGTTCTGGAAACATTTGGTCCTGATGCGGACAAAGTTGCTTTCCTGGTTGACGGTTATGTCGGTGGTCCTGGTATGGTTACTACAGCTCGTCGTCAATATCCTAACCAGTACCTGCATTACCATCGTGCCGGCCATGGTGCGGTTACTTCTCCTTCTTCCAAGCGTGGTTATACCGCTTATATCCTGGCCAAGATGTCTCGTCTGATGGGTGCTTCAGGTATCCACGTAGGTACTATGGGTTATGGTAAGATGGAAGGTGATGCCTCTGACAAGATCATTGCCTATATGATTGAACGTGACGAGTGCCAGGGTCCTGTATACCACCAGAAATGGTATGGTATGAAGCCCACTACTCCAATTATCTCCGGTGGTATGAACGCACTGCGTCTGCCAGGCTTCTTTGAAAACCTGGGTCATGGTAACGTTATTAACACCTCTGGTGGTGGTGCTTATGGTCATATCGACAGCCCAGCGGCGGGTGCTACTTCCCTGCGTCAGGCTTATGACTGCTGGAAGCAGGGTGCTGACCCAATTGAGTACGCTAAAGAGCATAAAGAATTTGCCCGTGCCTTCGAATCTTTCGAACACGATGCAGACGCTCTGTACCCAGGCTGGAGAGACAAGTTAGGTGTTCACAAGTAAACCA
>JALUZF010000162.1 GCA_027012135.1 Gammaproteobacteria bacterium
ATCCATCCATGGAGGTTTTTCGGCAGCATCCCTGCTGCCGAAACTTCATCAAGAAGCACGGTCAATGGATACTCAGAGGTTATAAATTTCAAATTGAATATATTTTAACCAAAGTATAATCTGGCGCTTTATTTATATTTTATATAAGTACTTGTATAAACCTTGTTGCATTAATATTATAAACTAATGAAGAAATTAGTATTTGTAGGACGCAGTCTGGAAAATTATCATAAAGGAGCGAAATAAATGAGTAACTTACAAAGTTTTGACAACGTTTGGGATGCTCTGGAAGATGATCCAGTTATGGCTGAAAATATGAAGCTCCGTTCTACCCTTTTAATGGCAATTACCAGAAATATTAAAAGCAGGAACATCAATCAAACAGAAGCAGCCAGGCTACTGGAAATTACCCAGCCTCGTGTTAGTGCTCTTTTAAAAGGCAAAATTGAAGATTTTCGTCTGGATACACTGGTAAACTTTGCCCATAGACTGGGGTTGCATATTGATTTGAAGATTGCGGCCTGATGCTGACGAAAATGCGATCATTTGTTCCGCCTCACACAGGAGCATTTATTAAAGAAGTCTATTTAATGCCCTTTAATATAAGTGCCCGTACAGTTGCAGAAAAACTAAAAGTCTCTCCTTCCACATTTAATCGTCTGGTAAATAAGGAAAGTAATATTTCCCCTGAAATGGCATTACGTTTATCAAAAACACTGGGGCGCACACCAGAGAGCTGGCTTGCAATGCAGGATTTATATAACTTGTGGCATACAAAAAATAAGGTTGATTTAAAACAGGTTGAAAAGTTAAATATTGATGCAGCGAGAAGGCTCAATTAGTATCAAGTGCATTAACACGGACTGCCTAAAGCCGCATAGCAAAGCAGCGCGGCTTTGGGCATCCGATTATGCAGTGGTTATGTGCGATAAAGAGGGAGAAGGGCGAATGATAAAACGGGTTCTCATGAGAGTTGTACTCGTGTTTCTTGTATTCACACTTTTTGGTCCGCTAATCGGGGCTCCAGATATAGTGATAGCAGCAGAGGAGGTGCCGCCAGTAAAAAAGAGCAAAAGCGGAATTTGCCATCCAAAGGGTGGCACCTATTACAAACGCACAAAAAACTATAGGCCTTATTCAAGCATGGAGGCATGTCTGAAGAGTGGAGGACGAAAACCGAAACGGTAGGAGGAAGGTTTCAATACACATGGTAAACGCCACCGTAAATAATATGGCTGTCCCGTAATACGTTCCCTCTAAATAATATGGCTGTTCCGTAATACGTTTCATGTCCTAAAAAGTGGACATCAAGTCCTTGAAGATATAAGGTTAAAAAAATAGCCAGAACGGGCCAATAACACAATAGGCTGCGACAGTAGTATTGGTAATAATGTGTAAGCGGTTGAATATACTGTTATGCGTAATAATAAAAACTGAGGGTTCAATAATGGAAGCTGCTATATCATTTACATTGAAGTATGATGGATGCGAAGCAGAAGACCACCACATTGATTTGTATGACGTTTCTCAAGCCTTAATTGGTTTCCAGCGTTCCTTGGCACTAACAGCGCATCTTGTTGTTAATGGTGAAATTATTACTCAAGCACCGTCCCTAAAAGGTGCAAGAATACTATCTACTCCACCAGAAGATGGTAGTTGGAAGGTGGTGGCAGTCGTTTTAGCTGGCGTATATGCAGCCACAACAGCACCAAAAGACACCCCCCTTGGTCATATTATCCATTCAACCTATGACTATGTTGTTTCAGAGAGTCTCGGATTTCATGTCGACTATGATAAATCTCTTGGTGAGCTATATGAAAAACACAAAGAAAAAGAACAAGAATTACCAAAAATTGAACAACATCAAGTTGATTCCCTTATAGAAAAATGCTCAACAGCACTAACAGAAATCCATCGTCCAATTTTTAAAACACAAACAGCATCAAAAGCAATAATACAATCAAGCATGGGGGGTGAATATCAGAATATAGGCTGTGTCCTTGATCTTGAAACATATCAATATATTCACGAAATCTTTGTAAGTGAAGAACCTGAAATAATATCCGGCAGAATATCAAGCTATAATAGCAATACATACAAAGGACGAATTTATGTTGCATCTGAAGGAAGGTCTGTCGCTTTCGAACTATCTGATAATTGTCGCTCTAATCATGAAGTACAACTTGTTGTGGCAAGCTTAAGTGTAAATGCCATTAAAGATTACAATAGCGAGTGGAGTATTGTGAATTGTAAAGTATTCAAAAATACCAGTCGAAGTGGCACACTAAAAAGCTACACAATTATTAAAATATCTCATGATAACATTGCTGAATAAATCGCATAACAATACGCTCGTTCGGACGCAAACTACGCTGCGCTTCATTTGCGCCGCACAGCTTGGTCGTTAGGCATACAAAGGAAAGGGCATGTATCTTTTAGAAATCCAAATAAAGCCAGATCTATGGATGTACTTCTTTCTAGCAGTTGTTGGCTCCCTGGCAGTACGGTTCGTGATCACTCTGTTTACAACACTCGAGATAGAGCTCGAAGAATCTGGGCGTGGATTCTTCGATACATTTATATCATTCTTTAAAGGCAAAGGCATCGATGGAAATCGCTCATTTGATCATTTTCAGACATTTGTCCTTGGTGTTATGGAGCTTTCTATTTTTCCCATCTTATTAATTGCAAACAAACCCGAATACATAGGAGGCTGGCTGGTATTAAATCATTACCTCAATGGAATAGGTGGACTCAAAAGCGTTGGATAGGTGAATTTGAGACAGCCACAATTATCCCACTTATACCCACCTGGATTTCCAGCATCTGGCGGAAGTGTATGACAAGGCCCATCCCAGAGCCAGGAAAAAGAAGTCAGGGAATTAAAAAATTGCAACTATCTGTTTGATAATAAAATTATGGATTTAAAACTTGACTATGCGTACGTTTCTGCGTACGCTATGCTCTGGAGGTAAATCATGACTATTTTGAATGCAACAGAAGCCAGGTCAAAACTTTATAACTTAATTGATGAAACAAAAGAAACTCATCAACCCATTGTTATAACAGGAAAAAGGGGTAATGCAGTTCTGATATCAGAAGAAGACTGGAATGCCATATCTGAAACTCTTCATTTGCTGTCAATTCCTGGTATGAGAGAATCTATAAAAGAAGGTATGGAACAGGATATATCAGAATGTTCTAAGGAAATTGACTGGTGAGCTGGGAGTTGGTCTATACAAAACAGGCACAAAAAGATGCAAAAAAACTAACAGCATCAGGATTAAAAAATAAAGCGAAGGATTTGCTTGAAATAATTAAAGAAAACCCCTATCAGAATCCCCCACCGTATGAAAAATTAGTAGGCGATTTATCAGGTGCCTATTCCCGAAGAATAAACATACAACACAGACTGGTATATCAGATTTACGAAAAAGAGCATGTTATAAAAATTATCAGACTGTGGACGCACTATGCATAAAATGATAGCTTTAATTGTGCTGTTTTTCCCTTAAAGTTTCCAGCTTATGGATAACTTTCTCAAAGTATTACAGGACAGCCATAATTTATTTTTGTTAAAAAACATTAAAGATTACGTCTTTAATTTTAATGATGTTGATTGTACTGTTATTCCTCGTAGAGATGCAGAAGGTTCTGTCGTTTTGTCTCTTGACTGTAATTGCAATGTAGTTATACTTTGTTTGTATGAATGAGTTGAAATTTACTTGGGATGAAATTAAAGCCTTAAAAAATCAAAAAAACATGGAATTACCTTTGAAGAGGCAAAGAGAATAATTGAAGACACCCACTAAAGGACAGTTGTGGACATCCATTAAATGAAAATTACAACTCATCAATAGATGGGTGTCCTGGTTCACCTTCTTCCATAAATAAGGTAAGCTGATACAAGTTACGCGGCAATGTCCAACAGACATATATACGTAATGCTGCGCACAACGCATAAATGCTGAGATGTTATATGCAAATAAAGAAGGCGCCTGTGTACGCTGTAATATTTAAGGCAAAAATTAACAAGCTGGATCAAGCTTATTCCGAAACCGCTACAAGAATGCGCGAATTGGCGATAAATGAATATGGCTGTACAGAATTTGTTTCTGTAACAGAGGGAGAGCAGGAAATATCTATATCTTACTGGAACAATAAGAAAGATATTGCAGCATGGAAACAGAACGCTGAACACTTGGTGGTGCAGGAGTTAGGAAAATCAGAATGGTACAAATCTTATCAAGTACAGGTTGTTGAGGTAATTCGAGAATACGAGAAGAAACAAAAATAATGGAACTGAAGAGCATAGTCCCATGGGGCAGGTCATTTTCCGAATATCAAAAAATGTTCTTATTATCGGAAATAGATTTGCAAAAAAATATTCTTGGTTGTGGTGATGGCCCAGCTTCTTTCAATGCAGAGTCCACGGCAATCGGTAGCCAGGTAGTTTCCATTGATCCAGTCTATCAATTTAGTGGCGAGCAGATTCTATCCCGTATTAATGAAGTTTACCCTCAAGTGATGGAACAAATGTTACAAAATAAGGATGCTTATGTATGGGACAGCATAAACTCTGTCGAGGAATTGGGTAAGGTTAGAATGAAGGCTATGAATGCTTTTCTTGATGACTATGAGGTGGGTAAAATTTCAGGCCGTTATATCTTTGGTTCATTGCCATCACTACCATTTTCTAATAAAGAATTTGAGTTAGCACTCTGCTCACATTATCTGTTTCTGTATAGTGACCATGTAAGCCAAGAGCAGCATATTTCTTCCATAAGGGAATTATGCCGTGTAGCAAGTGAGGTACGGATTTATCCTGTTTTGTCTCTTGACGGTAATCAGTCAATGCATCTCAAACCGGTAATCTCGGCATTGGCTGATGATGGAATTGAATCTTCATTGGAGCATGTTAATTATGAATTTCAAAAAGGTGCTACAGAAATGTTTGTGGCAAAAAGCGTATAACAAGACCGCTCAACCGACCAGTCCAGTCAGCTAATTCCAGATAGTCAGCAAGTATAAAGGCAATACCATTTTCTTTAAGTGAACTGCTGATAAAGGCTGAGAATTTAATGGTTAGGGTTGTATGTGATGAGGATAGGGGTGATTAGTTATTTGATGGGTGTCCGCAACTCCGCGATAAATTAGTGCAGGTTATTAGCGTAAAGGTAAAAAGCTCTATGAGCAAACCAATTCAATATCATGATGAACCTTTGGGTGATCTAAAAGTAGTTCCTGACTTTTTACCTTCACCCGAAGAGTTAGCGCTTAAGCAAAAAAACACAAAAGTCACGTTCTCTCTTAGTTCTGAGAGCATAGCCTACTTCAAAGAAACTGAAAAAACATCATATGCAGTATCAAAAAATGATCCGTCAGTTACTTGATGAGTATGTTGCTCACCAAAAATCGCTAACAAATAGCTCCAGCGGACACGCCAAAGGCGCGCGCCGCTGAGCATTGGCGTTATGCAAAATCACATAATATGGTAATGGTGGGTATCCTGATATTTTTCAGTACACTTTTAATCAATTCATATTATAAAAAAATTATACTTATTACGATGCTAAGAAAAATTAATCAGGTACAGCATCTTTCAGTGATTTAAAGAAATTTTCAGGCGGGAAGGAGTCCAGAATTACTTCCACAGCCTTATTGATTAATTTACGGTTTTCATCTTCGCTCTTGTCCCGTTCAATACTGGTTGGTACTGAACCGCGCCAGATCAGACGGTTACCCTCAGAGGATACCAGATCAATAATAAATGTACCGGCAGAAAATTTATGGTCAGTATTGGCAATACCTTTGCCGCTGCCGTATTCGTCATCCCAGGCCAGCCCCAGGTTATAGCTGTACAGTTCATTAAGCTGACCGACCTTGATACCTTCATCGCCGACAAAATAATAATTAACCCAGAAATCGGGCAGGATATGGCGTTCCTTGCGGATTTTTTTGGCAGCCATGGTATTTTCAATGGCCAGTGTGGCGCCGACACTTTGAATAAAACGGTAATCAGGATTATTTTTAACGGTATCCGGAGCGGGGTTAAAATTGTATTTTTGCATCGCCTCAAAATTCTGGGCATAATCATACTTGATACGGGCACCTAACAGGCTGCTGACCGTTGTTACAGAGGAAGAGCAGGCAGTAAGCAATAGGCTCAGCAGCAGGCCAGTAATAAGTTTGTTTTTTTTGTATAAAGTATGAAAAAGCATGGTAAAGTTCCTAAAAGTCCTGAACCTGAAAAATCGCCTGAATGGTTCGTATTTTGTTTTAACTTATTATATGTAAAAACCACTATGAAAAATACCAGTGCTTCAATTTGTGTTTTTTATCATGGTTTGGAAAAATAGCTAATAAAATAAAAGGTAATCTCTGTGCGCTGGAAAAATAATCGACGCAGTCATAATGTAGAAGATCGACGTAGTCAAAGAGTCTCAGGAATGGGCGGCGGCAGAGGGGGTGGTCTGCTCAGATTACTGCCCATGGTTTACCGCCTGCTGGGGTTTAAAGGTACCGCCATTGCGGTTGTCGGTGTGGTAGCCTATGGTTTGTTCAGTGGTAACCTGGGGCAGATCCTTGGTGGTGGTTCGTTTCAGGAAAATCAGCCTCAGGTAAGTAATCAGCCTGTTAAGCAAAGTGCCCAGGAAAAAGAAATGGTGGACTTTATTGCTGTTATTCTGGCAGATACTGAGGATACCTGGAAGGCCATCTTTAAGCAGCAGGGTAAAAACTATCAGGAACCCCGGCTGGTATTGTATCGTAACCGGGTTAAATCGGGTTGTGGCTTTGGTACGGCACAAATGGGGCCTTTTTACTGCCCAACGGATAAAAAAGTTTATCTGGATCTGAGTTTCTATGATGAATTAAAAAACCGATATAAAGCGCCAGGTGATTTTGCTCAGGCCTATGTAGTGGCTCATGAAATAGGTCATCATGTGCAGAACCTGTTAGGGACTTCCACTAAAGTTCATCAGGCCAAACAGAAATTAAGTAAGCTAAAAGCTAACCAGCTCTCTGTAAAACTTGAACTGCAGGCTGACTGTTATGCCGGTATCTGGGCCAATCATGCCGATAGAAGCCGACAGATTCTTGAAACGGGCGACATAGAGGAAGGTCTTAAAGCCGCCAGTGCCATTGGTGATGACCAGCTGCAAAAGCAGGCTCAGGGTTATGTTAATCCGGATTCCTTTACACATGGCAGTTCCAGACAAAGAGTTCGCTGGTTTAAAACGGGTTTGCAAAAAGGCACTTTGGCTGCCTGCAATACCTTTAACGCCAGACAGCTCTAGGGGCTGTCGATCTTTCATCTATTGCCCCGGTTTAAATTATATGTTTTTTGCTTAAATTCGTGGCTTAGTAATATTATTTAAAGCCGACAATGAGCCATTCATTGCCGGCTTTTTTATATGTTATTATGCAGGGAGCTACTTTCTAAAAATAAGGTTTACTATGGACTATATGTCTGAGGCTCTGTTTATTTATGATGAGCATTCTGAACACCTGATAGAAGCCGTCTCCGGTAATCCATTTGACACTCAGATCAGGGCCGTTGAAAAACAGCAGTTTCTCTCCGATCCTCAGGACTATCTGTTATTTTCAAGCCATCTTCTGGTTTCGGGCAGTATGGAATTTATTGACCAGATGCTGGCTTTTGCCTATGAGCAATCGCTTCAAAGCACAGATAAGCCGTGCAGCCTGGCCTTTTTACCTCTGCCGGAACAGCGAATTCTGCGCCATGCCTATCAACTGCCCAGCTCTGATGAAGAAAATATCGAGATTGCTTTACGGGATGATATTAAACCCGTAAACCTGCAGCAGTGTAATGGTCAGCTGTTTCAGTTTAAGGCGGTTATCGGTGAGATCCCCTTACTGGAAGCCTGGCATTCAGATGCGTCAGCCGGAGCCTTTTTTAAAAACATTGTATTGGGTTTAAAGCAGTTTTTTCGCCTGTCAAAAAATAAAATCAGTATTGAAACCAGAAACGGCAAAGCCATAACCACAGTCGCTAATGGTATCTTTATAGTGAATCAGAACCGCGGCAGCCGTCTGACCCGGGCAATACAGCAGCAAAGCTCCATGCGCTCGGATATGCTGTCCATGATGATAGTATCACCTTTTTCCGTGGTGGAATATTTTCTGTTCCTGATATCACTGATATTTCATCTTAACAGAGACAACAGCCTGCCCCGCGCGGTGGCTAATATCCAGAGCAATGAAATTAAGCTGAAATGTGAGAGTTTTAATCAGGCTCCACCGGCAGTTAAACTGGATGATCTGAAAACAACAGAATGTCCACTGCATTTTAAAATAATAAAAAATGCCATCAGTATCAATGCCTCGGACAGGTTCTGGGAGCTTAATCCCGTTATCAATGCAGACAAGGAAACCATTCGTACAGACAATCTGCCGGATGAAAAAGAACTGAACAAGTATATTGATAAAAAACTGCCGTTTTTTTCTGTCGCTTCTGAAGAGCGTTTCAAGGAGCTGTTTTTACAGTTACGTGAAGATGCCCGAATTAATTCACTGTATATTACTTTAATGCTGTTAAGTACATTGCTGGCCAGTCTGGGACTTTATGCAGACAGTTCGGCTGTGGTTATCGGTGCCATGCTGCTGGCGCCCCTTATGTCGCCCATTATATCCAGTTCAATGGGCTTGTTAAGGGGTGAAGACCTGCTGTTTTATCAGTCATTAAAAAAACTCGGTCTGGGCATTGCACTGGCCTTGCTGGCATCCTTTATATTGACCTTATTTATGCCCCAGGTGGATTTAAGCGGGGAAATCAGGGCACGGATTAACCCAAACCTGATCGATCTGGCCATTGCTATTTTTTCCGGTATTGCGGCGGCCTATACCAAGGCACATAAAGAACTTTTAAATAATCTTGCCGGGGTGGCTATTGCGGTTGCCCTGGTGCCGCCGCTGGCCAGTGCCGGTATTGGACTGGGGCGCGGTGAATCCTATGTATTTGAAGGTGCACTGTTATTATTTGTGACTAACCTGGTAGGGATTATGGTAGCAGCAACCATGACCTTCCAGTTTCTGGGTTTTTCCAATACCGTTAAACGAAAGAAAAGCCTGACCCTTATTGTTCTGGTATTAGTGGTATTATCGTATCCGCTTTATAGAACTTATAGTGCCAGTCTGCAGAGTTATTACCTGACTCGAGTGCTGGCTAATGAACAGTTAACGATAAATAATAAAAAAGTACTTATTGAAAAAGCGGTTATTGATTATCAGAACAGGCAGCGCATTATTAATATAACGCTGGTAGTAAAACAGGCTCTGAATGAGCATGAAATGAAGTTGCTTCGACAGGTGATTAAACAGCGTTTTACCAGTAAGGGGCAGATCAGAATCAGTATAAAGTATATTCTATAGCCGTCAGGAAATTGATTTGAACGTTCAAAATGCTTTAATTGAGTTTATTCTCAGGCAGTGGCTGTTGGTTATTTCTGTTGTGAGCCTGCTGGTAACCTCTGTTTATACTGGGAATATTCCCGACTATTCACGTAATGAACTGGAAGTGTTGTTTCTTTTGCTGGCATTATTTGTCGCAGTTAATGGACTGCAGCGTCACGGCCTGATACTGAAAATCTCCAGAAGTATTGAACAGGGATCATTAATCTCTTTAAAGCTGATTTTAGCTTCTTATTTCCTGTCTATGGTGATCACCAATGACATTGCCTTAATGGTTATTGTGCCGTTAACCCTGTCTCTTAATACCACCCGCAAGGATCTGCTGGTGATATTTGAAGCGCTGGCGGTTAATGCGGGTTCAGCCCTGTCACCTTTTGGCAATCCGCAAAACCTGTTTATTTACTGGTATTACGATTTACAGCCTCTGGAATTTATAGCTGCTATAGCGCCCTTTGCCCTATTCTTTCTGGTTATTTTAATTATGGCTTCATGGTTTATTAAAACCAGCCATGAGGCGGTAATAGAGCATAGCAATATTAAGCTGAACCGATCCGCTTATATTTATGTGCTCCTGTTGTTTATAGTGTTACTGGTGGTATTACATATATTGCCCATAATCTCGGCCCTGATAGTGATCATTTATGCCTTAATATTTGATCGAAAAACTCTGCGTATTGATTATGCCCTTTTATTCACGTTCTTTTTCTTTTTTGGTCTGGCAGAAAATTTAAAGCTGCTGTTTGAGTCACAGATACAGGGTTCTGAACATGTGTTTTTATTTTCTGCTTTAAGCAGTCAGCTAATGAGTAATGTGCCGGCCACCTTATTATTTGCCAACTTTACCGAGAACTGGAAAGCGCTGTTATGGGGTACAAATGCAGGCGGATTCGGCAGCCTGTTTGGATCATTTGCAAATCTTATTGCCTATAAGCTGTATATTGATCATAAGACAACTAATAACCCCATGGCCTTTACTACTAAATTTCTAATTACTGGATATATGGCTTTTTTTATTTCTATAGGGCTTTATTACGCAGTGTATTATTGAGGACAATGGCTTTCCCCTGCCATGTGTTCTGTTCCTGTAAATGATCTTCAATGGCCTGGGTTGGCCGCATTTTCTCTTTTGTCCAGGCGGGGGCGATTAGTTCATCCCAGCGGCTGGCCACAGCAGCCAATCTCTGTACAGCAATATCCGGCGACAGATATTCCAGAAACAGAGTGACTTTATGAATATACTCATCCAGTTCAATGGGCTGAAATTTCCCCAGCTGGTACTGTAAGGCCAGAGGTGTATTGCTTAGTACATGCAGATTATGTAATTTGACATTATTAACAGGCAGTTCATTTAAAATCTGTGCCGTTTCAATCAGTTCCTGATCGGTTTCTCCGGGCAGACCAAACATAAGATGGATACCGATATCCACGCCGGTATGCTGATGCAGTTTTTCAATGGCTTCATAACCGCGCTGAACATTATGACCACGCTGCAGAAAGTCCAGGTGATGATCAAAAAAACTCTGCAGGCCCAGTTCAACCATAACGTAATGCGTCTCATGAGTCTGTTTCAGCAGGGGCAGAATACGTTTGGGCAGACAGTCCGGCCGGGTGCCTAAAACCACACCTTTAATATTATCCTGAGCCAGGGCAATATCAAAACGTTGTTCCAGTTCTGATACCCGATCAAAGGTATTGGTATAGGACTGAAAATAAACCAGAAAAGATTTAGCCCGATAGCGTCGGGCAATTTTATCCCGGTTAATGATTATCTGATCCTGCAGTGATTTATCCCGTTCCAGATGATAAGCGGCAGAGCCCCATTCATCACAGAAAATACACAGGGGCATTCTGGAACCGGGCTGACGGTTGGGACAGGTTTCAGCAATACTGACCGATACCTTATAAACTTTTTCTCCAAAACGCTGTTTATAAAACTGGCTGACCGGATAGTAACGCTTGCCTTCCCATCTCATTGATGCGTCCAGCCCTTAAGAAAATTGCTGACCAGTGAAGCAATCAGTTCTTCTGTACTGCCGGCAGAGGTAACAAACAGGTTGTCATTAATTGAAAGTGTGCAGATCCCATGTACACTGCTCCACAGCACCCGGCTGGTACGGGTTATTTCCTGTTCGGAACAGTCCGGCTTAATGCGTTTAAGCTCAGCTTCAACCAGAGAAAACAGACTATTTACCTGAACCAGATACCAGTCGGGTAAAGGCTCATCCCCCAGCACATCAGAATCAAAAATCAGTGTCCAGAGTCCCTGATGTTTGTGGGCAAATTCAAGGTAAAGGCCGGCATAGGCTAAAATATTTTGTTCAGCGCTGTGCTGATCAGTATCCAGCTTCAGGCAGTCATCATAAAGCCGTTTAAGGGTGCGGGCATTAACATGCAGCAGCAGATCAGGCAGATTTTTAAAAATCTGGTAGAGGGTACCAACGGTATAACCCATTTTGGTTGCAATCTGACGGGTACTGAGTGCACTGGCCGGTTTTCTGTTTAATAATTCCTCAGCAGAACTTAAAGCCAGTTCAGTTAATTCTTCACGGGTGTGATCACTGCGTCGGGCCATAGTAATTTACCTGATATAAAACAGAAAAGATTAATTTAACAATGCTTAATAGTGACGCTAAAGGTGGGTGTTGTCAATAATAGTCAGTAAATGGTGAGTAAACAGTTCGTAATAAATGAAAGCCTGCCCTGAGTGATCAGAACAGGCTTTAGTCAGTGAAATGATGGTTCTTTTAAAAGAGAGCCTAAGCTCTGATATTAACCACCAAAGGTATCGTGGGTAATATTATTAAACCAGCTATGAGCATAGCTGGCTTCGCGTTTTCTCATTTCAGGTGATGAATCCATGGGTGTCAGGCCGCCTGAGCCTTTGACTTTCTGGATTTTCTTGCCGTCGAAGTTATACACCATGGCGACGGAAATGCCGTCTTCTGGTGTGATCAGGCTGTAGCAGGTATTAACCAGAGTTGGAATACCCGCTGGTTTGCCGTGTAGACTGGCTACTACAGCAGCGGCACAGACCTTGGCTTCTGAGTTAGCGGAATAGCCGGATTTAGGTAGCGGTGAAGCCACTGAGGAGTCACCAATAATATAAACGTCCTTATGAATGGTGGATTCAAAGGTTTTCTGATCAACCGGACACCAGCCCTTGTCATTAACCAGGCCGGCGGTAAAGGCAATTTTACCGGCTTTCTGAGCCGGGATAATATTAATCACATCACCCTTGTATTCACCCACGCTGCCGATAACGGTATTGGTGGCTGGATTAACGCCCTCAATAATACCGCCTTCAGCACCCTTGACCCATTCAATCAGGCTATTGTCTGTGCCGTAGCCGTAATGCTTCTTCCAGCCCTGCATAAACAGACCGAACTTGGAGAATTTGTCCTTGGCATCCAGGATTAATACCTTGGATTTGGGTTTGTTATGCTTCAGATACCAGGCAATCTGACTGGCGCGCTCATAAGGCCCGGGTGGGCAACGGAATGGGTTAGGTGGTGGAGCAATAATAACGGTACCGCCGTCTTTCATGGCTTCGAGCTGTTTGCGCAGCATGACAGTCTGAGGACCGGCTTTCCAGGCATGGGGGATTTTTTCTGCGGCAACTTTTGCATCGTAGCCTTCAATCATTTCCCATTTAAAGTCCACACCGGGGGATACTATGCAACGGTCATAGGCAATATTGCCATTACCTTTGGTTGCGACCTGTTTTTTGCCGGCATCGATATTGGTGGCATAATCCCGGACAATTTTAACGCCCATGGATTCCAGGTTCTGGTAACCGAACTTGATGGAGTCAATAGAGCGTTCACCGCTGATGACTTCATTGCTCATAAAACAGGTGTAATAATTGGCGTTAGGCTCGATAATGGTGACATCAACGGCCGGATCGGCACGTTTAATATAGCGTGCCGCAGTGGCCCCACCGATACCGCCGCCGATAATAACCACATGACCGGCACTTTTGCCTGCCAGCAGGATATTGCTGAAACCTAAAGTACTGACTGCGGCTGCACCGCCTGTTATCTGGATAAAATGTCTACGTGAAATTCCTGACATGTGAATGACCTCCCCTTATTTTTGGCTGCCGTAGTAGTTAATAAGTGCCTCAAGTGCTTCTGGACCTTTGTCTTTTTCCAGCTTGCTGACTTTCTTTTTCATCTTCTTGGGCATATCTCGGCGACCGTTTTTAAAGTCGTCCATGGTGTAGTGGAGGTAATCCATCCACTGACCGGCCAGAATACCGGCATCGTCTTCAGAAGAGCGACCGCCGTCTTCATGACATTTTTCACAGTACTTTCTGTGCAGTTTGCCGCCCTGTTTGGCCAGTTTGGGATCAAACTTCTGTTCTTTGCGAACAAATGTCTGTTTGGAAAAGTAATCAGCCATCAGGGCAATTTCTTCCTCACTATAGCCTTTGGCTATACGGCCCATAATGGTGGAAAAACGACCGTCTTTGGCCTTATAGTCGGCCATGGCATCCTTGAAATAATCAACTGACATGCCAGCCAGAGATGGGGTGGCCGGTCCGTTACTGCTGCCGTCAGTACCGTGGCAGCCGGCACAGGTGTTAGCCAGTGCCTGAGCAGTGGCGGTTTCAGCCAGGCTGTTGGCTGATACTGACATTCCCCCTATAATTAACAATGCCAGTAGTTTTTTACTTGCTTTCATAGATCCTCCTTAGGTGATCATGGTGTTTTATAGCCTGTCGCTATTTTGTTATTGTCCGTCCAGTTTATAGCTTTAATTTTTATTATGTGTTTTGTCGTATTGATGAACCTGCCGGGCGTAATCAAGGCCGGACAGGCCGTCTTTATCCTTAATGTGCGGATCGGCACCGTACTGGTATAACAGGGTGGCGGCATCAAAATTTCTTTGCAGATAAGCCTCCATAACGGCGGTACTGCCGTCTTTATCCTGATGATTTGGATTGGCACCCATCTTTAATAGTAATTCCATTGCCTTAAGCTGATTGGCTTCACTGGCCCAGAACAATGCTGTAGAGCCGTCTGAACTTTGTGAATCAATATTACAGCCGTATTTCAGCAGAGCTTTTATCACTTCAAGCTGACCGTTGGCAGCGGCCACCATTAAGGCATTACCACCGTCTTTATTGCGTAATTCTGTATGAGCGCCGGCCTTAAGCAGCATTTCAATAATATGCACATGGCCGTTTCTGGCCGCCAGCATTAATGGGCTGTTGCCGTCCTTGTCCTGAGTATCCACATTAGCACCGGCATTAATCAGTTCCTGAAGTACTTTAGGGTGGTTATAGATAACAGCCATCATCAGTGCATTCCAGCCGGCTCGGGTTTTTGCCTGAGTTTTGGCTCCTTTTTTAAGCAGGGTGGCAACAATATCGTCATATCCACCTTCAGAAGCAATGGTCAGGGCGGTACAGCCCGGTGTTGTGACTGCATTAACATTGGCTCCCCGGGCAATTAACAGATCGGCGACATCCTTATTGCCTTCTTCAACGGCAAACATCAGGGCGGTTTTACCATAGCGGCCATGAGCATCAGGACTGACACCCTGATCCAGGAGTTGTCTGACAGTGTCAATATCCCCTACAATGGCAGCCTGCATAAGCTCTTTTTCCTGCGGAGTGGGATCTTTAAATTTTTCCAGGCCGGGGTTACTGGCTGCAGGACTATTGATACTCATAAACAGCAGGCCGACAGAAACCAGTAACAGCAGATAGTTGTACAGGATCATTCTGTTCATGAGTCAGCGCCATCCTCTTCATCAGGTTCATCCGGTTCCTCATGGGCAATACCCTTATGGCAGTCTATGCAGGTCTGGCCTTTTAACTGAGCTCTGGGGTGCTTTTTACGGGCGCTGCGATCCTGTTCACTAAAGGCCATATTGTCAAAGTCATGACAACTGCGGCATTCTCTGGAATCGGTGGCTTTCATTCTGGCCCAGACTCTGGAGGCCATTTCCCAGCGATGTGCTTCGTATTTTTCTTTAGTATCAATGGTACCGAGTATTTCGTGCAGTACATCCTTATAAGCCAGGATCTTGGCCTTCATTTTGGGCAGAAAGGCTTTGGGCACATGACAGTCTGAACAGGTCGCCTGGACACCGGAGGCATTTTTATAATGCACCGTTTCCTTATATTCCTCCAGGTTGACCTTCATGCTGTGGCAGGAGGTACAAAATTCCATTTCATTGGTATAGGCCAGTATGGAATTAAAGCCGGCAAAAGCTAGTACACCAGAAAAGAAAACCAGCAGGATCGGAATAAGAAATTTACGGGAAAAAAAACGCGGACTCTGGTTTGAAGATTGGTCACCAGCCATGCTATTTACCTGTTGTTATTTTGAATGGGCACAAATTATTATGAGAATATTATGTTTGTGCATTTAAACTAATAACGGTCATCTTACATTATTAATTTAATTAATCATCCAGATGAAATGGATTGTCCAGCCGGCTTTTGAACTGCAGGGGGGGACACAGTATTCATAAACCGAAAAGATTAATCTATTTCATCTGAATAAGTAATTATTCTTAGCATGTGTCGTGCCAACTTGCTTAAAAGCAGCATGTACGGCATTTCTAAAAATGCAGGTGTTTCAAAAAGCAACGGCAAGTCTATATTGTCATACTTTATGTCATGACAAACTGTTTTGTCATGACATTTTTATCCAGGTTTCTGTTTTTGAAAAAAAGTGTAACTACACAAAGTAGTTACATAAAGAGCAAGGTGTTAAATACTGCAATATATTTATTAATAAAAGCAACTATACTCAGTGGGTGTCAGAATTATCGTACAGGAATAAGAGTTACAGAGACCAAAATCGGGGAAAAAAGTATGCCGGCCGGTAATGATAAAAATAACCAGACAGCTGATCCAGAACAGCTGTCTGAAAATAAATCGGTAAAACGTAAAAAGTCCAGAAAAAATCGGGGAATGTATAAGGTTATATTCAAGGGGCGATTACGTGAAGGTTTTTCCAGAGAAACAGTCATTGACAATATTGTTCTTCTGACCAAAATCCCCGAGCAAAAAATACAGCAGAAATTTTTCTCCGGCAAAGCGGTTATTATTCGCAGGGCACATGATCTGGCTCATGCTCAGAAATTACAGCAGTTATTCAGCCAGGCCGGTCTGGAAGTGATTATCCTGAAAGACGAAACAGTAAAAATAGCTCAACAGAAACTGGCAGAACAGCAGCAGACCGAAAAGCACTCAAAAAAGAAATACAGAAAAGGTGCAAAAACACCGTTAATAGTGTCCGTAGTTGCCTTTGTTGTTCTTGCCATATCCGCTGCAGGGTATTATTTCTGGAACCAGTTCCAGTCTCAGATGGCAGTACCCGAAACCATTGTTCAGATTGAACAGTCCCTGGCCAGTGAACCACTGATTTTTCTTGCTTATGCTAATTATCAGCGTCTGAATACCATAAAAAGTTATTTTATTGATGATCCTCAGGCACTGCCGGCTCTGGAGGGTGATTTTTTTGAGCAGCTAAAAAAATCCGGTATTAACCCGGATAGCAGCCTGACTCATATATTAATGGCGGCTTACCCGGTGGACAATAAGCTGGTGACACCGGTTTTTCTGTTTGGACAATTTTCAGTCCCGAATGTCAGGCAGTTTCTGCGTAAATACTATAAGGGTAAAGCGCTTAATGGTTCTGCCAGCCGGATGCGTATTACTCTGATTAATCCCGTTAATTGCCGGAAAAAGGCCTATAAAGAAGTTTTTATTGAACCTGGTCGTATTATTGTTGCTCCGGATGGCCAGCTGGACAATGTTCTGGCATTAGTGAAGAACGATAATAGTGTACAGACAGAATCTAATACGGATCTGTCCGGCTGGGAAGGCTACCGCAGTGACAAACTGATGGCCATGGCTTTATTTAAACCACAGCAGGGCAGTCAGTTAGCCACGGGACTGGTATCGGTGATAAGTAAAGATATTGCCCGTGAAAATACTGCGCTTGACAGTATATATTCAGGACTGAGTGTTGAATTACTGCCGCCAATGGCGGATATGGATATTCGTTTGAACAGCCGGGATCAAAAATGGCTGAATGACAGTTACAGGGAATTTATAGAGCAGCTGAAAAAAATGCAGTTAAAAAGCAGTGGGCTGGCCAGTGTTCAGATTTTACTGGATAAAGTCAGTATTGAGCAAAATACTGGACTGCTTGATATTCATTTGCAGCTGGATAAACAGCTAAAAGACTCACTGGCCGTATCAGTTAATGATTTTATTGATACATTTTTTTCCATGGATATCAAACCGGTCGATGGTAAAAAGAATGCAGTACAGGAAAAAATTGATACCAGTCCGCAAAAGTATAATGCTCAGATAGACAGCAATCAGCTGAAGCCCTTTAATAAACAGTACGACAGCTTTTTTAATCCGGTCTGGCAGCAGGGGCCGTTCGCTTTAACCATAGAAGAAATTCTGCTGGATAAGGAGCAGATTGTTCTGCAGTTAAGGGGTAAGGGCCAGAATATCCCCAACAGCAGTAACAGGCAAGCCTGGATTCGAATTTTTGCAGTAGAAGACAGTCAGGGTAATAATGTGCTTGCTAATGCCGGCTGTAATAAAGATCCGGCAATTAACGACTATTTCAGCAGTTTTGGGCTGGCCAGAACCGCCTTTGTTCAAAATAAGCCGGTTCAATATACGGAACTGGAACTGCGCAAAAAAGTGCGTCTGAAAAAAGGGGTAGATTTTGCTGCGGTAAAAGCTCTGAAAGCTGAAATAAATTTGAATCTGGCTACCCGTACAGAGGCCGTCAGCTTTAAGAAAAATAATGAAAATAAAGTGCTGTCCCGATACGGCAGCCGTATTTTATTTAAACCCAGTGCTGATGATGTGCTTTCTTATAGCATATCCGGTAATGAACAGCGTATATTAAGCGTTAGAGCGCTGAATGATAAACATCAGTATCTGAGCGGTGCTTCCCGCTCATCCATGACCAACCTGGTTGGCACAGGCCGTTCGGTAACACAGAATTTTCATGGCAAAATCGACACTATAGAAGTAATTTATGCCAGTGAAACCGAACACCTGGTTTACCCGGTAAACATTACTCAATTCCCTCCATACCCAACAAAAGACCAATGGCAGTATCCCATTGAATCCATCAAACTGTCATCACTGGAAAGCTGGAATAAGCTATATCAGGATTACCCGCCACTGGAATTGGAGCAGAACAGTGGCTGGTATGGCCAGTTGCTGGCTGACTGGCATAACGGGCCATTTAACCTGGGCCTGTATTCACTTAAAACCAGCCGCCACTGGGGTACCTCCGGGCGATTGCTGATTAAAACCCCGATAATTGAAGAACTGCAGCATAATTTATCGGCTCTGGAGGTGAAGCTGAACTACCCTGAAGAGAATCCAGGAAATAATATAGAAAAACAGGTTGAGGGCCAGACAGGACAGTCGAATTTTTTCCTGCTTAAGGCTAAGGGTTACTATATGAATGGTGAGTTTGTGCCGGATAAAAATCAGCCCTGGATGGATACCACTATTGATTTTAAACTGCCCTGGAAAGATGAGCAGCAACCACTTAAATCCATAGAGGGAGAAATTATTGTGCACCTGCCGCTTTCCAAACACAGCAGCAGTTTTACGGATTTAAATATCGGCGCGGTCTGGGAAGATGTCGGACTTAAACTGAAAATGGTCCGTTTGGGCAATACGGTAATGGGTTTTGAAGTTTCAGGCAGCAGGGACAGATTGCTGAATATTGTCCTGCTGGATAAAGATAATAACCGGATTTCCACAGCAGCCATTGATTATGGTTTTACTACCCAGGCTAACAGGGATTCTGATAACAGCCATTATAAAATTCTACTCAATTACCAGGGGACGCCGGTAAAAGCCCTGTTAACGGTATCAGAAGGCCAGCAGTTAAGGCATTATCCGTTTAAACTGAATCTTTAAGCCTCACCCGGCGGGAGAGGGAAAAAGGATACACTTTGATTACACTGCGGTGTAAACTTTGGTAGTATTGTTCAAAACACAGGAAACCTTTTGAATAATACACTACCTTATCTCATTATAGTTGCGGTATTTATCAGTTACTTTGCCTTTCATTCGCTGATGGCTTCTTTGATGATCAAGCAATGGGCGGCACGGCGCTGGCCGGGACTGATGCCTTATTACCGGCTGATGTTTAATGCCCTGGCCATTATATTGTCTATCCCTCTGGCGGTGCTGGTTCTGCTTTATCCAGGTGAGCCGTTATGGCAGTGGCAGGGACTGGGCTTTTACCTCACTACGGCTCTGGCCCTGCTGGCAGTAACAGGCTTTATTTATTCCTTAAAGCATTACGATCTGTCAGAGTTCTGGGGCACAAGGCAGCTTAAAGAAGGTAATCAAAGCGTCCACGATCAGGAGAAATTTCAGATTTCACCCTTTCACCGCTATGTTCGGCATCCCTGGTATTTCTTTGGCCTGGTGATTATCTGGACCCGGGATGTGTCCAGCGTACAGCTGGTGGTTTATTTACTGGTAACCGCTTACTTTATATACGGTTCCCGCCTGGAAGAAAAAAAACTGATCGCTTACCATGGTGAGGTTTATAAAAAATACCAGCAGAAAGTTGCCGGTCTTTTCCCCCTGCCATGGAAAATTCTGTCCAGAGAGGAGGCTGACAATTTGCTCAGGGAGTATCAGCAGTTATAATCCTAAAACAATCACTAAGCTTTTTTAAAAAACACAACATACTATTAAATACGGGTATTAAATGACTATTGAAGCACAGGAACAAACGGAGAGTATAAAAGAGAACATGGTTGAAAATATTCAGCTGCAGTTTATTGAGGCCATAAAATTTCAGGAGCAGCTTGGACGTAGCAATGCCCGGATCATTCGTTATGGTGTTCTGGTATTACTGGTGTTTTTTGCACTGATAGTTTTTCTGGTCTGGTCACAACAGCAGAATATTCAGAAAACTAATGCTTATATTGAAGATATGGCAAAGGGGGTATCGTCCATGACCCGTGCCATTGAACAAATGCAGTCAAATATAGGCTCAGTAGAAGCCGGGATCAAACAGGTGGCCCATCATACCCAGGCTATCAGTCATTCGATTATTCAGCCGGATAATTCAGTTGCCGTACTGACCCATATTGCTCAAACCGTACAACTGATGCAGGAGGATGCGCATGGTTTCAGCAGCAGCATTAATAATATCAACTATAACCTGAAAAAAATTAACAAGCAGATGCAGAGCCTTAACAGAAAACTCGGTGTTATGGGGCAGGATGTTAACCGGATGCCGTCGCCAGTAAAAATGTTTCCGTTTTAGCCCTGTTCCTAACCTTTATCAGCTTAAACCTTAAACTTCTCTACCAGTTTTTCCAGCATCAGGGCCAGATCAGATAGCTGGCGACTGGACTGACTGGTTTCCTCAGCTTTTTCCCTGGAATATGTGGCATGATCATAGATCTGCTGAATATTTTCATAAATATTACGGGTGATAATACTCTGCTCCTCAGCCACACTGACAATTTCATGGTTCTTGGTTTTAATGGTGGTGACAGACTCGTTTATTTTCTGCAGTGCCAGCTCTGCCTGTTCAGCCAGTTCTGAAGTTTTTCTGGAAACTTCCGTACTCTGGGTCATTTTATCCACAGCCAGCGATGAATTTTTCTGTAATTTTTCAATGATTTCCTGAATAACCAGGGTGGATTCCTGGGTTTTCTGAGACAGCTGACGTACCTCATCGGCGACCACTGCAAAACCGCGGCCATGCTCACCGGCACGGGCCGCTTCAATGGCCGCATTAAGCGCCAGCAGATTGGTCTGTTCAGCAATTTCCTTAATGGTATGCAAAACTTTGGATATGTTCTGACTGTCTTCTGCCAGGGCCAGTGATATCTGGCTGGCATCGGTGACACTGCCCGCCAGGCTGCTTAGCTGCTGGGCTACCTTGCGGGTCATCTGGTCTCCGAAATCGGCATCTTTCTGAGTTTCCAGAACCGCATTATCGGCATCCAGTGAACATTCGGAAACCCGATTGGAGCTTTCTGACAGGTTTTGCGTGACCTCGGTAATTATTTCAATTTTCTGGTACTGTTCATTAACACTATTGAGAGTGTTTTCAGTAATATGGTTTAACTGGCTGGATGAGCCGGCCAGATCCTTACTGGCTCTGGATACATTGCTTAATACGGTCTGAAATTCTTCCAGCAAACTGTTAATCACTTTGGCGGTTTTACCAAACTCATCCTTACTGTTAACCTGGATCCTTTGGGTCAGATCATTATCCTGTTCAATAAGGTAAACGGTTTTACGAAATTCACTCAGTGGTGTCACGACGACCTTGCGGAAAATAAGAAAGGCAAAAATAATTGCAGCAATAAAAATAGACAGACTTATTACAATACCTGTCCACAGTGCAGAATCAATTTCCTCCTGTTCTTTTTCCATAGAGTAGACAATACGCACGGCACCAATAAGGCTGCCTTCCTGGGTCTGGTGACATAACAGGCAGTTAACACCATTATAATTTTTAGTGGCTATCAGCGGTTTGAGATAAAACAGTACCGGTTTACCGTCCTGCTCACCCCACTCAATCACTTCCTCGCCCTGCATGGCCCGTTCATCAAGTTGATCCTGAATTTTATTTTCAGCACTCTGCACAGTACCGGGTAAATGGCCTTCACCATGTAAAACCCGTAATTCCTTAATGGCCGGTATTTTCAGCACCTTGTCTTTCAGTATCTGTTTATTACTAATGGTACCAGTCAGCATCATGGTATTAAGGCTGTCAAAGAAGTTAGTGGCAGTACTTTGAGTCTGCTTAATAACATCTTCATGGATCTGTTCAGACAGGTGATTGCTGAAAAACCAGTTAGAAAGCCCCATGGCCAATAGAAAGATAATGGCCAGCGGTAAAATAACCTTAATGCCAACGGAGTAGCGGATGTCCTGTTTTTTCATAGCGTTTTTATTCGTCAGGGGGTCTTGATCAGATTATGTTTTGCATAATTAGCGTGAATCCAGAAATTGCTCTGCTCTTAAGTCCCCCTTTTTCAAAGGGGGAAATTAAAAGCTTAATAAACTGATGGAAACTAATTAAAATGGTATCTGTTCAAAAATATTAATAATAAGATTAATTTTATTAGCGGCTCTATTAGCAAATACTTAAGTATTAGATGCAGGTTTATTTACGTATAGAATTCAGGGGACAAACCTGTTGTCCGCCCTGTTCAGCATAGACACTGTTGATTTCAGGAGCCGCTCTTAACTTTTGTACAATGTCCGTATAACTTTCGGAACTGACGTTACGGTCAAAGCGGATAATTACTGAACCATCTTTATGAACATTATAGGAAGCGTGGTTATCCAGATTTTGCTCAAACAGCAGGCTGGATACCCGCTCATCAGCGGCATCCTGCAGTGCTATTTCCTCAGGACTGAGTTCATTGGACTGGCAGGCGGTTAAGAGCAGTAAGTTAATTATTGCGATAAAAAAATAGTGTCTATGCATTGCAAGTCCTCCTGTAAAAGCATACATTGAAGCCAGTAAATTCAGTATAGAGGCAGCAGGGATAATATGAAAGTACTGGCCGGTGATATTGGCGGCACCAAAACCAACCTGGGTATTTTTGAAGTCACAGAGACTAACGGCAATAGCCAGGTTTATTCCCTTTATGAACAGACCTGGCAGAGCGGCAGCCATGCTTCCCTGGCCGCTATCCTGAACCTGTTTCTGGCTGAACCGCAAGTGCAGAAACAGGCTGCAGCCATACAATATACCTGCTTTGGTGTGGCCGGACCGGTGCAGGATAATCGCTGCCAGGTAACGAACCTGCCCTGGGCAATTGACGGGGCGCAGCTGGCTAAACAGTTCGGCTGGCAAAAAACAGCACTGCTCAATGATCTGGAAGCCAATGCCTGGGGTATAGCGGCATTAAAGCCGGATGATTTTGTTGAACTTAACCGGGGTAATAGTACACCGGGCAATGCCTCCATCATTGCCGCCGGTACCGGCCTGGGTGAAGCCGGGCTGTTCTGGAACGGACAGCAGCATATCCCGTTTGCCTCTGAAGGCGGGCATAGCGACTTTAGTCCTGCCAGTAAAACTGAGTACCGGCTGTCTGAATTTTTACACAGAAAGTATCCTGAGCATGTCAG
The DNA here is from genome assembly GCA_027012135.1 of Gammaproteobacteria bacterium. GTDB lineage: Bacteria > Pseudomonadota > Gammaproteobacteria > GRL18 > GRL18 > JANELJ01. The sequence continues at coordinate 23,564 of JALUZF010000162.1, forward strand.
CTGGGAACGTATTGTTTCCGGTATGGGACTGGATAATATTTATCAGTTTTTATGCCATGATCAGAATGTTGAGCCGCCCAGGTGGCTGACAGAAGCCATGGACAAGGGTGATGCCGCAGCCGAAATATCTATGGCTGCACAGACAGGTAAAGATCCGCTCTGTGACCAGGCACTGAACTGGTTCTGTTATTTTTACGGGGTGGAAGCCGCTAATCAGGCCTTAAAAATCATGTCCCGCGGCGGCGTTTTTCTGGGCGGCGGTATTGCGCCAAAAATCATAAAACAGTTACAATCAGGCCGGTTTATGGAAGGTTTTACCCGTAAAGGCCGCATGAGTCATTTACTGGAAGCCATGCCGGTTAAAGTGATAATGAACGATAAAACCGCCCTGTACGGGCCAGCCCTCTATGCGGCAGGGCCATTAAGCTGTTAGGTTGCTATTGAATAATTAAAGAAAAAACCGGAAGCAAAAATGAACGATAAAGTCAGCTGGTATTACTACCCCAGTGCTGAAGAAGTAGCTCGGGAGGCCGTTAAACATATTCTCTCAAAAGCCGAGGAAGCCATGGCCCGGCAGGGCAGGTTTACCCTGGTACTGGCAGGAGGCACCACCCCAAAACGGATATATGAACTGCTGGCTGAACAGCCTCAGCCCTGGGATAAATGGCAGCTTTTCCTGGGGGATGAGCGTTGCCTGCCGGCAGATGACCCGGAACGTAACAGCCTGATGGTGGAACAGACCTGGCTGAACAGGGTCAGTTTCCCAGCCGAAAACTTTCACCCCATTCCCGCTGAACTGGGCCCGGAAGAGGGCGCCCGCCAATATGCTGAGCTGATTCAAAATTATCTGCCCTTTAATATGGTGCTGCTGGGCATGGGCGAGGACGGCCACACCGCCAGTTTATTTCCCGGACATGAGCATAACCCCACGGAACTGACCCATGCCGTTTATAACTCACCCAAGCCGCCCCTAGAAAGGGTTAGCCTGAGCCATAAGGCCCTGGCGCAAAGTGAGCACACACTTATTCTGGTTACCGGCAGCAGCAAGAAAGCCGCTGTCAAACAATGGCTGGCCGGTGCACCTTTACCCGTAGCCCGTATCAGAGCCTTAAACTGTGTCGATGTAATGCTTGACCCTGATGCCCGACCCTAAAATTTATAACCTATAACCTATAACCTATAACCTATAACCTATAACCTATATGGACATATCCCGCATAATCGACCCCCTGAACAAAGCCCAGCGTCAGGCGGTCTGCTCAGAAGCACAAAATACCCTGGTACTGGCTGGTGCCGGCAGCGGTAAAACCCGGGTGCTGGTGCATCGTATTGCCTGGCTGGTGCAGGTAGAAAATGTTTCCCCCTATAGTATTCTGGCGGTCACCTTTACCAATAAGGCCGCCGGAGAAATGCGTTTTCGGATAGAAAACCTGCTTAAAACACCGGTACGCAATATGTGGGTAGGTACCTTTCACGGTCTGGCTCACCGTTTGTTAAGAGCCCACTGGCAGGATGCCGAACTGGTGGAAAACTTCCAGATCATAGACAGTGATGATCAACTGCGTCTGATTAAGCGGATCATGAAAGAACTGGGTATTGATGACAAACAGAACCCGCCCAGGGAAGTGCAGTGGTTTATTAACGAAAGCAAGGACAACGGTCTGCGCTGTGAGCACATCAATGTCCGGGAACTGCATAACCGTGAATACATGCTGGAAGTCTATCAGCAGTACGAAGCCCTGTGTCAGCGTACCGGTCTGGTAGACTTTGCCGAACTGCTGCTCAGAGCACACGAGTTATGGCTGAAACAGCCCCATTTATTAAAACATTATCAGCAGCGTTTCAGTCATATTCTGGTGGACGAATTTCAGGATACCAATACCATTCAGTACGCCTGGCTGAAAGTACTCAGCGGCAATAACCTGCCTGATACCCATCTTAATACCTTTGTGGTGGGTGATGATGATCAGTCAATTTACGGATGGCGGGGGGCAAAAATAGAACATATCCGAGAATTTGAACAGGACTTTAAGGCCGGCAGCTGTGAAACCATTCGCCTGGAACAGAACTACCGTTCCACGGGTAATATTCTGGAAGCCGCCAATGCGGTTATTGCCAATAATACCGAGCGGCTGGGCAAGGAGCTATGGACAGAAGACGGGGAAGGCGAACTATTACAGGTTTATCAGGCCTTTAATGAAATTGACGAAGCAGCCTATGTGGCCGGCCAGATAGAAAAATGGGTGGAAAAAGGCGGTAAACGCAGTGAAATTGCCATTTTATACCGCTCAAATGCCCAGTCTCAGCCGCACGAATATGAACTGGTTAAACGTGCCATACCGTATCGGGTTTACGGCGGTCTGCGCTTTTATGAACGGGCGGAAATCAAGGATGCCCTGGCTTATCTGCGTCTGGTGGCCAACCGCCAGGATGATGCCGCGCTGGAACGGATCATCAATGTACCTACCCGCGGGATTGGTCAGCGTACCATTGAGATGATACGTACCGAAGCCGGAGCCAGAGAGCAGCACTTATGGCAGACCGCAGCAGACATGATTGCAGACAGGCAGCTGACAGCCAGAGCCGCCGGCTCCGTGCAGAAATTCCTGGATTTAATTGATGAAATGTCCGCCGCAGTGAACGATGACAGTATGAGTCTGTCAGAACAGGTAGTACACATTGTTGAAGCCTCCCGGTTAAAAGAGTTTCACGGTAAGGAAAATTCCGAACGGGCACAGGCTAAAGTGGAAAACCTGGAAGAGCTGGTTAATGCCGCCAAACGCTTTGATGATGAAGGTGATCCGTTACTTGAAGCGGTTAAGGACAGTTTTGACTTAAGTCAGGCCGATGGACTGCTGCAAGAGTCTGGTTCAATGTCACCGCTGGCGGAATTTCTGGCTCATGCTGCCCTTGAAGCCGGAGAGGGACAGGCGGAAGAATGGGAAGACTGCGTACAGTTAATGAGTCTGCACAGCGCCAAGGGACTGGAATTTGAGCTGGTGTTTTTATGCGGTATGGAACAGGGTCTGTTCCCCCATAAAAATGCCCTGCAGGATTTTACCGGCGGCCGCCTGGAAGAAGAGCGCAGGCTTTGCTATGTAGGCATTACCCGTGCCCGTCAGCAGCTGCATCTGACCCATGCTGAAAGCCGCACCATTTACGGCAGAAGTGAACTGGCCTACCCATCCCAGTTCCTGACTGAAATCCCGGCGTCATTAATCAGCCAGGTTAGAGCCGTAAACCAGAGCCAGTCTTTTACCGCTGCCCGGAATAACTACAGCAGCCGGAGTGAAGAAAATGAAGAGGGCATCAGTATAGGCCAAAGAGTCACCCATAAAAAATTTGGTGAAGGCACGGTTATAGAAATAGAAGGCACGGGTGCAAGAGCCAGAGTACAGGTCAATTTTGACTATGAAGGCACCCGCTGGCTAATGCTGAATATTGCAAAATTAGTATAAATCATAAAACCCAAAACCTCTGCCCACATATCCCCTCTCCCTCCGGGAGAGGGCCAGGGTGAGGGCAAACCAGAATTAAAATAATAGAAAACATATAAAATGCAAAAAACAAGGAACAACCCCAGGAGCAATAAACAATGAAAAGACGCGATTTTATTAAAGGCGCAGGTGCCGGTTCCGTAGCCGCCGCCGGCATGGTCAGCGGCATTAAAACAGCATCAGCGGCTAAAACCATTAAATGGAAAATGGTCACTTCCTGGCCAAAAAACTTCCCCGGCCTGGGCACCGGCGCCAATTTCCTGGCCAGAACCATTAATGAAATGAGCGGCGGCCGGCTTAAAGTTAAAGTGTATGGCGCCAATGAAATTGTTCCGGCTCTGGAAGTATTTGATGCGGTCTCCCGTGGTACCGCCCAGATGGGGCACAGCGGCGCCTATTACTGGAAGGGCAAGCATCCTGCCACCCAGTTTTTTACTTCCGTACCCTTCGGCCTGACCGCTCAGGAAATGAATGCCTGGCTGTATTACGGCGGCGGTATGCAGCTATGGGAAGAACTTTACGATCAGTTTAACCTGATCCCCAATGCGGCGGGCAATACCGGAGTGCAGATGGGCGGCTGGTTTAATAAGGAAATTAACAGTATAGCGGATCTGAACGGCCTGAAAATGCGTATCCCCGGTATGGGCGGTGAAGTTCTTAAACGTGCCGGCGGAACCCCGGTTACCCTGCCCGGCGGTGAAATATACACCTCTATGCAGTCCGGTGCCATTGATGCCACTGAATGGGTCGGCCCTTATAATGATATGGCTTTTGGCCTCTATAAGGTGGCTAAATTCTATTATTACCCAGGCTGGCATGAGCCGGGTTCCACCATGGAAGCTATGATTAACAAAGATGCTTTTAATAAACTGCCCAAAGACCTGCAGGTTATTGTCCGTGCCGCCTGTAAGGTGGCCAACCAGGATATGCTGGCCGACTACACCGCCAGAAACAATCAGGCTCTGCAGACATTGATCAACAAGCACAAAGTGGAGATGCGCCAGTATCCTGATGATGTCATTAAAAAGCTTAATGACCTGTCACAGGCGGTCATTGCCGATGTCGGCAAACATGACAAACTGTCCGGTAAAATTTATAAATCTTTTACTGACTTCAGAAAAAATGTCATACAATGGAGCGCCGTTAGTGAGCAGGCTTATATGAAAGCCAGAGAAAACAGTTAAAACAGAACAGCATCAGGGCATACAGGGAGTTATGTCCTGTTGTATTCAGCAAAAAAACAGAAATTTTTTCTAAAAAAGCAGTATTTTTTAAAAAAAATATGTATAATCTGCACTCCCATCTATACACAGATATGCCCAGGTGGTGAAATTGGTAGACACGCTAGCTTCAGGTGCTAGTGATCGCAAGGTCGTGGAGGTTCAAGTCCTCTCCTGGGCACCATACACAGCAAGGGTTTCATGGATCGAGGCTCAGGCAATATCACCCATAATAGTTATCTGCTAGCCAATACGCTAACCGATTTGATTGATTTCGGTAGTTTTAGCTCTGGCTTTTAATTATATACAAAGAAACATAAATGTATGTTTACGGTAATTTTGTTTTTTCTGTTAAATAATCCTGCATTGTCTATACTTTAAAAGTGCAAACAATATAGATACTGTATTAATTACCAATGACGTTACCACAAACCTCCCCCACTTCACTTACCATAAAATACATGCTGTTTATCTCTGGTATTGTTTTTCTGGTGTCCTATTTATCTTTTGTAGTGCTTAAAAATTATATGCAGGAACAATATGTCTCTATGCAGATAAATAATATTCAGGTTAAGGCCGATCGCTTTAAACAGTTTTTAAGAAATAATGAGTTAATAGCGAGGCTGAGCGGTGATGAATTCTGCCTGCTGATATATGGGAATATTGATGAATTTGAAATAAACAACCTGACAAAGCGTTTGAAAAATGAGTGTATACAGGAAATTGTTCTTGACGGGAAAACTTTCAATCTGGACATGACTCTGGGTATAGCAATGTTTCCAGATAATGGTACCAGCTATGGTGAGTTAATTAGCTGTGCTGATCAGAAAATGTATGCGGAAAAAAACTTAAAAAAAAATGAGAATTTAATATGAATAATGATACCAATGTAACCTGGCATGAGCACAGAGTCTCACGTGATATGCATGAACAGAAAAACAACCATAAAGGTTGTGTTATCTGGTTTACCGGTTTAAGCGGTTCGGGTAAAAGTACCATTGCCAATACCCTGGATCACAAACTGTTTCAGTCCGGTATTAGTACCGTAGTACTGGATGGTGATAATGTCCGCCATGGACTGAATGCCGGTCCTGGTATGCTCAGGGATACGCATGGTGATGAATTTGCGCAGCGTTTCGGTCTGGGTTTTTCTGCCATTGACCGGGAAGAAAATATTCGCCGTATTGGTTCGGTAGCGGGAATTTTTGCCCAGACGGGTATTATGGCCCTGACAGCATTTATCAGTCCTTACCGGCTGGATCGTGATCGAGTACGCAATAGTTTAAACGAGGGTGAGTTTATAGAGATTTTTGTCGATACGCCTATTGAAGTTTGTGAACAGCGGGATCCCAAGGGGCTTTATAAAAAAGCCCGCGCAGGAGAAATCAAAGGTTTTACCGGTATTGATGATCCTTATGAAGCACCTGAGAATCCGGAACTGGTTCTTTTAGCTGCAGAGAAAACCCCTGATGAACTGGCTGATGAAGTCATTGAATTTTTAAAAAGTAATAATTTTATCACTAACTCTGAAAGCTGAATGCAAAAATTTATTGAGGCACAGGAAGTTGTCTATCAGCAGGTATTATCAGAATTAGAAGCAGGACGGAAAGTGTCCCACTGGATGTGGTTTATTTTTCCTCAGATACAGGGATTGGGGCGTAGCAGCACCGCACAGTATTATGCGATTAAGGATACTGAACAGGCGCAGGCTTACCTTAAGCATCCAGTATTAGGTGCCCGGTTAAGAGAGTGTGCTGAAATATTACTACGCCTGAAAGGTAAAACGGCAATAGATATTTTTGGTGATATTGATGCTGTAAAACTAAGGTCGAGTATGACTCTGTTCAGCGTGGTTGCCGGGCAGGATTCTGTTTTTGCTAAGGTATTAAAAAAATACTTTAATGCTGAACCGGATGCCTTAACACTGCAAATACTCAATGAACAGCAGGGATGAATGTTTATTTAAGGTGTTTATTTATGCCTTCTGAGAAACGAGTTTCTGGTACAAATTCACCAGAGCTAAAACCAGTGCACCGGCAATTAAGCCCAGCACCATATTAAAAAACAGCCCGGTGACGGGAATAATAATAGTACCAATGGTGGGCAGGGTAGCCAGCCATTGTTCCAGGTGATGTTCCTGGGTCAGCAGATAAGGCAGGCCATGGGCCAGGATACCGCCGCCCACCAGGAACATGGCGGCTGTTCCGACAATGGACAGGGTTTTCATTAACTGCGGGGCAAAGGCCAGAAGTGCACGGCCCAGCAGATGTTTTATGCGGTCTGTAAAGCTTTTGGCAGGGTCTTTGACCAGGTAAAATCCGGCATCATCCAGTTTTACAATACCGGCCACCAGGCCGTAAACACCGGCGGTCATTACAATGGCAATAGCTGTAACCACAGTGACCTGGGTAATGAAAACAGACTCCTTCACTGTCCCCAGGGCAATTACTACAATTTCTGCAGATAAAATAAAGTCGGTGCGTATGGCGCCTTTAATCTTATTTTTTTCATAGGCCATAAGATCTATGTCAGGATTGTGCAGGGCATTAATAACGGATTTCTTTTGTGCTCTGGCAGAGGGCAGTAAGCTGTGCAGGATTTTCTCGCTGCCTTCATAGCACAGGTATAATCCGCCCAACATTAATAAGGGTGTGATGAGCCAGGGAATAAATGCGCTGATCAGCAGGGCAGCCGGTACCAGGATCAGTTTGTTTTTAAACGAACCTTTGGCTACGGCCCAGACTACAGGCAGCTCACGTTCAGCCCGTATCCCGGAAACCTGCTGGGCATTCAGGGCCAGATCATCACCCAGCACCCCGGCGGTTTTCTTTGCCGCTATTTTGGACATCAGGGCAATATCATCCAGAACCGTGGCAATATCGTCTAACAGGGCTAAAAGACTGGAACCCGCCATGTTTCACTCCTTAATTATAAGAGCTATATTTGATCACAGTCGCGGGCGAATTTCAATGGCCGCAGTTTGGATGCGGTACTATTCAGGTGACAGGGTATCCATCAGGTCAATTAAAAATTCAGCTTCTTCCCTGTCCATGGCCTGCCATTTTTCAATTTCCAGACTCTGGAGGATTTTTTGGGTTTTGGGATCCTCATTCATGGATAATAACACCTGTTGTAAGTTTTCCTGATTCGGGAAATCAGGGCCGGCCAGTAATGCATGGTGCAGCACATGGATTTTACTGGTGATCAGGCTGTGCAGCTGTTTTTTGACCAGATTGGAAAACTCATTATAGGCATCGGCCAGCAGAAAGCCGATATCGGCCTGACCGTTAATAACATTTTTAGCTACGGTAATAAAATTTTGACAGTGAATGGTTTCAATGTCTTTGGGGGTAATATCGGCTGGTTCCAGCATAATCATACCGATGGTATTAACATCCGGCACATCGGTCATAGCGACTTTAATGCCAGGTGACAGATCTTCAATGGTTTTTACCTGACTGTTGACACTGCTGACGATAATGGTTTCATCCTGGGTGCCGACGGGCTGTACCAGGGGGTTAAAATTTTTTTCCCGCACCAGCCGGGCAATGTCGCAGGGATTGGCGTAAATCAGGTCGATGCGGTTCTGGTCAATGGCGTCTGACAGCTCAATAAAATCGTTAACCAGATCAATATGAATCGGCGTATCGATTTTTTTCTGCAGCCAGGTATTAAAAATATACCAGCCGGATATCAGTTCGGGCTTAAAATCCGGGCTGATCGTCATATTAAAGGGCATGATGCGATCCTCAACAGGTGAAGCGGCTTAAAACAAAGTGGGGTACAGTTCCATACATTCTGCTACTTTTTTTACCGACGGTTTTCGGCGTACCGAGGTATAGCTGACAATTTCGCCATTGCGTCTATTCGGGATCACCGTGGCATAAACCCAGTAAAAACCACCGTCTTTTCTCAGATTTTTGACATAACCATGCCACTTTTCCTTTTTCTGTATGGTTTTCCACAGGCCGGCAAAGGCCGCCGGCGGCATAAAGGGGTGCCGGAGTATATAATGGGGTTGGCCAATCAGTTCCTGCTCTGTAAAACCGGACATTAATACAAAGGACTTGTTAACGTGGGTAATTACCCCGTCCAGATCAGTGCGTGAAACAATCAGACAACCGTCGGGAAACTGAGTTTCAATGTCGGTATAAAGTACCTTGCGTGATGTTCCGTCAAAAAATGTCAGTTCAGTTTCCTGATAATTATCACTGGCCAGATCTTCGGGTTTCATGTTTTGCATAGCAGCTACCTTTTATCAGGCGGTCATTAAAGTAATTTGGAAATGCTTTCCGCGGCACGTTTTACATCCAGAAAAATCAGTCCGAGTTTGGCTTTAGGTGTGGCTAATACTGTGACCACCGCTTCTTCACCAGCGTGAGTCATTAATACAAAACCTTCCCGGCCCTTGATCAGCACCTGCTCCAGTTCACCGCGGGCCAGCTCCTGGGAGGTTCGATCGCCCAGGGACAGCATGGCGGCACTCATGGCGCCGACCCGGTCTTCGTCCATGGACTGGGGCAGTACGGCTGCAATCATCAGGCCGTCGGTAGAAATTACTGCCGAAGCTTCGATATCTGCAGAGGTTCCGTTTAACTCGTTCAAAATTGAAGAGAGCATATCTTCTCTCATAGTCTTATCCTCATATTACGATGATGTGTCAGATTAAAAATTCAGGCCGCATTAGCATCGGCTTTGTGCTTCTGGCGGTAATAGCGTTTATGTAGGATCCACACCAGATCCACAAAATTCTGCTGTTCAAAACGGGGTGCGCCGGAGATCACTAAATTAAACCTCAGCTCACCTATGTATAAGGGCCAGAAGCCAATGCGGCTGTATCCGGCCGCGTCTACCAGTGCAAATGCACTGCTGTTGATGTTTAAATTATTACTGACAATACCCTCATGGCGTGTATAAAGCGCAGAAAGGTCAGCACCCAGTGCTGCCAGTTCCTCCGATGCCTCATGGGTAAAGCCGGAACCTGCCAGGAAAAAGCCTTCATCATCGGCCAGCAGGGTCTTATACTCACTGGATAAGGCCGCCAGTAAATCCGGCAATGACTCGTCAAAATTACCCTGAGGTGCGCTTCTGGGGGCAGAGAAACCCTGCAGCCATTTGAGCTGCTGAATGTGGTACAGTAATGATTCCTGAATATTGCTGTCCGGCAGCAGACTGTTTATGGTATCGGCATCAAAATGTTGGCTTTCCTCAAAGGTCATTAACTGCTGCAGAAACTGCCGGGCAGGTTCCGGAGCGGTTGCTGAGATACAATGCCAGGCACCGGCAGGTGACGGCAGCAGGTATTTATCCTGATATTGAATGGTCATGCGCTATACTCCAGTCCGGGGTCAATGGTAAATAACAGGGCCTGTACCAGGTGGGACATATCATTAAAATCCCTGGCATCCACTTCAAAAATGGCGCTTTTAATACCCAGTTCCCGAAGCTTTCTGTGGTAATGATCCATCCTCAGCAGTGGGACAATATCTGTCTGAGTAATGCCGATGGCAACGGCAGTGTCCGCAATATAGTTTTTAAAGGCATTGAGAAAAAATGTCATGTCATTTAATGGATCCTTACGAGTGTTATCCAGCAGTAAAATCAGTCCCAGGCCATTGCGGGTGAGTACCTCCCACATAAAATCAAATCGTTCCTGTCCCGGTGTGCCGTACAAGTGAATTTTTTCTGCTCCATCCAGCACCATAGTGCCGTAATCCATGGCCACAGTGGTTTTGGACTTGCGCATCCGGGTCATATCAGAGGCGCTCTGGTTGGTACACACCGGAGCCTCATCACTTAAGGTGTCAATGGCCGTGGTTTTACCCGAACCCACCGGCCCGGCAAAGATTATTTTATAGTCATTCATGTTTATGCTCGGTCTCTGATCCTATGCAATATCATTAATGGAGGATTTTTCTGAAAAACGTTTCAGCCTGCCCAGTAGTTTGGACAAAATAGATTTGTTTTCAGGCTCTGCGCCTGGTTCCGGTGCAAAGGTATGGTCAATTTGTCGACGTGATACATTGGCCAGGCCAATGGCCTTACAGGCACTGTAAAAGGCAAATACATAACGCTGTTCAATCCCCAGTAAACGGGCGGCATCGGCCAGTGGATAAGGATGATCATAAAGCAGGGCGGCAATGCGCAGGGCATGGGGTACGGATGCCAGTCGGGTCAGGTTTGGCCATTCCATCAGAAAAACCGGTTTTAAAATTTCAGTGCCCACTGGAATCCGTCCCCGCGATGACCACAGACTGATCAGCCACATAAAAGACTCCATGCTCCAGTTTTGTTTCTCCAGAGACTTTTTCATGGTTTTATTTTTATTGGACTGAATAATCTTGTGCAGTTCATTTCTGAAACTGTTTGGTCTGGAAGTAAAACGGGGTTTGTTATCCAGGCTGAGCAGGCACAGGGGGCGGATAATGCCTGGTCCTACCGTGCTGTACACGATCTGTTCTGCATAATCAAAATAAAATTCGTGGTTGTGTATATTCACCTGGATGATCTGTCCGCTCTGTCTGGACTGCTTGCTGGCCTGTTCAACAACCGCCTGCAGACAGTTAACCGGAGAATAAAAAACTGTTTTTAACTGCTGTGGATCATCTACATCAATGTCAGCCTGTTCGCCGACAAAATATTCTTCATTTTCTACTTTTAACAATTTACCGGCATTGGCTGCAGAAGCGGGCATATTTTCCTTAATGGGAATAACTTTGGCTTTTTTTACTTCCTTTGCGGCTGATTTTTTTTCGGAGGATGCTGCAGGTGTTTGAAGCTTTACTTCGGCAGTGGTTTTGCGGGTAACCACTTTATAGTCAGCGGGGACTGGATGAGGTTCAGGCTGTTCCTGCATAGAACTAAGTACCGGGATCTGGAAGAAACGGCTGAAGATCTGGTGCAGGGACTGTGCAAGCGATGTTCGTTTAACAGGTTTACGGATAAAAAACTCAGTATCCAGCCGGCATTTATAGGTGCTCAGGGATAGTACCAGGATAATCATGGTCGGATGTTTTGACAGCAGAGTCTGGTATCTTTCCTCAATATTATACGCATCCATATCCACCAGGCAGATCTGTGCCTGGCTCAAGTCATCCGTCAGAACATAGTCCATGTTATGGATCTGTTTGAAAAATATCTCATACGCTGAACGTGATCGCTGGTCGATCCCCAGTAACGAGATGTAAATCGTTTTTGTTGTCACAAGTCCCCACCCCTGAATACTTTGTTAAACCTAAATAAATCAGTTGAACCTACTGCGAATGTCCATAGCACTGAATCTACAAGGCTTTCTAGAACATTTTGACTTCACCCGTAGGGTGACTACGAATAAAGCCAAAATAACCTGTAAATCCTTGTATCTCCAGCACTCTGATCATTCTCGCTACGGTTCAACTGATTTATTTAGGTTAAAAGTTTGTTAGAAATTGTTAATTGAATGTCTGTTTGGCTTTACTCCACAGTTCAGCAGTCGATAGTTGAGCAGTAAATGCCTGATCAGCAAATTGCTGATAGGCCTGATTAAATTCATGCTCCATATTTAACACCTGGTAAAGCTCAATCAGCTTGCGTGTTAAGACTTTATTATCAGGCTGCTGTTTTAAATGTTCTGTCATGTACTCCAGTGCCGCATCAAACTGACTGTTTTCAATATAGGAATCTGCAGTGGCTACAATATCCTCACTGTCGATGTTGCTGTCCATGTTCGTTACAAAGTCAGTCAGCAGGTCACCATAAGTATTTTTAAACAGGCAGTCCTGGGGTAAAAAGGTATCGGTGTTGCCGAGTTTCTTACTTAAAGCCTGTTCAAGAAAAGTGCTCTGACTGGTATTCAGAATGTTTTTAGTGTGCTCATATAAACGCTGGCGCAGAGCATGTCCGGAATCTTCCAGAACAATAAACAGGTCGCACAGGGCTGCAAATAATCGGGACAGGTGCTTGCGGTACAGAAAAAACTCTATGCGCTGCAGATGGCAGATTAAATCACTCGGCTGCTGCTTAAGCCGGTACTCAAAAAAAGAGGCCATGGACTCCGGCAGAAATTCTGCTTTCATGGAGATCCTGTGTTTTAATCCCCTGTTTACATGTGTAAAATAAAAAGCCGGCTCAAAATCCGGGGGGGTATTGTCTGGCTGGATAGTGGCTGGTTCCATGGCAGCAAGCTTCTCAATTTAATATCTCTAACTGTGAATAAAGTCTAAAATTTATAACCTGTCTGTAGGATTTAGGAAAAAAAGTGCAAAAATGTGAACCGGGTTTATAAATTATTTCCCTGCTCTTAAAATCTTTTATTCCTTCCTGAGAAGTAAAATTTCGACAAAGCACCAAAAAGCTTTATAATTCAAACAAATTATTTTTCCTGTAATTTTCCTGTAGAACTGAGGTTTCTCTTGTCAGCACTGGATCACTTTTATGTCCCTACCCTGAATACGGTATGGAATGTTATGGTCAAATACGATATTGATCCCCAGCCTATATTTGAAAATTTTGGTCTGCAGGAAGCGGATCTTCAGGATAGCAATAAACGCTGCCATGCTTATATAGAAATTGCCTTATGGCATCATGCTCAAAATATCATTAAGGAACCCTGTCTGGGCCTGAGTGCCGGTCGTGATACCTGGCATCCCTCGCAAATGGGTACACTGGGCTATGCCTGGCTGGCCAGTTCTTCCCTGGAGCGGGCTTTCCACCGCCTGACCCGTTTTCACCATATTGTGACTAATGCCTATGAAATAGAAACCAGAAAAACGGACTCGCTATATACTGTGTCGGTACTGTACTCCAGTCATAACCCGGCGTTTCAGGTGCGTTCCGAATCCATTATGGCCACTCTGTTATGCATGAGCCGAATGAATTTTGGCCATTCTCTGTTGGTACAGTCTGTGAGCTTTGTTCATTCAGAACCCCAGCAGATGCAGAAATACCTGGATGTGTTTGGCTGTAAGCCGGTATTTGATGCACCTGAAGACAGTATTTCCTTTGCTATTGAGGATGTTACCCGGCGGCTTCCGGCAGCCGATCATCTGTTTGCAGAAATGATGGATCAGTCTATTATCCAGGCATTGAACAAGTTACAGCCAGACAATATTGTTTCCCAGGTTAAGGCGGTAATTATTGAGCAGCTATCCTGCGGCAAGGTGACTGAAGAAGACATTGCCGGGCAGTTGAATATGAGTAAGCGTAAATTGCAGTTAAAACTGGCCGAGGAGAATGTGCGTTTCAAGGGGCTGCTGGATGATATTCGTTCCGATATGGCCAAAGATTATTTGAGAGGCAATAATCACTGCCTGAGTGAGATTGCTTTCTTACTGGGTTTTTCAGAAGTCAGTTCATTTTCCAGGGCCTTTAAGCGCTGGTCAGGGGTATCACCCGGGCAGTATCAGAAAAGAGAGCTGGAAAAAAGGGCATAAAAAAAAGCCTTTAACAGGCTTTAATAGAGTAAGGTGGGGTAAATAAACTACTCATATTGAAGACGCGGAATTTCAATATGTACAGGGAATCGTGCGTAATTTTTTAACCCCCCTAAAGTTGTGTGCTTGTGTCGTTCTTATTATTATTTTTTTCTTCTTCTTGTTGAGTACAAGTATAGATTCTTTTGCTAGAGAGTCATTGACGTTTTACGCAAACCTGATGACATTTTGTGCAAAAATAAAATTATTCGCCTGACACGGCTTCTTTGGTAGCTTCCCAGGCCTTTTCTGAACCTTCTTTAGTGGCTTCCCACACTTCGCCAGTGGTTTCTTTGGTTGCATGCCATGCTTTTGATGAACCGCTTCTGGTGGCATCCCAGGCTTTGGAAGACATTTCTGTTGTTGCTTCCCAGACTTCTTTAGAGGTATGTTTTGTGGCCTGCCAGGTTTTATCTGAAGTTTCCACAACACTGTCCTCTACCTTATCCCAGGTACTTTCTTCAGTCTGATCGGCCTGTACCTTATTTTGTTCAGCCGCCTGTTCTGAAGAAGCAGGTACTGGCTGCTCCTGAACAGCAGAATCTGCGGCAGGTAAAAAAACCGGGCTTAAAAATAAAACAGCAAAAATAAATGTTTTTTTCATGATCCGATTCATCCTTTTTGTAGTAACAGCTGGAAAAGACCCCTTACATTATCTCAGAACCGGTTTTGAAAAAACGGAAATATCAGACAGTTTTATTTAATAACATGAATATCTTCAGCCTGTGGGCCCTTATCACCCTGGGTTACCAGAAAGTCTACACTCTGACCTTCATGCAGAGAGCGGTAACCGCTGCCCTTGATAGAGCGGAAATGGACAAAAATATCGCCGCCGGAAGAGCGGGTAATAAAACCATAGCCCTTATTGGTGTCAAACCATTTGACCGTGCCGGTTTCACGATCACCGGCCATTTTTGGAGCCGCAGCGGGACTGCTGGCTTTTATAGTGGGCTTTTGAGCAGAGCGGGTTTTACGTGGCGCATTCTGTGTGCTTAAAGACAGTGCCAGCAGGATAATAATACCGGCAATAAGTGCGACGATAAGATGATTAATAAATGCACCACCAATGGCCATTTGATCCAGGGCCAGTCCGGCCAGTGCTGCCAGCAGTGCTGAGATAATAATGAAGATTATATTTTTTATATTAAACATGGATAACTCTTGTCTATGGTTAGTAATGTAATATTTAGTAATGTAATTTAGTTGTGTAATAAAGCTGCTATCAGTAATGATATTGTAGGTATATTTTAGTGCCAGTATATGACTGACTAACTCTTCATTATCCAGAGTTCAGCAGTATTTATCAAGTGGGGGAATTGCTTAAAGGATCTGGCCGGTAGTATAAAACCACTGCCCGGCCATTTTTTCAAATTGCGAACGTTCTTCCAGGCGGGAGGCCTTGCCGTTTATCTTGTAACGGGCAATAAAATGCACTTCTCCGCTGTCATCCTGCATCAGCCCCTTATGAGTATCTTTAATTATAAGACCAGTCCACTGCTGGCTGGAATCTGACAGGTCAATTGTTTGTGGACGGTATTGTGGGTGCCAGGTGTTTAACAGGTACTGGCTATAACCCAGCACATAAGCGGTATAGCGTGAACGCATTAACTGTTCAGCGGTTTGAGGAACAGAAGGATTCTTATTATCTGCAGCTTCCAGAAAGCGGCCGCAGCATTGACCATAACTCAGGCCGGACTGGCAGGGACAGTCTGACCGGTCAGTAAAGGCCTGAGCAGACTTTTTTGCCATCAGGGCAGAACGGATTCATTATTAAACAGGGAATTAATAGTTTCCCGTTCCCTGACCAGGTAATGTTTGTCCTGATCCACCATCACTTCTGCCGCCCGGGGCCGGGAATTGTAATTGGAGCTCATGGTAAAACCATAGGCACCGGCTGAGCGGACAGCTAGTAAATCATTGGATTTAATGGCCAGCTCACGGTCTTTACCCAGAAAATCTCCGGTTTCACAGACCGGACCGACAATATCATAAATCCGCTCTGGTACGCTGTCCTCAGGCTTAATAACCGGGATTATGGCCTGCCAGGACTGGTATAAAGCAGGACGCATTAAATCGTTCATAGCAGCATCGACAATGGCAAAGTTTTTACCTTCGGGATCATCAGCCAGTTTTAGAAATTCCACCCGTGTCAGCAGAATACCGGCATTACCGGCAATAGCCCGTCCGGGTTCCAGTATCAGCTTGAGTCTGCGTCCGGATAGTACCTTTTTAATCGCCTGGGCATACTCAGAGGGAGAAGGTGGGGTTTCATCATTATAAGGAATGCCCAGGCCGCCGCCCAGATCCAGATGATGCAGCTTAATACCTTTTTTGCGCAGCTCATCCACCAGCAGCAGTACCCGGTTCAGAGCATCAATAAAGGGCTCAATTTCCAGCAGCTGGGAGCCGATATGACAGTCGACACCGACAATTTCCAGATGTTTATGCTGAGCAATATGCTGATAAACGCTCAGGGCTTTTTCAATAGGAATACCGAATTTGTTGGATTTCAGGCCGGTGGAAATATAGGGGTGAGTTCTGGCATCCACATCAGGGTTGACGCGCACGGATACCGGTGCCGTCACACCCATATCCTGTGCTACCTCATTAATACGTTCAATTTCAGCTTCAGATTCCAGGTTAAAACAGTAAATACCCACTTCCAGGGCACGCTGAATTTCATCTGTGCGTTTACCAACACCGGAAAAGACTATTTTATCCGGGCTGCCACCGGCGGCCAGGACCCTTTCCAGTTCACCGACCGAGACAATATCAAAACCGCTGCCCATTCGTGCCAGCAGATTGAGCACACCCAGGTTGGAATTGGCTTTTACCGCATAGCATATCAGATGATCCCGATCGGACAGGGCAGTATCAAATGCCTGCCAGTGACGTTCCAGGGTGGCGCGGGAATAAATATAAAGCGGGGTGCCGTAACGCTGAGCCAGTGAGGCGACATCATTATCTTCGGCCATCAGGCGGCCTTTGTGGTAGTTAAAATAATCCATGCTGATTCTTTATTTAAGCGCGTGGTTGCCGGAAGTATATGAGGAGGATTTTTCATCCGGCAGGTATAAAGGGCCTTTCTGACCGCAGGCACTCAGCATACTGCCAATACCCAGAATAGCAATAACCAGATAAAGTACCAGCTCTGCACGACACCATTTCATAAGAATACCTGTTATTAATGTTTGAAATTGCGCATTATACCGTAAATCGATTTAAGTGAATATGAGGTTTTAGGGATAATCAGGGTGGGAGCATACTTTTAATGATTCTCATCAAGAAGCAAGGTCAATGGAAACTCAGAGGTTATAAATTTCAAATTGAACATATTTTAACCAAAGTATGATCCGGCCCTGTAGGGATAATAGAGTGGGTGATATATAATGACTGTCATTGAACGTTAAAAATATAATAAAAAAATAGACTGTGAAATTAAAATCCTATATTTTCCGCTGGGTGACTCTGGCGACACTGCTGCCGGCAACGGCTCTGGGACTGTTTGCCACTTATTATGTGCAGAATCTGTATCATGGAGATGCGGCCAGGGATATTCTGCGCTCTCTGGAAAATATTTCCTCAGAAATTACCCGCAGTCTGCAGACGGAGCAGAAACTGATTTTAAAGCTGACAGAATCCAGGCCGGTGCAGCAGTTTCTGCCGGTGCTTCAGGCTGCGGCCAGAGGCCAGCGCCATCCTCAGTATGCTGACAGACTTAAAATATTAAGTGAGTTTCTGCAGCAATATCAGTCGGTTATTTCTCTGTTTGATACCTTCAGGGTGCTGGATATCCGTGGTAATACGCTGTTAAAAGTCCGCTCCGGCCATGAAAGTATTACCCGCTATGAAGGTTTTGATCCCTATCCCATTATGGACAGGGAAATTATTCTGCCTGAGCATATCAGGTACCTGGCAGAATTACCGGAAAACAATGTCAGCTTTATCGAACTGCCGCAGACTCGTGATGAAATGGGAACGGAAAATAATCTCGTTATCCCTGATGGTATTGTGCCCCTTATCTATAAAGGTGAGCGGGTGGGCTATCTGGCCGTGACGATCAGCGGCTCTAATATCGATCAACTGCTGGAACTGGCGGCCCGGCTGTATAACGGTAAGTTGCTGATTGCCGAAATTGATGAAGAAAATGGGGTGCGCAATGGTCAGATCCTGTATGACGATAAAACCCTGCTGCGCTTTGCCCATTTAAAGTCCACCATTGAAAATATCCAGATGATTGAAGATGGGCGGCTGTGGAATGCGTTTCTGGAATCGCCCTTTGGCTCAGTGGCGTCTGGCAATGGTCGCTCTCATTACTATTATATCGAGTATTTTCCCTATCCGGATTCCCTGACCTCCTGGCTCATTGCCAGTGAGGTTAATGATGAAGCCTATACCAAACCCTTTGAACGCATTCGTGTCGGGATCTGGGTGCTGGCCAGTATAGCGGCTTTTAGTAGCCTGTTTCTGGCGCACTTTGCTTCCAGGGCGATTTCCACACCGATTATGCACCTGGCTAAAAACCTTAAACTTTATGCAGACGGCAGTCGGCCTGAACCGGTGAAAAGTGATATTGATGAGATGCAGCAGTTGTCTGCATCCTTTATCTATATGGCAGAAAAACTGGAACAGGAGCAGCAGGAGCGGATCAGGGCGGAAAACATGATGGTGCAAAATGCCAAACTGGCCAGTCTGGGACAGATGGCCGCCGGTATTGGTCATGAAATCAATAATCCGCTGAACAATATCCGTTCTCTGTCCCGTTTAATCAAACGGGATCTGGAAAAATGCACCTGGGACGGCGATGAGCAGCGTCAGTCTGCACGATACCTGAAAAACATGCTGGAGGATATCAGCTCTCTGGATGAAGAAGTGGTTCGGGCTTCAGAAATTGTTCAGGGAGTACTGAGTTTTGCCCGGCAGATCCCGGATAAAGAATTTACCCGCATTAATATGACAGACCTGCTGAAAAATACGGAGGGGCTGATCCGCCAGGAAGCAAAACGTGCCCAGGTTGAATTACAGGGTATGGATACTGTTGAGCGTGGGGGATCTGTTATGATTATGGGCGATCAGGGTAAATTACAGCAGGCTCTGGTGAATATTTTACTCAATGCTATTCAGGCCTGTGCAGATGCACAATGTACTCAACGCAGTATTGAACTGAGTCTGCAGCATGATGATGATGATGTGATGATAATAAGCATTCGGGACCATGGCCCCGGTATTGATGCAGAGGTTATGGATCAGATTTTTGATCCCTTCTTTACCACCAAGAGTGTCGGTAAGGGTACTGGCCTGGGTCTGTCCATTGCACTGGGTATTATTCAGAACCATAAAGGTGAACTGAATATTGAAAATGCCGAAGACGGCGGTGCCCTGGTAAGAATAACATTACCGGTTATCCACTAAACCTGTAGCATTAAGTATGTACTATTGAGTATGTAAATAAAAAGTATGAAACAGAAACTAATACTGATTGACGATGAGCCCAAGGCTGGCCGCCTGATGGAGCGTTACCTGGAAGACAGTTATGACTGCCGTATTTTCCAGGATCCGCTTGCAGCCATGGACTATTTTAATGCCCATGGGGCGGATCTGGTGATCACCGATATGCAGATGCCGAACCTGACCGGTTCTGAGGTGCTGGCACAGATCCGGGCTGTGGACAAACAGATCCCGGTGATTGTGATCACTGCTTATTCTACTGTGGATAATGCTATTGAAGTACTGCGTCTGGGCGCTACGGATTTTATTAAAAAGCCCTTTGATATTGAAGAGCTGAAAATCACTATCGACAAGGCTCTGAATGTTTCCCGGATTAAGGCTGAAAACTACCGTCTGAAACAGCGCCTGAAAGCCCGTGAGGATCAGGACGACCGCTACCGGATGATTGGTACCGGCGGTAATATGCAGAAAGTGTACGATATTATCGATAAAATTGCGGATATTCGCTGTAATGTCATTATTGAAGGGGAATCGGGTACCGGTAAGGAACTGGTGGCCCGTGCCATTCACTTTCAGAGCCAGTCGTCAGATAAACCGTTTATCGTTATTGACTGTGGTGCGCTGACCGACAGCTTACTGCAAAGTGAATTATTCGGTTATGAAAAAGGTGCCTTTACCGGTGCTAACAGGCAGAAAAAAGGTCTGCTGGAAACCGCCTCCGGAGGTACTTTGTTTCTGGATGAAATCTGCAATATTTCTGACAATATGCAGACCAAGCTGCTGCGGGTGGTGCAGGAGCAGCAGATCACCCGGGTGGGGGGTCTGGAAACCATAGATATTGACGTGCGCTTTGTGGTCGCCACTAACCAGCCCATGGATAAAATGGTGCAGGAAGGTAAATTTCGTCATGATCTGTATCATCGTCTGAACGTAATTAATATCCAGGTACCGCCGCTGCGTTCCCGTCTGGAGGATCTGCCCTTACTCACTGAAGCGCTGATTAAACGCTTTGCAAAAAAGTATCACCGAAATATAAAAGGCTTTGATAAAGCTTCCACTAAGCTTTTAACGAGCTACCACTGGCCGGGAAATGTGCGGGAGCTGAGTAATATTATTGAGCGGGCCGTGGCATTATCTGATAATGAAATACTGCATCTGGAAGCCATTCCCAATGCCGTGGATGCACCGGGACAGACTACAGGGGAACAGATTGATGCTGATCAGCCCACCCTGGCAGAGCTGGAAAAACGCTATATTTTAAAAATACTGGCGGCGAATAATGATAACCGGGAACAGACTGCGGCCATTTTAGGTATTAATAAATCAACCCTCTGGCGTAAGTTGAAAGAATACGATGAGTAAAAGTATTATGTTTGAAGAGGAATGCTAAATTATCGTGCAGCTTTCGCCGTTTTATATTGATACCTCAAGAGCTGGAGACCTGACCGCAAGGCAGTTTGAAATTGTTCGGCATCGTATTGCTCAGAGCTTTGGTGCCCGGGCCGAATATTCCCCACTGGTTTATATTATACTTATGGGCAGTTTATATGTTGCTATCCCGGAAGCCCAGCGGTTTTTCAGGTCTTACTGGTTGCTGATTGCGCTGTTATTTCTGGTGAGTTTACTGCGTGTCAGCATTGCCCAAAGGCTGTCTGCTGCAGGGGAAGATGAATATAAACCCTATTTAAATTTCTATTACGTGCTGACACTCCTGGGAGGCCTGTTGTGGGGTATCAGCATTGCCATGATGATCCATGTTAATCAACTGGGTGAGTTCAGTCATTTGCTGCTGGTTATCTGTGTTGCGACAACAGCGGGTGCCCAGGCCACCCTGGGTTCTTATTTCAGAGTGGTTGTGCAGTTTATTCTGCTGATATGGATACCCATAATGTCGGTTTATATTCTGCTGGGCGTGGAAGGAGTGTCAAATACTTATCTGTTCCTGTCTATGACGCTGTTTTTATTATCATTTGTGATCATGCAGTCACGGCGTATTTCTATGGATTTTCAAACCGGGGTGATCCAGCAGGTGCAGCTTGAACAACGCAGTGATGAGCTTTATCAGGCCATTCAGACCATTGAACAACAACAGAAAGAAGTCCGTCAGCACCGGGATCATCTGCAGGAACTTGTGGATGAAAAAACCGAAGATCTGAACCGTGCCAGGATCCGTGCTGAAGAAGCGGACAGGGCAAAAAGTGAATTTCTGGCTAATATGTCCCATGAATTAAGAACGCCGCTGCATTCGATTTTAAGTTTCAGCCAGTTTGGAATAGAACGCCTGGGTAAGGTGAATAATAAAAAAATCCGCAGTTACCTGGAAAAAATACATTATTCCGGAGAAATTCAGTTAAACCTGGTTAATGATCTGCTGGATCTGGCGCGTCTGGAATCCAATAGTCAGGAGCTGTTTTTTAAGCAGTATAACCTGTATCTCCTGATTAAAAGTGTGGTGTCAGAATTAAGCAGTCTGTATGAAAATAAAAATATCCGGGTTACTACTATTTCAGAGGAAAATGAACTGTATATTCAATGTGACAGTTCCAGAATCATGCAGTTGATCCGTAATTTACTGGGTAATGCTATTAAGTTCTCACCACAGGGATCGGAAATTACCATTATCTGTGAAAAAAACCATGACTCGATCAAAATGACCATTCAGGATCAGGGACCGGGTGTGCCCGATGGAGAAAAAGAACTGATTTTTGATAAGTTTAACCAGTCCAGCCGTACCCGTACCGGAGCAGGCGGTACCGGTCTGGGCCTGGCTATCTGTGCCCAGATTATAGAGGCTCACAAAGGCCGGATCTGGGTTGAAAATGCTGAGCCTCAGGGAGCTGCATTTAAGGTTTTACTGCCGCTAAAATCTTGAATGGCTAAAATAAAAGGCAGATTGCAATTTGCACAGTCAATTTGCAATCTGCCTTTTATTTTAGCGCACCTGTTTTATCTAATCTTATGTATCTTTTTGATATCTAATGTTTTTTGTTAATTGGCATAGTCGATGCATTATTAGTGCAATATTAGTAAGTATAAATAACAATGTACGATAAAAAGTACAACAAAAAACAACCAACAAAGGAAGGAATAAAAGATGCAACGTAGACATTTCCTGAAAAACACTATGGCAACAGGTGCTATTGCTCTGGCCGCTTCAAGTGGTCTGTTAGTCCCTGGCAGTGTGTTAGCTGCATGGAACAAGAAAGCATTTGATGCTAAAGACGTACAGTCTGCTTTAAAAGGGGCTATCGGTACTGAACTGACTGAAGCCAGTGACAAGATTAAGATTAAGGCACCTCAGATTGCAGAAAACGGTGCGGTTGTACCTATTACTATCAGCTCTACCTTAAGCAATGTTAAGTCTATTACCATTCTGTCTGAAAAGAACGGCACTCCACTGATTGCCAAGTTCAACCTGAAAGGTAAATCTGAAGCATTTATTTCCACTCGTATCAAGATGGGCAAAACTTCCAATATCATTGCAGTTTGCGAATCCGGCGGTAAATTCTACAGCGCCAGAAAAGAAGTTAAAGTCACAATTGGTGGTTGCGGCGGTTAATCAATAACCTCTAACACGATTTGATAATTGATATAACAAATATGTTAAGAGCAGGCCGGGCAGTCAGTTAACCGGATACTCTAAACCAATACGAACAGGAAAAGAATAATGGCTAAAAGCTCAATTAAAATTCGCGCAAAAGCGAAAAATGGCGTGGTTACAGTTAAAGCACTGATCAGTCATAAAATGGAAACCGGCTTACGTAAAGATAAAAAAACAGGTAAAGTAATTCCTGCTCATTTTATTGAAGAAGTCGTTTGTGAACACAATGGCGCACCAGTACTGGAAGCAGAATGGGGTGTTGCTATCTCCAAAAACCCATACCTGTCTTTCAAATTTAAAGGTGGTAAAGCGGGTGATACCGTTAAACTGTCCTGGAAAGACAATACTGGTAAGAGCGATTCACTGGAAACTAAAGTTAAGTAACTAAAGTTTCAGTAAAGAGATTTACCAACGAACGATAATCCCCCCCCATCATGAGTTGGTAATGCCGGGCGCAACAGGATAAAACCTGCGGCGCCTTTTTTATAGCTTTTCCAGATTATGCCAGCGCTCTTCGGCTGCCTTTAATAATTCTGCTTTTTCTGTATCTCCATCCTGCGCCAGTTTTTCAGCTTCTTCCTTCCAGCTTAACGGGGTTTCGATATCCAGTACATGTTCTTCAATCAGTTGAAACAGTTCTTCTTCGGTTTTTGCATTGTTAATCTGTTCAAGAATGGACATAGGGTTCTCCTTAATCTTTTAGTTAATCATACCACTGTATTAGTGCATGAGGTATCTGAAAAAGCGGATAAATAAGCTATAAAACAAACAAATATCAATAAATTCTAATATTAATAGATATAAATCAAGATGCAAGGAGGAATGCTATAGCCATAACTTAGCTCTCACGTTAAAATGATGGCTTAAAATTACAGCTAATGGCTTTAAATTATAGCTATATGTTTTTAACAGGTTTTTCAGAGAACAGGTGCGTTATGACAGAATCAGAATTTACCCAGCAGATTGACGAACTTATTATGTCGATTGAGGATGCGCTGGATGAACTGGAGATGGATATTGATTATGAAAGTTCAGCCGGTATTCTGACTATTATATTGCCCAATAAATCACAGGTCATTATCAGCCGCCAGATTGCCGCTATGCAGCTATGGCTGGCCGCTAAATCCGGTGGTTTTCACTTTAATTATGATCCTGAAAAAGGCTGGCTTGATGAGCGCAGCGGCGAAGCCTTTATAGATGCTCTGAATCGTTGTCTGACAGAACAGGCAGGTGAGCCGGTAGCACTTGAACTGGAATAGTGAATATGAAAACTAAGTTTAACTGGATATTTTGCGGGCTGAGTTTTTTACTGGGCAGCAGCCTGTTACTGACCGCTGGTAATGCTCAGGCTGCAACGGACAATAGTGACCAGGCCAGCCTGGCCATGGGCAGTGAACTGTTCCAGATAAAATGCTCGGTCTGTCACGGCAGTGAAGGTACCGGCGGTGTGGGTATACCGCTGAACCTGGATGATTTTTTAAAAACCACCTCTGATAAATATCTGCAGCAGACCATTCGCCTGGGACGTCCTGGCCGGATCATGCCGTCATTTAATGAACTCAGTGACGTACAGGTGCAGAGCCTGATTAAATATATTCGCAGCTGGAAACCGGAAATTAAGCCGCCGGTATATGATCAGGCCCATATTGTCGGTGATAAGGAAAAAGGTAAACAGATTTTTAATTCAATCTGTATTAATTGTCATCGTGAAGCCGGAATTGGCGGTAAAGGTACCGGCGTGACCTTCTCACGGCCCCGGGATGCAGAAATTATTGCACCGGCCATTGGTAATCCGGCTTTCCTGGCGGCGGCTTCGGATCAGATGATTAAGCGGATTATTATGACCGGTCGGGAATCTACCCCCATGATGGCGGCCACTTCCATGGGGCTGACAGAAAAGGATGTGGACAATGTTGTCACTTATTTACGGTCCCTGGGTAAAGATGTGAAGCTGGGGCATGATCATGATTATGAACCCGGTGCTGCGGTGCTGACTTATGAATCTTCCTATTCACTGGAAGAAACTATAGATAATATCAAGGCTGCGGCTATTGGCTACAATTTCCGTTATATTCGTGAACAGACTCTTAATCGAGGCTTTGTAGAAAAAGATCAGGAAAACAAAAATCAGTACCTGGTGTATTTCTGTAACTTTAATTTTCTTAACCAGGTTTTATCCATTGATCCACGAATTGGCATGTTTCTGCCGTTTCGGGCAACGATTATGAAAAAGGGTGATATGGTACTGGTAATGACAGTGAATCCTAATTACCTGTGTTCCCTGTTTAACAACGCAGAGCTAAGAGAAGGCTGCGAATTTATGTCTGAGAAATACGAAGCCATGCTGGAAGAAAGTACGCTTTAAGGTGTTCCTTTTTACCGAATCTAAATTAATCACTATTTGACTGATGCTGATGGATACCATGAACATGACTAACCGATTCAGGCAATTAAGCCTGTCTGTACTGTTATTACTGCTGTTTGTATACTCTGCTGCTTATGCAGAACACCAGAAACTCATTATGGGACGTTCCGTGGATGCTTTTCCGGAAACCATGAGCGCCCTGCAGGAAGAAATAAAAAAAGCCGGCTATGTACTGAGTTTTGTTCAGCGTGTGGATATTGGTCTGACTGGTATGGGCTTTAAAACCGACAAGTACCGGGTGGTTTTTTTTGGTAAGCCGGAAGAAATCAAGGAACTGCCGGAAAAATACCCTGAGCTGGTGCCTTACCTGCCCCTGGCCATTGCCATTTTTGCTGAAGAACAGGAAACCGTACTAACCGCCATGTCCCCCGACTTCCTGGGCCCTGCTTATTTAAAAGAGCACCCGGAACTTAAAGTCATTTTTGATCGCTGGAAAAAAGACATTGAAAGCATTATTGAGGGGGTCTGTTACCAGTAAAATTCAACTGATTAATTTAGGTTTACAGGTTCTTGATGGCCTGATTGAGCCGGCGTTCAATTTCCTGTTTGAACTTGAGCAGCTGGGTGACCTGCAGGCCATGGCTGCTTTCAGAATCCCGCAGTTCCTGGGACAGATCAATGTCGGTAATGTAAATGGGGTAGCGTTCATTGCCCCGGCGTGCCTGTACCACTTCTTGTGCCACTTTTTTATAAACATCCCTGCCGTATTCAAAAGAACTGAACTCTTTATCATTGGCATAAATCAGGTAACGCCGACTGCCGTCATCATTAATATCGGCAATCACCTGGATGCGGAAAAAACGGGCCGGCATACTTTGCAGGCGGGAAAACTGTTCGCTGAGTTTAAGCTGGCCGCCCTGCTTTTCAATTTCAAAGACTTCCAGCTGTAACTCCTCAGCGAGATTATCCAGTGCTTCAAGATCATCCAGTGCCACGGTGCTGTCCAGCAGTAAATCGTCCGTTGAGGGATCATTATAGACATCTAACTTGCTGCTGAAGCTCAGCCGGCTGACCACCGAATCCAGGAACAGAATAAAGTGGTTCAGATGAGTATTGTTTTTTTCCATGGCCGTGGACTGATGATACAGACAGCCGCGTTCATCAATAATATAAATATCCGTGGTTTTCCGATGGTTCTGGTAAAACAGCTGAACATGATGCTCCCGGTTTTGAGCATAGATCAGTTTTAATACCTTATGCTGATTAAATTCACTGTCTATAATCAGGCGATGATAGTGCGGCAGGGGGTAGGCCAGTTCTCTGAACAGTTCTCTGGTATCAGGGATTTTCTGGTAGCGGGGACCGTTTTTGTCCTGCCAGATAAGATAAAAACTTTTTTCAATGGTAAATAAAAAACGGGTTGAAAAGGCATTTTTACGGCCATGAAAACTGTCCAGGATCTCGTTAAACAACTGGCTGATGCGCCTGGAAATGGCTTCGCCACGCACCGAAGAAAAACAGCACACCCGGGTAGGCCGGGCCGGAACGCGGCTGTTAAGGGCAGGTTCGGTTTCATGATTCCATTTCAGATAATGGCTTATGCACTCCAGTAGACCGGTTTCATATTTAAATTTCTGGGTCATAATTTCCCGCCAGCTGGTCAGTAAGACCTGGTCAATGCTGAACAGCAGGTTTTCATGCAGAGCGCCGAAATTGAGGGCATCGGTCTGTCTGGAAGCAATCTGGGTACCGGAGGGATGGTTAAATAAAAAGGGATCCAGGCCGATATTGAGAAACAGGACATTTAAATCCAGTTGTGCCGGTTTGACCAGTTCGTCGGTACCGGCGTAACCCGGTGAGGCCTTGGGCCAGGTCTGCTCCAGTGTCTCCACGATCTGTTTGATTTCCCGCACAGTTAAAATCTCAATGTCCTTATTGAGTACAAAATTAGTCCGGCTGTTTATAACACGGTTAAAATACCCCCAGCACAGCAGTTTAACCAGGCTGGTGGATTTTTTAACCGGTGACGGAGTTTTGTTGTCCACCTGGCTGAAGGCGCCAATATACATGGCCCAGCCGTCCACTTCGCTGATACTGTGCAGTCCTTCATCCTGAACAACAGGGTGCAGAGAAATATGACTTTCCAGCAGATTAATTTCACTGTCATGATGAATGAGCTCAATTTTTCCGGCTTTTTTCTCAAAAGCGGCATAGAGCTTTCGGCCAAGAATATGCAGATCCCGTTTACTGATGCGCACCGTCTGATTCTGGTAACGGAAAAAGTCAGACAGTTTCCGGTAGCTGTAGGTCAGGGCATCAATAATATTTTTATGTTCACTTTTAACTTCATCAATCTTCCACTGGGCTCGGCGATCCAGAGACACAAGTTTGGTGCGTTTCCAGTGCCAGGAGCGGACCAGCTCAAGCATAATGTTCTGCCGCCACTGGTGAGCTGATGAATGTTTTAAATGAGTCAGGGATTCATTAACTTTCAGATACAGACACTGGCGCGCCAGTTCCAGACGGTTCATACTATCTTCATGGCGCAGATGCTCGGTAATTTTTTCAAGCATCATAATATAGGGATCGATAGTATCGACATTCAGATCGGTATTATCAGCAACCGAATCATAAATAGCCCGTTTAAAACGCATGCTGAGCAGATCCATATGAGGATGTTCTCTGGCATAACATTCCATTAACAACAGCTTTAAAATGGATTTATAAGGGGAGTCAATGCCTTTATAGATATGCCACAATGTGGCACCGTAAAATTCTTCTGCCGGTATATTATTAATGGTGCCGAAATCAAGGTTGTCCTGCTCATTAATCAGACGTTTGTGAGTAACTCTGCTAACGTACTGCTCATACTGCTGTTCATACTCCGGCGGTACCAGCCACCAGACGGGATAGCGGCCGGCCAGTAAAATTGAGGTTCGGTAGAACTCTTCCAGTAATAACAGGTGCTGGGTGGTGCCGCTGCTTTCAGTGGATAATTGATCAATCCTTCCCTGCCGGAACTGTGTGGTATTGATCAGAAAAAAATTCACTTCCAGTCTAAACTTATTACACCACTGAGTAATACGTTCAGTTTTAAGCTGCAGTTCTTTTAGTTCCAGAGCAGATAAATTCTCCCGGTGACAGACCCAGACATCAAAGTCACTTTTATCTGAATAAGCAATGGTGCCGGTGCTGCCCATAAAATACAGGGCGTAAATATCATACTGGCGGTAGGCCCGGCGTTTATACTCAAATGATTTGGCCAGTCGTCGTGCCTGACGAATGGTGTCCTTGTCAGGGTTGTAACGCGGAATGCCGGTGGGGCACTGGCTGGAAACAAAACCGGGCAGCAGGGGATGGTTTATATGAAACAATAAAGGCAGCAGCTCTAAAAAGTCCAGTTGCCGGGTGGTCAGTGAATCCTTGGTCCGATCCAGACGGATACTGTTCAGGTGCAGGAATTTACGCAGGATCTTTTTAAAATCATACTTTTCATAATGAAAGCCATCCTGTGGAAACTGATCCCGCCTGTCCTGGCTTGCTTTTGTACTGCTGTGCGGCATATTGAGCGGCTTATAAGGGTGCTGATTATATTTAGGTGGCAAAGATGCTGTTAATAATCTAAAATTATAGCAGTAATCCCCAAAATAAATAGAAATGGCAGGATAGCCTGATAACAAATTTCACCTGAATCCGAGCTGTACAGGAGAAAGAGATGTCTAATATGAATAAACCCCTGTGTTTAAAATTACTTGAAAATAGTCCGTCTTTTATAATTATTCTGGATCAAAATAAGTCGATCTACTGGATCAACCAGTCTTTTTGTGACTACCTGGGCCTTGAGCGGGAACAGTTAGTTGGTCTGTCACAGGAGCAGCTGAAAGAGCCCTGCCTGAAAGATATTGTGACAGAGGCCCATCGTGTGCAACTGTTTGCCGGTATTCTGGATAAATGGCTGGAGCTGCAGGATGTAATGAAGATTAAGGAACCGTTAAACGAAGACTCGACAGAAGAGCAGGAATTAACGGTCTGCTATTATAATGATGTCAGTGCCCTGATTGAGACTGAAAAGCAGCTTCTGCAGCTGGAAAACACCCTGTCACACAAGATGTCTCATGATCCGGTGACCGGCATGCTCAGTCATCACAGTATGTTTCAGACCCTCAGTTCGGAAGTGTCCCGCAGCCGCCGTTATAACAATCCATTGTCACTAATCCTGATGAATATTCATTATCATGGCGAATCGGAGACTTCTCAGGAGCAGCAGGAACAGGTTCGCCTGATGATCAGCCAGCTACTAAAAGACCAGATGCGCTGGGCTGATATTGTCGGTCACCTGGATGGTTATGATTTTGTGCTGTTACTGCCTGAAACCGTTTATGAGTCTGCGGAAGTGCTGGTCAGGAAACTGAAAGAGCGTCTGCAAAGCCTGGCGGCCGATAAAATTGATATTTCCTATGGTATCAGCCAGTGGCAGAAAGGCGATGATGTACGCCTGTTTATTACCCGTGCTGCTGATAATATCAGTCCTGAATCTGTCGATTAAACTCTAATCTGGAACTTCCCCTTCTCCGCCTCAGGCACCTGTATATGGCAGAAAGGGGATAAAGAGGGGATTGTGTGATTAAGCAATCCTTTTCCTTGCCCGCTTAACCGCTGCACGTACCTGTTCCGGTGCTGTTCCGCCCAGATGATTTCTGGCTGAAACTGATCCTTCCAGTGTCAGCACTTCAAATACATCGACCTGTATCTGGTCCGAAAACTGCTGCAGTTCTTCAAGAGAGATTTCCGCCAGATCACGCCCACTATCCACTCCCAGACGTACCGCCTTGCCCACCACTTCATGGGCATCTCTAAATGGTACTCCTGCCCGAACCAGGTAATCGGCCAGATCCGTTGCGGTAGAAAAACCTCGAATGGCCGCTTCGCGCATGGCTTCCTTATTAACACTGACATGCTGCATCATGTCGGCATAAACCTTTAAACTGCCCTTGAGTGTATCGATTGTGTCGAATAAAGGCTCCTTGTCTTCCTGGTTGTCCTTGTTGTAAGCCAGCGGCTGGCCTTTCATCAGGGTCAGCAGGCTGATCAGGTGGCCATTAACCCGGCCGGTTTTGCCCCGTACCAGCTCCGGTACATCAGGATTTTTCTTTTGCGGCATAATGGATGAGCCGGTACAGAAGCTGTCGCTCAGTTCCACAAAATTAAACTGAGCCGATGCCCACAATACCAGTTCTTCAGAAAAACGGGATAAATGGGTCATTAACAGGGCGGCATGGGCGGTCAGTTCAATGGCAAAGTCACGGTCACTGACGGCATCCAGAGAGTTCTGGCAGACCCCTTCAAAACCCAGCTCACGGGCCGTAAATTCCCGGTCAATGGGATAGGTGGTGCCGGCCAGAGCCGCCGCGCCCAGGGGCATAACATTAACCCGCTTACGGCAATCTATAAAACGGCTGCGATCCCGTTCCAGGTTTTCAAACCAGGCCAGCATATGATGACCGAAAGTAACAGGCTGAGCTGTCTGTAAATGGGTAAAGCCAGGCATAATGGTGTCTGCTTCCCGTTCAGCCAGGTCGATCAGGGCCGTTTGTAAACGTTTCAGTTCAGCTATAATATGGTCAATTTCTTCGCGCAGGTACAGCCGGATATCGGTGGCCACCTGGTCGTTTCTGGAACGGCCGGTGTGCAGTTTTTTACCGGTAATACCAATCAGATCGGTTAGAGCTGCTTCGATATTCATATGCACATCTTCAAGCCTGATGGACCAGTTAAATTCACCGCTGCGAATTTTAGTGCGGATCTGTTCCAGCCCGTCAATAATACGATTGCGTTCCTCACCTGTGAGTACTCCCACATGAGCCAGCATTCTGGCATGGGCAATGGAACCGTCAATGTCCTGGTTGTACATACGCTGATCAAAAGTAACCGAAGCGGTAAAGGCTTCAACAAAGGCATCGGTGGGTTCAGTAAAGCGGCCGTTCCAGGGTTTTTCAGCCTGTGGTGTGGTGCTGGTGTTATTGGCAGTATCAGACATAATATGAATTTGTTTGCTTATCATTAAAGTTTCGGGAATGAGGCGCTATTATAAACGTAAGTGAATAATTAATCAGCCTTCCTGCCTTTTATCAGTATTTATAGGCCATTCAGGTAGAAAACATGCTAAAGCATGGCAAATTATGGCCTGGTACACTGAATTTATACATGCAATATACTAAGATGGGTTTAATGAGTTTCCATCCGAAAATTGCTCTGCTTTTAACTTCCCCCTTTTCAAAGGGGGAAGTTAAAAGCTAAATAAACGGATGGACACTAATGAGCAGATAACAGTAGTAAAAAGTAAATCATTCAGATCACTCATGCAGAAAATAAAAACGGATATCCCCAGGTTAAATCAGGATAACAGTGAACAGTCTTCATTGTTTCTGCCGAATTTCTGTTCCCTGAAAATGGTGTTTTCCGTAGTTATTATTGGTGAGCTGCTGGCCTTTATTCTTACCCTGGCACCCATGCGGCTGGAACATCAGCGCTGGAATGATCTAGGCCTGATCTCCCTGTTTATTCAATGGAACGGTATGGTGGGCAGTGCTTCCCTGTGCCTGCTGCGGCCTGCTTTAACACGCTATTCCAACCAGTTCGCTGCGGTAGTCAGTTATCTGGTGCTGCTATTATCCATTACTTTAATCAGTGAAACTACTTTTTTTGTCCTGCAGTACTATTCCATGGAAGAAATGATTGTTTCGGTGACCCACTGGGAGTTTCTCTTACATAATCTGCTTATAGGCGGTATTATCAGTGCCCTGGCCCTGCGCTATTTTTATATTCAGGATCAGTGGCGGGTCAAAATGGAAGCGGAGTCCTGTACCAGGCTGCAGCTGCTGCAGGCCAGGATACGCCCGCATTTCCTGTTTAATAGTATGAACACCATTGCCAGCCTGACCCGTACCCGGCCTGAAACAGCGGAGCGAATTACTGAAGACCTGGCTGAATTATTCCGTATGTTATTTAAATCCGACCATGAAATGATCCCCTGGTCCAGAGAGCTGGACTTATGTCAGCGTTATATTGAAATTGAAAAACAGCGTCTGGGTGAGCGTCTGCATATCAGCTGGCAGGTTAAAAGTGTACCCGGAGATGCCATGGTGCCGGCCCTGTTATTACAGCCTTTACTGGAAAATGCCATATTTCACGGGATTGAGCCGGAAATAAACGGCGGTGAGATAAAGGTAATTGGTCAGTTCAGAAACCGGCAGCTGGTACTGACGGTACAGAATACCAATAGTCAGAACCTGGTCCATCGCCAGGGGAATAAGATGGCACTGGATAATATCCGTGAGCGCCTGATCACCCATTATGACGGCCAGGCGCGACTGGCCTGTCGTGAGGAAGATGATATTTATTATGTCAAGCTGACCATCCCCTATATTAAACATGACAATAAGGACGTCACATGAAAGTTTTAATTGTGGATGATGAACCACTGGCCAGAGAACGTTTAAAAATGCTGTGTCAGGAAATTGAAAATAATTTTGAATTATTAGAGGCACAAAACGGCATGCAGGCGGTAGAAACCGTAAACCAGTCCGAGCCGGATGTGGTGCTGATGGACATCCGCATGCCGGGTATGGGGGGGCTGGAAGCGGCACAGCATTTAATGACCATGGATAATCCCCCGGCGATTATTTTTACCACCGCTTATGATGAATATGCTCTGCAGGCCTTTGAAGCCCAGGCTGTGGACTACCTGCTTAAGCCGATTCGCAAGGACAAACTGCAGCAGGCTCTGGAAAAAGGTGCCCGTCTGAACAAACTGCAGCTGGAATATATTGGTCAGCAAAACCAGGAAGTGCCGCTGCGTACTCACATCAGCGCCCAGGTGGCCAGTTCCCTGTTGTTAATACCCATTGCGGATATCCTCTGCTTTCTGGCGGATCAAAAATACATCACTGTTAAATATCTTAAAGACGGACAGGTGGTAGAAACCATTATTGAAGATACTCTTAAATCGCTGGAAGAGGAATTTGCCGATGACTTTATCCGCATTCACCGTAATGCCCTGATCCGTAAAAGCCGTATTGAAGGTCTGCACAAACAGCCCGATGGTCGTACCCTGTTAAAACTATTGCAGCTGGATGAGGGGCTGGAAGTCAGTCGCCGACATCTGTCTGCTATCCGTAAACGTATTAAAGGTAAACTGTAAAACAGCTACTGCGGTCTGGCCCCTCTAAGTACCGCCCGTGCCTCATCAATAGCATCATCCAGTGTCCCGCCGAACAGGGAGGGTGTGGTTACTCCCACTATATTTTTTACCAGAGGCTGTCCCCTGTGATCCACCAGTACGGTGGTAGGAAACAGGCGTACCTTATACCTTTGAGCAAAGGCTTCGGCACTGATCTTCTGACCTGAAAAATCAATAATCTCCCTGTCGTCCGTAATATAGAGCTGACGCAGGATGACCCTGTCAGTATAGTCACCTGAAATAATCATAGGGATTAGAAAGTCTTCTTTTAACAGGTGACAGAAGGGACAGCTTTCAGTACCGAACATGATTAAAATGGGCAGATGCTGTTGTTCAGATAGTTTTGCTTCCTGCCTGGCATCGCTGATGGAAAGTAGTTCTGGTCTGCTGTTGTCGGCCTGTACGGTATTATTGCCCAACGCGCTATTAAAGCCCAGTGCAGGGACGAACAAAAATAGCAGGAAACATAGTGCCTGCATGGGCAGATAGTGTTTATTTTCAATTGATATCATGGTTAAAGTATAGTGGGAAAATGAGTAAAATAGCGAGAAATCATCAGCCATTTGCTACAATAAGTCTCTTAATGATATACAGGTATTTAAATTCTTCAGTCGGAAGAATTTATGATAAAAAATATGGCAGATCATTCTTTAGCCGGGATTAAGGTTCTGGTCAGCAGACCGGCTCATCAGGCACAGACACTTTGTGATATGATAACTCAACACGGCGGCCAGGCGCTCCGGCTGCCGGTGATTGATATTGTGCCGCTGAAGAATCAACTGCAGGCATTAATTAAAAACCTGGATAGCTATGATTTTGCCGTGTTTATCAGTCCCAATGCGGTACAGTTTGGTTTTCAGGCTATTCTTGCCCAGGGCAAAATACCTGATAAACTTAAACTGGTCACCATAGGTCAGGCCAGTGCCGGAAAATTACAGGCACTCAGCGGACGAAAAGCGGATATTGTGCCTCAGGGGCAGTATAATAGTGAAACCCTGCTGGCCCATAGCGAACTGCAGCAGGATAAGGTAAAACAGAAAAAAATTATTATATTTCGCGGTAATGGCGGCCGGGAACTGCTGGCCGATGAACTGCGGCATCGGGGTGCTGAGGTCACTTATGCTGAAGTTTACCAGCGTGTGCTGCCGGAATATTCAAACACTGAGTTTAACCGGATATGGACACAGCAGGCGGATATTATCACTCTAACCAGTAATGAAGCACTGAATAATTTGCTGACGCTGTGTCAGCAGCATCTGGATAAAGCGCAGTTACAGCACTTATGGCAGAAGCCGCTGGTGGTGGTAACAGAAAAAATGTCCCGTGCCGCCAGTGATGCCGGCTTTAGGGACGATATATTAATAGCAGAAAAAGCATCAGATAAAGCACTGTTTGATGCAGTGCTCAAATGGCTTTCAAATGACAAATTAAGTTAGCCATACTACCTTCCCCCCTTCTTCAGAAGGAGGGATTGCAGAGGTTGCAAATAAGGTACCCCTAAAAAAACATAAAAACCAAGAGAACAGGTATGGAAAAACAAATGGCCCAACAGGCAGCTAATAATCCGCAACAGGAGCAGGAAACCGGTGGAACAGAACAGGCAAAGTCAGGCTCAGGTGCAGCAACGGCTTTTATTTTTCTGGCCGTGGTGATTTCACTGGCCGCCGCCGGTATTACTTTTTTACTGTCTCAAAAGCTGGAACAGGTGCGTGCAGAAGTCAGTCAGCAGCAGGAAAATATCCGCAATAATCTGTCTCAAATCAGTACTAAAGTCAGTGGTGATATGCAGGCCCGCCTGATGAACCTGACGGATAAAATGGCCAGGGTCAGCTCAGATCAACAGCAGTTTCAGGCACAGGTATCCCAGCAGCAGAAAGTAACAGAAGCCCTGTCTAAAAAACTGGAAGTCAGCAATCAGCAGATGCTGCAGTCCATTGAGGTACTGTTTAAACAGAAAGGCCGGGAACGCATTGGCTGGGTACTGGAAGAAGTCGAGTATTTATTACTGGTGGCCAACCATAGCCTGAAACTGCAGCATGATGTCGCTACAGCTATAGCGGCGCTGGAAGCCGCCGATGCTCGTCTACTGGATACCGGCGATCCGGGTAGCATTGAAACCAGAACTCAGATCCGTGATGAAATCCAGACCCTTAAAGCCCTGCAGCAGCCGGATATTGTCGGTATGTCGGCCAGTCTGGCCAGTATTATCAAAGCGGTACCGCAACTGCCCATTAAATATGCTCAGATTGACAGTAAAAAGAAAGTGGCTGATCTGGTGGAGAAAAAAGCCGCTGAAGACAAAGTGACTGTGGAACAGGCCAGTAAGGCCTTTTTAAAAGAACTGCGCAGCCTGGTGGTATTTCGCAAGCTGGATGAAAAACCCAAACCCCTGATGACCCCTAAAGAACAGTTCTTTTTACAGCAGAATCTGCAGCTAAAACTGGAAACGGCCCGCAGAGCCTTATTAATGGGACAGCAGAATCTGTTCAGTGACAGTTTGCAGGAAACGGTTCAATGGCTACAGGACTATTTTGATACGGAGGTGCCCAGAGTCAGTCAGACTATAAATGAGTTGAGCAAACTGCAGAAAATGCATATTACCAGTACCATGCCGGATATATCGCGCTCGATCAAGCTGTTGCGCAGTTATCAGAAAGAACTTGAAAAACAGCAAGAGGGCAAATCATGATCAGACTGCTGTTTTATGCTTTGCTGTTTCTCATTGCGGCCGCCTATATTGCCTTACTGGCTAAAGAAGATCCGGGCTACGCCCTGCTGAGCCGGGGTGACTGGAGTGTGGAAGGCACCCTGGTCTTTTTAATCAGTGTTCTGACCGCAATTATTGCGGCCATTTTACTGCTGGTTTATCTGCTGGTTAAAACCATCAAGTTTCCCGGCAAGGTATCCAGCTGGGCGCATAACCGTAATACTATAAAGGCTATCCAGAACTGCAACCGCGGCTATATAGAACTGGCCGAAGGCAACTGGCGGGAAGCAGAAAAGCACCTGCGTAAAAGCGCCAACCGCAGCGGTATGCCCATTTTAAATTACCTGGCCGCCGCCCGGGCAGCACAGGAAGAAGGTGAGCAGCGCCGGCGTGATAATTACCTGCTGCAGGCGCACAAAAGCGATCCCAGCGCTGATATTGCCATTGGCCTGACCCAGGCCGAACTGCAGATAAAAGACGGTCAGCCCGAACAGGCGCTGGCCACTTTAATGCACCTGAGAACCGTGGTGCCAAAACATAAGCAGATGTTAAAAATGCTGTTTTCTGTTTACCAGCAGCTAAATAGCTGGAAGGATCTGGAAGAGCTCCTGCCGGAACTGAAAAAGAACCATATTTTTGAACCCCATCTGATCAACAAGTTTGAAAAATCCCTTATTCAGCAGCTGATGAAGCAGGCACTGCAGGAAAAAAATCTGGGTGAACTAAAAGCACTATGGAAACGTCTGCCCAAACAGACCCAGAATGAACCGGACATGATTTATTTCTACTGCCAGTTATTGCTGTCCGTCGGCGAGGAAGAAGAAGCCATTGAGCTGATCAAGGAAGGCATCAAACATCACTGGTATGCACCGCTGATATTGCTTTATGGTCAGGCCAGAGAAAAAGACGTTGCCAAACAACTGGAAACCGCCGAATCCTGGCTCAGTGATAACGGCCGCAGTGCCGAACTGCTGCTGACCCTGGGCCGTTTAAGCATTTATAACCAGCTATGGGGCAAGGCCAGAGACTACCTGCTCGAAAGCATTAAAGTATCCCCCAGCACAGAAGCCTACCAGGTACTGGGCGAACTCTATGAACAACAACTCGATGATTCCGTCGAAGCCATGAACTGCTATCGAGAAGGCCTGCTGCTCAGTTCAAACTGTCGTGAAGTTTCCCGACTGAAAGATAATTCAGGCGTTAGAGAAGCACTGCCGTATAATTAGTGTGTATCTATTTATTGATGCATGCATTACCATAAATTATGGCTGTTTTATTATAGAAATGGAGAAAGCCGGAATCGTTATATCTCAATATTTAAGATTCTGGATATTAAACCTGTTATGTTTAGTAAAACATGGAAATAGCAATACTAATAGAAACAGGGTTTTCAACTGCTGATACTGAATATCCTGAAATATCAAATAGAAGGTGATGTAATACTTCGGTATATGAATTGGCAAGAAAAAGATATTGAGGTTTTCTATGCTGATCCTATCGCCTTTAAATGGCAAACATTGTCACTTAACTATACTGTCAAAACATAACAAGCGGATCAACATGGACTGGCAATTCCGCTGGGCTTCATTGCCAGCCAGTTACCCTTGTCGTTGGGCTATAGAAAATGAACCGAAAAATTACTGAAATATTTCATTCTGGTGAACTTGAAGCCCAGACATTGTATAACAAGAAAACTGAATGGTCAGATCGTTCTGTTTCTGCAGTTAATCATTTGTACAGGGAAACCATTGATGAAGATAAGGCTTTTTTTATTGAGGGAAGAGATTTCTTTTTTATTTCAACATCTGACAATGATGGAAATTGTGATTGTAGTTTTAAGGGAACAGAAGAAAATTTTGAGGGTAAGCAACAACCTGCGGTTATAGTAATAGATCATAAAACACTTATTTTTCCTGATTACAGCGGAAACAAAATGTATAATTCACTAGGAAACTTATTAATTAATCCAAAAATAGGAATGCTGTTTATTGATTTCCCTTCAGCATTACGTTTGCGAGTTAATGGTCATGCTGAGATTTTAAATGATCTTGATAGTTATAAAGAACAATGGTCAACAGCAAAAAGATTTGTAAAAATAACAGTAAATCAAGTTTTCTGGAACTGTAAAAAAAGAATACCAAAGTCCGTATGAGGTTAACCTCAATAGTTAGCCCAACAAGAATTTGAATTGGATTAATTGGTCTATGCGACTTTTTAAAAAGTATTGAGTGTTGGTCAAGGTCATCATATTTTAACAGCGTCTTTCCTTGACCAAGAGCTCAATTAAATGGGCATTATGGATTTTCTTACATTTAAAAGTTTTATTAGCACCGAGGCATTAATAGTTTTTTATTACCTTGGAGCACTTATACTGCCTATCTGTATCTGGCTTTTGCTTACCTGGCTTACACAAAAATATGAATTGCTCAATAGTGCATATAAAGGTGGTAAGGAAATAATATGGAAATCATTAGATAGAAAGCAGAAAACAAAACTAATAATATTTTTTGTAATAGCGTTTCTGTTTATGGAGCTATTTTGGAGAATGTTATTTGAATTTTTAATTGCTTACATGCAAATGCGGGATGCATTATTGCAGATTTGACTATGAATGCACTAACCAATCATTCAACCAGATTGGCACAAAATCACAACTACTGGTTTACTCAAATGTTTAGAATAAAGAAAAATAGAGATGCGAAAAATTATTTTAATTATCACCGTTCTTATGGTTGGATGGTACGGAAATTTACTTTATAAACAAAATGGTTTTTCGTTTATGCATAGTTCGGTAACTGTTTCTGATTTAGAAGAACAAGTAAAATGTATAACAAAAGATGGTAATGTTATATATGGAAGCATACCAAAAGGAACTGTATGTGAGAAATTTGAACCGATTAAAGGTTCACTAACAGTAGTTCCAGGTACAACCTATAAAAATAATAAATCAAAAAATCATGTAACATCAAGATTTAAATGTGATGGAAGGCAATATTGTAGCCAAATGAGTTCCAGAGCAGAGGCTGTGTTTTTTATAAGGAATTGTCCAAATACAAAGATGGATGGTGATTTTGATGGGGTGCCATGTGAAAATGATTCTCGCTTTTAATCTAATAAAGGATTTAAGTTAGAGATTAAAAATTTAACCAACAACAAATTATCAAATTATTGGCCAGCCATAAAATAAAAGTCAGAATATAAATTATTATTAAAATAATTATCCTTATTTTGAAGTTCTGTTTATAACAAAAAGTAATAAATTGAGGCTGTCCTGTAATACTCTACTCGGACAACCAAAAGCAGTGTTATATGCAAGACTGTTGATAACATGGAGAAACTATGAGAATTGAAGATGTTGATGAAAAGCAGATATATGGAATATCGGTAAGAACAACTAATACAAACGAAATGAATCCTGAAACGGCTAAAATAGGAAAAACATGGCAAAAATTTTTCAGTGAAGTTTCTGTTAATTATCAAGGTGGTGAAAAGGTCTATGGTGTTTATTATAACTATGAGTCTGATGCTAATGGTGAATTTAATGTACTGGCAGGAATAGAAAAAGCTAATAATTCTCTTGAGAAAGTTTTTATCCAGAAAGGAAGGTATTTAGTTTTTGAGGGAAAAGCAGCATCGCCTGATGATAAAGTGCGAGTGCAAGCAGTAATAGAAACTTGGGGGAAAGTATGGGATTACTTTAGTAACGAAAAATCAGAGCATAAAAGAGCCTACAAAACAGATTTTGAGCACTACAAAAATCAAACTGAAATAGATATATATATTTCTATTTTATAAATTAAGCACATAAACATGCTATTTCATGAAAGTGTGATAAATGAGGGAAGATGTGTGGACAGTCATCATTTAGTGTATTGAAAAATTTCAGAGGGTGTCAAATTGCACTTCAGTTAATATAAATTATGGCAGCCCTATAATACTATTGTACCCATTTTCTTATACTTGTCCGGATGGCAGTTAGTAAATGGAAACCTGTTTTCTACTGTAGCCCTGATGCAGGAGTAAAATTGCTTCAGCCCGCCTTCTGTAGTTACCATCTTTATTAAATTGTACGATTTTTTTAACCGTCGACGTACAGGACGACTCAGTTCCGTTATAATATTATTTATACTTAAGCTTTGTTTGATCAGATTTTTTTGGTTAATTTCTTTGATCGATAAACAAAACTTAACTTCCATTTATATGGACACCATTTTTGAACAGCTATTTAGTGTGTATCTATTTTTGAAATATAAATTACGGCTGTTCTGTAATGCTTAGAATAAAATAAGTCGAAACTGTAGGTTGTTTATGCTGAATTCTGATTTCTGGAAGGTTAACTATTTATTTAGGTTCATAGCTATAACATAAAATTGATTTTTAAAGATTGGATTCGTCCAACAAACGGTTCATATTGTGGTTCGTTTCTCATACAATCTAACCTTATTCGTTAGGCATAAAAAGCCTCAATAAATACTGAGGCTTTGGAAAAGTTGAATTAATTGATTATGCTGTTTTCTTTTTCCTTGAAAATCCAATTCCAGCTAAACCAAGACCCAATAGAGTAATAGCTGAAGGCTCTGGTACATTACTTTGACCTTGACGAAAAGCTACTTCTCCAATTGCACAACTAGTATAGTTGGCTGGCTGCTGAGGGCATGCCGACATATCAAAGCGAATATACTGTGTGCTAATGGGCGAAAATGAAAATACGTCGGCAAAATAGGGTGCAGGATAAGGGGAATTATCAGTTGGTGATAAACCTAAAGATAATACGGAGAAATTTATTCCATCTGTTGAAGTAAACAAATCAAGTACGCCAATACCGGCTGCCTCTTCGTTCCATAGTGCTAAAGCATCTATAGTTTGTAACGAACCAAGGTTATAAGTAACACTAGCACTATTACTGCCAGGATTACTAAACCATTCGAAACCGGAGTAAGTAGATGTGTGTGAAGGGTTGGATGCAATATAACTATCAAAATCTGTAACGCCACTGGTATACCCAATTGCTAAGCCATTTTGATTCAAAGTATCATTAATTGAACCAGACCCTGGTCCGCCGCTGTTAATTTGAGCACTGGTTGCGCTCAAAATTGGCCCTGCATTTACGCCACTTGCAATACCAAATAATCCTAAAAATATAATCAGAAATTTTGCTCTGCAAGATAACAGGGTTATAAAAGTTCTCATAAATATCTCCTTTTCATAAAATGGTTATTAAAAGCTACACTCAAACTAAAGCATTATATATGCCATATATTGCAACTATCTGCTTTGTAAATGGTTTTTTATTTTTAATTTCACCGCATCAAATGCAGTGTAAAAAATACTGACATTTATAATAACTAAAGTTTAGAGCGACAGTTCACCCTTGAGTACCGGTAATCCCCCCGAAAAATAACTCTTTTCATAAGTAGAATTTTCTATTAAATTATTAATGAGGAGAACCTACAATGAAGAAGTCCAGATTTACAGAATCCCAGATTATCGGCATTCTGAAAGAAGCTGAATCCGGCGTACCAGTCCCAATCGTATTCGAATGGCAGTAATGGGGGAGTTCTTTCACCAGGGCGTATTATCAATTAAGTATAAATTATGGCTGTCCTGTAATAGTCTTTCAATTGCAATTTTTTATATGGTTTTAATTTATGAAAACCAACAAAGATTCATAAAACAAGGTGTTAATAAACACCCATGAATAAAATAGCCTACTTAAAAAATCCATAAATTATGGGTATCCTATATTGCCAAATGTATGTTTTACTGAGGTTAAAAACACCGCATGATGATTTTGATAACCACTAAAGCCTTAACGCAGCTGTTAGGCTTTACAGAAGGAAAAATGGTATGAGATTCAAGGGAGTGCATCATGTGGAGTTTTCAGTGCTTAAATATGATGAATCAATTAAGTTTTTTGATAAAATGTTCGGGTGGCTGGGATATAAAAGCTTCTGGACTCTCGATATTGATTACC
Source organism: Gammaproteobacteria bacterium (assembly GCA_027012135.1). Classification (GTDB taxonomy): domain Bacteria; phylum Pseudomonadota; class Gammaproteobacteria; order GRL18; family GRL18; genus JANELJ01. Next base: position 66,064 of record JALUZF010000162.1, read on the forward strand.
GATCAACCTATTATATGGCGAGATTTCCTCTCTTCCATAGCTATATTGGTATCCAGCCTGCAAAGACTGGTAATAAACTAAAATCATCTGAGCATCAAACGGGTATTCATCATATAGCTCTTTGGGCTAAAAGCAGAAAAGAGGTTGATTCCTTTTATAAAGAGTTTTTGAGTAAGAATAATATTGAAGTAACAGACCCGCCGTCAGAATACCCAACATATACACCGGGCTATTATGCGGTATTCTTTAATGACCCAATAACAGGGATACATTTCGAGCTGGCTTATACGCCATTAATACCTTCCGTATCTTCTTATTTTAGATGGTTGAAAATATTAAAAAAGATATGGCAAAAGCATCCGGAGTGGAAGAAACCACCATGGAAAGAGGCTATGCGAAAATTACCTTCAAAAAATGAGCAAGCCTAAAATATATTTGCATTTAACTGTTAAAAGGCAATAAATTTCATAGAGCAAATTTTTTCTAACCCTTTAACAGTTTAATTGATCTATCTTGCTATTCACTGTGGTTTTCAGTATAAAATTGTAACAAACCTATATATGGAATCATTTACATAGTTTGGTAATGGCAGGTTTTTCCCATAAAGGAATAATTATTGGCTACCCATAAAATAGTCCCGAGGTTTCCGTGAAGCTTGAGTTCAAAGATCATTTTTCTGAAAACTCAGAAGAATATAATAAATTTCGACCAAAATACCCGGCAGAACTATTTGCTTATCTGGCCTCGGTGTCTAAGCAACACAAGAAAGCGTGGGATTGTGCTACTGGTACTGGGCAATCTGCTCTATCATTATCCGAATATTACTCAACTGTCATTGCTACTGATGCAAGTAAAATTCAAATTGAAAATGCTGAAACAAAGCAGGGGGTTATTTATCAAGTTGCGACAGCAGAAAATAGTAATATAGACGGCCGTTCAATTGATTTAATTACAGTAGCACAGGCATGTCATTGGTTTAACATTGATGCTTTTGCAATGGAAGTAAATCGAGTATTAAAAAAACAGGGGATTGTTGCAATATGGTCATATAATTTACTATCAATCCAGGGTGATATTGATGAAATTGTATCCAGTTTATATCACGATATACTTGGCGAATATTGGCCGGTAGAACGAAAAATGGTGGAAAACGGTTATAAAAATTTTCAGCTGCCATTTAAAGAAATTGAAACGCCTTTATTTAATATGTCTGCCAACTGGAATTTATATCAATTAACAGGTTATTTGTGTACATGGTCAGCTACCAATAAATATAAGAAAAAGTGTGGCCTTAATCCAGTAGAGATTGTGTATGATCAACTTGCTGATCTTTGGGGTAAACCTGAAAAAAAATTATCTGTGAAATGGCCTTTGAGTATTCGAATATGGCAAAAAATCACATAGCTGTGACTATTATTCAAAGAGCTAAAAGCTTTAATACTCATGCACTGTCAATAAGCTGTTTGCCCGAATGTGATCCAGGATGTTGGTTTTACAGGTAGTATTATATGTTCAAAAAAATATTTAATAATTTAAGTTTGACCATTTATATTCAAATTTGGGAGGATAGAATAAAAGCGACTGAAATAAATTCTGGCAAGATATATGATGAAAAGCCATTTATAGCGATAAAGAAAAATGCTAAAGGTGAAGAAACCGTTACTGCTGTTGGCAGCAGTGTAGAGTTATTAAAAAATGATTCAGGTATAAAGGTTATTAAGCCCTTTTCTCATCCGAGAACATTAATCTCCAATTTTGTGGTTGCTCAAAAGCTTTTACAGTATATTATTCACTCGTTATCAAAACAAAAACAGAAGTTTCTTCTTATCTCGCCATTAATCGTAATTCACCCAATGGAGAAATTAGAAGGTGGCTTAACTCAAATTGAGTTTAGAGCTTTTAAAGAACTTGCATTAGGGGCGGGTTCAAGAGAGGCTTTAATTTATCAGGGGCCTGAACTCAATATTTATAATTTTGATTATGATAATATTAAAAAAAATGAAAAAGAGCCTTAAATTCCATGTAAGGCTGATATTGTCCGGAAAAAGGTTCTTTAAGATCGGGTCTAAGGTTTACTGATCCTTGGCAAAATCAAAGGAATCATAATAAAACTGTTCTTTTTTCATACCTTTATCCTGAAAACTGCTTTCTGCCGCTTTAATCATGGCCGGCGGGCCGCAGGCGTAGATGTCAAAAGTGGATAAATCATCAAAATCACTCAGTACGGCATCATGGACATAACCGGTTCGGCCATTCCAGCTGTTATCGGGTTCAGACAGTACCGGAACAAAATGAATATTGTCGTGTTCAGCGGCCCATTGTTCGGCCAGGTCACGCATATACAGATCGCCTTTGGTGCGAACCCCCCAGTAAAGATAAATGGGGCGGGAGTCCTGTTCTGACAGGATGTGTTCAATAATACCTTTGAGGGGCGCAAAGCCGGTACCGCCGGCAATCATAAGTATTTCATCACGGGCATCTTCCCGGTAAAAGAAACTGCCGTGGGGACCTTCAATACGCAGCAGATCTTTGGGCTGCATGGTATTGAATACCCTGGAAGTAAACTGTCCGCCTTCCACCAGCCGGACATGCAGCTCCAGAAAGTCATCATTATGCGGAGCATTGGCAATGGAAAAGCTGCGGTGCCGGCCGTCTTCCAGAAGAATATCAATATACTGTCCCGGCAGAAACTGCAGGCGTTCAGAGGCGGGCAGTTTGATCAGCAACTGCATAACATCATCCGCCAGGCGATTCATTTCATGAATACGGCAGGGCAGGGTCTTAATTTCTACGGCCTGACCCAGATCCACTTCCTCAACTTCAATAACCAGTTCGCTATTCGGTTTTGCTTCGCAGAACAGTGCCAGATTCTGTTCTACATCACTGTCTTCAAGAGCAATCGGTGGTTCGTCATAGGAGACGCTGCCCTGCAGAATTTTACCTTTACAGGCACCGCAGGCGCCGTTTCGACAACCATAGCGCAGGTTGACCCCCTGTCTTAATGCGGCATCCAGAACGGTTTCTCCGGATTCAACATAAAACTGATGTTCACTGGGCTGTATTTGAACTCGATGGCGCATAACGGACCTCTATAATTATTACTGATATCCTGCCCGTGTCAGGCATAGCCCTCTGATTCTAATGAAAATAAGGGATATAAGCAGGATGCAAGAATATATCTCATTTTAGATAGGATGAAAAGAATAAGCAGCAAAAAATAAAGAAAAAAATGCTCTGGACGCCAATAATAGTATAACTTGAGGTATTACCAGGGAATATAGTCTGTTATCAGGAGTTTATTATGGAAACTGCACTAAACGGTGTTAATAATTTAAATGAGTTAAATCGATTAAAAAGTAGCCTAAAAGAGTCACTACTGGAAAATAATCTGAATCCCTATAAGGGCATAGTCAGAAAGGAGTCAAATTTCGGCGATTCTTTATCAATTGGCATAATGAGCCCGGAAAAAACCCAGGCTATTTTAAACCGTGAACTGGCAGACAAGCTGGAACAGCGTTTTAAAGAGGAAGGTATTGACCTTAAAGGGCTGAAAGCTGAAGATTTTACGCCGCAGAAAGTGTCTGAGCGGATTATGAATTTTGTATCCGGACGGGTGCTGTCGGAACAGGACAGTGACAAACAGCTGGAACTTATGCAGCAGGCACGGGCCGGGGTTGAGCAGGGTTTTGCTGAAGCCAGAGACATACTGGACAGTCTCAGTGTGCTTAACGGTCAGGTTAAGGATGATGTGGATAAGACCTATGATCTGATCCAGCAGGGACTGGACAAACTGAACCAGCAGATTAACGGTCAGAGTGATGAAGATCAGGACGGGGATAAGGAAAGCCGGGAAACTGATGATGAAGCAACAGTTGAAGCCAGCGGACAGTTATCCATGCAGAGCCGTTTTTCCCGTTCAGAAAGCACCCGGGTTGAGATCCTCACTAATGAAGGTGATAAGATTCTGGTAGAGGTTTTTAAAAATCAGTCCGCTGAGCAGCAAAGCCGTCTGCAGCAATCAGAAGACGGCAATAGTTTCAGTCGTTCCCGCAGTATTTCAGCCAGCGCCGGTATTTCCTTCCAGGTGGAAGGTGATCTGAACAGCGATGAACAGAAAGCCATAGATGAACTGATGGCCAATATTGCTAATGTATCTGAACGCTTCTTTTCCGGAGATGTGCAAAATGCTTTTCAATATGCCCTGAACATGGACTTTAATACCCAGGAACTGACTCAGTTTTCCCTGAATATGAGCTATCAGGAAAGCCGTCAGGTGGCCATTAATACTTATGGATCTTACCTGCCGGAGACTTCAGCAAAAGACAGTGCGGAAAATAGTGCGCATAAAATGCCTGCATTACAGGATACCGCAGAAACCATTCGCCAGCTAGATGAGCTGTTGCAGAATCCTTTTGCCCGCCAGAAATTTGCTGATCCGGAGCAAAGTATCAGTGAGCTGTTAAAAGCCATGAATGACCAGCTATACTCTGATCCCATGCAGCAGTTACAGCAGGATTCTTCTGCTATGCTGGATGCTCTGGTACAGCAGATTAAACAGTTCAGAGGTGCTGAAAGTGTAGTCGCAGATACAGAAAACAGCATGGTTACTGGCTGAGCAAAATAGTTTATACCCTGGTCCTTGCTCGACTGTTTCTCACGTTCCCACACTCCTGAGTGGGAACGAAGGCAGAACCCAAATATCTCCACTTTTCCCTTTCCCTTTAAAAAATGTTATACCTTTATGTAAGCTCCAAATATAGAGGATTCGCTATGAGCAAAAAAAACAGTAAAGCGCCGCAAGCCAATAAAATGTCCCGAAAAAAATATGAAAAGGAACTTTTTAAACTGCAGGCAGAACTATGTACCTTACAGGAGTGGGTGGTAGCTAAGGGATTACGGATAATAGTGCTATTTGAAGGCAGGGATGCAGCCGGTAAAGGCGGTGCCATTAAGCGTATTGTGGAACGAACCAGTTCACGGATATTCAGGGTTAATGCCCTGCCCACACCGGATGAACGCCAGAAAACCCAGCTTTACCTGCAGCGTTATATTGAACGTTTTCCTGCGGCCGGAGAAGTGATTCTGTTTGACCGGAGCTGGTATAACCGGGCTAATGTAGAGCCGGTTATGGGCTTTTGTACTAAAAAACAGTATGAACGTTTTTTAATGAACGTGCCCAGTTTTGAAAATTATCTGATTAAAGACGGCATTATTTTAATTAAGTACTGGTTTGAAGTCAGTATGGAAGAACAGACCCGGCGTTTTAAAAGCCGCATAACCGACCCGCGTAAACAATGGAAACTCAGTCCCATGGATCTGGAGTCTCATCGTCGCTGGTATGATTATTCCAGAACCCGCGACAGAATGTTTGAAGCCACAGATACACCCTGGGCACCCTGGAATGTTATTGACGGTAACGACAAAAAAAGAGCCCGCTTAAACTGTATTGCCCATTTATTGTCCCAGATCCCGTATAAAAAAATTAAACGAAAAAAACCTAAACTGCCGCCCCGTCAGGACAGTAAGGGCTATAAAGAGCCCGATTATCCCTATAGATGGGTTCCGAAAAAATATTAGCGTGTAAGCTTAAGTCGTAGGTTTTTATACGGAACATGATATACTCATAAGCATCTGAGTATTTAATAAATTCCCGGGAGGATTAACTATGTCTCTAAATGGTGTCTGGTCACTGGAAATAGCCGGAATGTATGGATGGGAAAGGGTTTCTACTGTTTTCCTGGAAGACGGGCGTTATCTTGGCGGTGGTGCAACGCATTTTTCCCAGGGACGTTATACAGTGGATAAGAAAAAAATTAAAATTAAGATCCATATGATCCAGCATGGTTTGCAAAAGCGTACGGTTTTTGGTGAAAGAAAGTCTGATCTGTATACGGAAATATCGGGTAAAAGAGAGGGAGATATCATTCAGGGTAAAGCACGTCTGAAAGATGCCAAATCGGATGCACCTAAATATACCATCCGTATGGTACGACAAATGGATCTGATCCCGATAAAAGAATAGACCTTGTTTGTTCAACTCAAATTAATGAGTTGAAACTTTGCGACTGTTTATATCGGAATATTTATCTAATGAAACAAACCTTATCAGCATTTTTCAGCCGAATGCGCGGTTCAGGAAAATGTGCCCCACGTCATTCACTGAGCTGGATTTTCTGGTCCTGGGTCGGTTCTTTTCTGGGTATCCTGCTGGTGGGCAGTGTCAATAAGCTGTTTGGTATAAGCGTTACGGACAATATTTTTTTGATCGGCTCGTTTGGTGCATCGGCGGTGTTAATTTATGGTACACCTCACGTCCCTTATGCACAGCCCAGAAACCTTATCGGCGGGCATTTTATTTCTGCTTTAACCGGTGTGGCCGTGGTCCAGTTCCTGGCCATCCCGATAGAGTTTCAGGCGGCACTGGCGGTGTCACTGGCTATTGTCTTTATGCACCTGACCCGAACCATCCATCCTCCTGGGGGAGCCAGTTCCCTGATAGCCGTTATAGGCAGTTCCAAAGTGCATGCACTGGGCTTTAGCTATGCCTTTGCACCGGTACTTTCCGGTGCCTTATTAATGCTTGTGGTGGCCTTAGTAGTCAATAATATTCGTCATGATGAAGAGCGTCATTATCCGCGCTGCTGGTGGTAGATTCAGGTTGTCGATATGCGTTTTGGAATTGATCTGGGCGGCACAAAAATAGAAATCATTGCCCTGGATGATACCGGTTATGAACAGTATCGCCAGCGGGTCAATACGCCGCAGGGCAATTATCAACAAACCCTGCAGGCTATAGTGGATCTCATCACTTCTGCCTGTCAGGCTGTAGCACCCGCAGAATATACGGTGGGTATTGGTATTCCGGGTGCCGTGTCTCTTAAAACCGGGCGGGTCAAAAATGCCAACTCCGTCTGGCTGATAGGCGAACCGCTTAAAGATGATCTGCAGCAGCGGCTTGGTCAGGAAGTACGCATAAATAATGATGCCAATTGTCTGACAGTATCGGAAGCCACAGACGGTGCTGCGGCCGGTGCGCCGGTAGTCTTCGGGGTTATTATCGGCACTGGTACCGGAGGCGGTATAGCCATTAATCAACAGGTGATCACCGGGGTTAATGCCATTGCTGGTGAATGGGGTCATAATCCTATGCCCTGGAAAGATGATACCGAAGCCCCGGTGCAATGTTATTGTGGTAAACAGGACTGTATTGAAACTTTTTTAAGCGGTCCGGGTATGTTAAAGCGTTTTATTGCCAGAGGCGGCCAGGCTGATTCTCCCGCCGCTATTGTAGAGCAGGCCGATGCAGGCAGTGAGCTTGCAGAAGCATTTATGCAGGATTACGAACTCTGGCTGGCCAATGGTCTGGCCGGTGTTATCAATATTCTGGATCCGGATGTTATTGTGCTGGGCGGCGGTTTGTCCAATATCGAACGTTTATATCAGAATGTCCCTCCCCTGTGGCAGCACGGTGTTTTTTCCGATCAGATCAGTACCCGTCTGGTTAAAGCCCGGTACGGCGATTCCAGCGGTGTCCGCGGCGCTGCCTGGTTATGGCCTTTATAAAATGACTGATAAAAACCCTTCAGAAAAGCAGTTAATCGATGAAATTGCCCGTTTTCGGGAACAACAGCAGAGCCTGATCCTGGCTACCACTAATTCCCAGGGCATACCGCTGAGCAGTACTGCACCTTTTATAGAATCTGACGACAGGGATTTTGTATTATTGCTTAGTGATATGGCTGAACACAGCCAGAATCTGCGTCATCATGAACAAAGCGGGACAGTGGCTGCCGTTATGCTGCTTGAAGATGAAGCGCAATGCCGCAATATTTTTGCCCGTAAGCGTTTAAGCTATGAATGCCGGGTGCAGATTATCGATCGTGAACAGAAACAATGGCAGTCCATGATTGAGCAGCTGCAGCAGAAATTCGGCAAAACCATAGAACTGCTCAGCAGCATGGGGGACTTCAGACTGTATGTACTGAGCCCCCAAAATGGCAACTATGTAAAAGGCTTTGGGCAGGCTTATCCATTGAGCACAGATGGTCGGCCGATACTTGATAAAGGATAATAATTATCCGCATTAACGGCCTGATAAAAATTCCTGCTGACTATTAAACGCACTTATCCCTGCCAGAGCAGACCGCTGGCTACTTCATCCCGTTTGTCTTTGCCGGCTAATATTTCAATCAGTTTCAGGGCAAAATCCATGGCGGTGCCGGGGCCCCGTGAGGTGACCACCTTGCCGTCATGCACCACAGAGTCGCCGCTGATCTGGGTATCGGTCAGGTTCATTTTATCTATAAAGCCGGGGTAGCTGGTGGCGGATTTGCCGTCCAGCAGACTGGCATGAGCCAGAACTTTCGGAGCGGCGCAGATGGCTGCCGTGTATTTATCCTGTTCGGCCATGCTTTTTAGTATCTGGTGAATACGTGGATCATTATCCAGATGATCGGCACCGGGCAGACCGCCGGGCAAAACAATCATATCAAAGGATACCTGCATGGCATTATCCAGAGTAGTATCGGGGATCAGCATAACACCGCGGCTGGCAGTGACAGGTTTGACTTCGCTGCCTTTATCCAGACTGGCTGTGGTCACCTGGATCCCGGCACGGCGTAATAAATCAATAATAGTTACTGCTTCGAGCTCTTCACAACCCTCGGCAAGAGGAACCAGAACATTGACCATAATAAACTCCTTTTTTAAACAATATTAGTAACTATTCAGTATTCCTGACCGTGACTGTCTGCAGGTACTGAATTTCCAGGGGCGCTCAAGTACATCCATGTATCGCTTTGTGAAAACATCCATGTTTTCAAAACCCTGTAAATCCAGTACCTGCAGACAGCCACTCTACGTTACTATAATTTATACTGAGTAGTTACCAATATTAATTAGTGATTAGCGTAGTTTCGGTTTCAGTACGGGTATTATGTGTCAGCGTTGATGCTTTTTTCAATAATTCTTTTTCTCTGGCGGCGGCAATAATACGCTGCTGTTTAATGAGTCTGGAAGCCGGTATTAATTTAATCCTGGCTTTTTCTAGCTCGGGGATACGCTGCTCCAGTACCGCCAGGGTTTCCGGGTAGGGGTGACCAATGGCTATGGCAGCACCTTTCTGACGGGCTACCTGAAGCAGATGATCAAACTGAAATTCAATGGCCGGCCGGGTGCGTACATGGTCCAGGAATACATTGCGATGAGAACTGGTGACTTTAAACTGATGGGCAGTACGTTCGGCCACTGTATCGGCTGAGGTACGGCTGTCAATAAAAAACAGATTAGTACGGGCCAGTTCTTCCATTAGCCAGGTCATCTGGGTGCTGCGGCTGGTGATCAGACTGCCCATATGATTATTGACACCTTTAACATGGGGCAGGGAAAGAATACTTTTTAACAGGGATATTTTAAACTCTTCCCGATTCATGTCTTCAGTCAGGCCTCCGGGCCCCAGGTATTGTGGCTCTATGGCCTGCATAGGTAAATGCAGCATGATTTCGCGGCCTTTTTTATGGGCCCGGTCAGCCAGGGCTTTAACATGCGGAGTATGGGGTAAAAAGGCATAGGTAACATTACCGGGCAGGTCAACAGCACGGTTGTCTTCGGTATATTTGTAACCCAGATCATCAATAATAATAGCGACGTAGCTGGCGCCGGTCGGAATTTCAGGAGTGACTGGCTGAGCACTGGCCGCAAAACTAATGAGTATCAACAGAGCAGTAGCTAACAGGCATTTATGGCGGATAATATTGGTGTGTGCTGCTGTTATTTTTTTTATTATGTTTGTTGTTATCATTTTTTATCCGTTGTTTCTTTTTTCATAATATTGATGCCTTTAAGCAGGTTTAAGGCTTCATGCAGGGCATAGTCGCTTTTTTCCGGCTTGTCCAGTTCTTTATTAACTTTGTCTTTTTTATTGTTAGTACTGCTGGTTGTTGTGTCTTTTGCTTTTTTATCGGTCTGTTCCAGATGTCCTTTAAGATCAGCTTCTTTGATCTGGCCAAAGTGCATATTCTTTTTGGCCTCTAGACTGACATTAGCCAGGGTAATATCCGGTACAATGCCTTCGGCCTGGATAGAACGGCCTGAAGGTGTATAGTAGCGAGCAGTTGTCAGTTTAATAGCTGTTTTTGTGGTCAGTGGTTTAATGGTCTGTACTGAGCCCTTGCCGAAAGTGGTAGAGCCCATAATAATGGCACGACGATGATCCTGCAGGGCGCCGGCCACAATTTCAGAAGCAGAAGCAGAGCCGCCATTAACCAGTACCACCATGGGAGCGCCTTTAAGGGCATCGCCATGGATAGCGGAAAAGCGCAGTTCAGAATCCTTGATACGTCCCTTGGTATAAACTATCAGCCCTTCATCGAGGAAAACATCAGCCACATCTACTGAGCCGTTAAGTACCCCGCCCGGATTATTGCGTAAATCGAGCACCAGTCCCTTTAAGGGCTGCTTATGATTCTCCTTAACCAGTTTTTTCAGGGCTTTTTTCAGCTGTTCAGCAGTCCGGGACTGGAAACTGGAAATGCGGATATAACCATAGCCATCTTCCAGTAAGCGGGACTTCACGCTCTTAACTTTAATGACTGCCCGTTTAATCGTAATTTTAAGGGGTTTGTCATTGCCTTTACGCAGGATGGTCAGCTCAATTTTGGTGCCGGGTTTGCCGCGCATCAGTTTAACGGCTTCATCCAGTTCCATATCCTTAACCGATTTGCCGTCAATGCGGAAGATTAAGTCTCCTGGCTCAATGCCGGCCCGTTGTGCAGGGGTATCATCAATAGGAGAAATAACCTTAATCAGTCCATCTTCCATGCCGACTTCAATACCCAGCCCACCAAATTCACCGGAGGTACCTTCTTTTAAATGCTGGAAAGACTGTTCATCCAGGTAGCTGGAATGGGGATCCAGTCCGGAGAGCATGCCTTTAATGGCATTTTTTAGAATGGTTTTATCGTCAATTTTTTCCACATAGTCATTTTTAATGCTAGCAAAGGCATCGGTAAACTCTTTTAGAATATCCAGCGGCAGGGGTTCCGGGGTATTTCTGGTGTCTTTAGCATATACCTGGGCACTGATAAACGTACTGCTGATAAACAGGCTGATTATAAAAACAAGCGATACATACTTTGGCTTTAACATCCATGGCTCCGGGTTATAGGGAAAAATTGTCTGGATAACGTTTATCAGATTATTATTTGTTATAAAAGTTCAAATAAGGAGTATTTTTCAGCTAAACAGTTTATATTTTTGCCGATAGGCTTAATAATTACAATAGTTTAACGGATCTCTTTAAATAAACTGTTAACTTCTTCTTTTTTTACACCAGCGGGAGGGGTTATCAGGCTTGCCATTGTGACGTATCTCAAAATACAGGCCGGCATGTTTTAAACCACCGCTACTACCAACTGTAGCAATAATTTCATTATTCTCAACCCAGTCGCCTACTTCCTTAAGCAGGGCCTGGTTATGGGCATATAGACTCATATAGCCGTCACCGTGATCAATAATAACAATCAGGCCATAACCGCGCAGCCAGTCAGAATAGGCAATCCGGCCATGAGAAATGGCATGCACCGGTGTGCCTTCCCTGGAACGGATAATATTGCCCTGCCATTTGACTTCGCCGACACTGCGCCAGTGATTATAAAGTTTTTTTACCGTGCCTTTGGCCGGCCAGTACAGCCTGCCCCGTTGTTTGCTAAACGGTTTTTCAGTAGGCAGGGCCGGAATATCATCCAGGGCTTTTTTCAGTTTTTTGATTAAGCGGGTAAGGTTTTTTTTGTCACGCAGCAGATCTTTTAACTGTCTGTCTTTAGAGGCAATGTCCTGATCCAGTTTACTCACCAGCTCATTACGCTGCGCCTGTTTCTGTTCCAGCTGATGTTTTTCATTTTCCAGTTGGACTTGCTGTTCTCGCAGGTTTTTCCGGGTCAGACTGATGGCCTGTTTATCGGCGCTGATGCTACTGAGCAGCTGGTTGACTTCATTTATCTGTCTGCTTCGGGCACGATTAAAATAATCGTAATAAGTCATAATCCGGCTGATAGTGGCCGGGTTCTGCTGGTTTAGAAGTAATTTAATGTATTCCTGACGGCCAATATTATAACTGGCCTGTAACTGGCCGGATAGCAGTTCCTGTTGAACCGTTAATTCCCGATTGTGTTTTTCCAGGCTCTGGTTTAGCTGCTCCAGGCTGCTATTAAGCTGCTGGATTTTCTGTCCGGTGTTAAACAGTTTCCGGGCAGTATCGGCAATGTGTTGTTCTGCCTGCTGAATTTCCTGTTCCAGGCGGGACTTATTATGCTGCTGCTGTTTTAAGCTGGATTTCAGGTCTTTAATTTGCTGGCGCAGCTGTTTTAACTGCTGTTGTTTTAGCTGGCCTTTTGAGCTTGAGCTGTTGCTGCTGAATACGTAGGGCGGGAATAACAGGGAAAACAGCATAATCAGCAGCGGGAGGCGACTGATTATGGGTTGCATAGCAGGAATCGAATTATTCGACAGATGCTTCAATATCTTCCTGCAGAGTCAGCAGTGGCCGGCCATTCATTTCTGACGGAATATCCAGGCCCATCAGATACAGCATAGTCGGGGCAATATCAGATAAGGCTCCGGTTTCCGCCATAACTGCATCGCGATGACCCACATAAACAAAGGGGACAGGATTACAGGTATGGGCCGTATGAGCCTGGCCAGTATCTTCATTGAGCATCAGTTCGGCATTACCGTGATCCGCAGTGAGCAATAACTCGCCGCCAGCCTCATCAGTGGCCTTGCAGATGGCATCAATAAATTTATCCAGTGCTTCAATGGCCTTAATAGTGGCTTCTTCATTACCGGTGTGACCCACCATATCGGGATTAGCAAAGTTACAGATAATGGCATCGTACTGATCGGATTTAATGGCTTCAACCAGCTTTTCGGTCAGCAGAGGAGCATTCATTTCAGGCTGCAGATCATAGGTGGCCACGTCCGGTGAATCAATCAGAATACGATCTTCATCCGGGAAGGGCTCTTCCTCGCCACCGTTAAAGAAAAAGGTAACATGGGCGTATTTTTCAGTTTCTGCAATACGCAGCTGACGTAAACCCAGTTTGGAAATATATTCACCAAAGACATTGTTCAGTCGCTCGGGTGGAAAGGCGACCGGAATATCAAACCTGGAAGAATACTCAGTCAGGCTGACAAACTGTCCCAGTTTAAAACGGCGATCCCGTTTAAAGGCTTCAAAATCATCTTCAATAAAAGGCCGGGTGATCTGGCGGGCGCGGTCGGAACGATAGTTCATAAAGATCATAATATCGCCGTCTTCAATCCGCACCGGCTTAGTCCCTTTGGGAATAATAGCCGTAGCCTGGACAAACTCATCGGATTCACCGCGCTGATAGGCCTCGTCCAGACCTTCCATTGCCGATTCAGCACTGAATTCACCTTTACCATCGGCAATCACATCATAGGCGGATTTAATCCGTTCCCAGCGATGATCCCGATCCATGGCATAATAGCGACCTACAATTGAGGCAAAGCGTCCATGACCCAGTTCATTAAAGACAGCCTGCATAGCCTTGATGGATTCTTTAGCACTGCGTGGAGCCGTATCACGGCCATCCAGAAAAGCGTGCAGGTATAACTTGCTGACACCGCGCTCTGCGGCCAGTTTGGCCATAGCATGAATATGACATTCGTGGCTGTGTACGCCGCCTGGAGAAAGCAGCCCCATAATATGGACGGCTTTATCATTTTCCAGCGCCTGATCCACAGCTTCGGTCAGGGTGCAGTTGGTAAAGAAAGAACCGGTACGTACGGCCCGGCTGACCCGGGTATACTCCTGGTAAACGACTCGGCCGGAACCGATATTAAGATGGCCGACCTCAGAATTACCCATCTGACCAGCAGGCAGCCCGACTTCAGCACCAGAGGCCTTAATCAGGGTATGCGGTCTTTCCTTCCATAATTTGTCCCACACCGGTGTTCTGGCTTCAATAATTGCATTATGGCTTGGATTATCGGAGTAACCCCAGCCATCAAGAATAACCAGTGTTAAAGGTTTTGGGGGTGTTGATGATTTTGACATAATTTGTTCTGGATTAATCCGGTTTGGACGTTTGCAGGCAACCTGGGCGGCTTTTTCAAGCTTGCAAATGACGCGTAAAAATTAGCTCAATATGAGGGTTTGCTCAAGACTTATGTTCAGGAGTCTATATGGGGTTAAAGCCCTGTTTTATCAAGTCTGATACTAAAAAAACACTATTATACCAAAAGATTTGTGACATACACTTTATCCAGTCATTTTTTTATTCAAAACAGGGTAAAGCAGTGATACAGATGGCCTTAATAAGTTAAATTGTGTTTTTTTAGAGCAGAACAAGTAAAATAAAGTAGAAATTTTCAAAAAAAAACAAATTAAATGATTTTTTTGCAAAAAACATACTCATTACCCAAAATATTATTGTATACTGTTATTGTTATATTAGCGAATAATCCAGGCTGGATATATGATGGATATATAAAATGGATATATAAAAAGTATATGCCTGGATAAATAAAATATAAGAGATAAATAGGTGATAAATAATGGGTGACCAATTTAACCTGAGCGAGACGGACTGTTGTGATATGAAGATGGATTTAATGTCACGTGATGAAGATATTGATCGTGCTTCACGGTCGTTAAAAGCTATGTCTCATCCCCTGCGATTAAAAATTTTATGTACCCTGGGCGATGCAGAAATCAGTGTTCAGGATATTGTTGAAAAGGTAGGCACTTCACAAAGTAATATCTCACAGCATTTGGCCATTCTCCGGGACAAGGGCATTCTTGCTTCCCGTAAAGATGCAAACAGAGTGTATTATCGAGTGGGCGATGCCAGAACCTTGCGTTTAATCGGCATGATGAGAGATGTGTTCTGTACTTTAGGCAGTTAGCCGCTATTGTAAGCTCCTGTAATAAAGTACACATCAGTAATTAAATCTGCAGCGGTATTTAGTTTGTTGCTGGCAGGCTTAATTATGACCAAAAAACCAATCAGAGGTAATTTCTGTTTGGTTTTTTTTGCTTTTACCGGCACAATATACGCCTTCCGGCACTAATATAGCTTCCAGCACAAATACAGTTCTGGAACATACAGCATTAATTTTTGAGTAAATACATGGAACATTTGAACGAATTTGTCACAACGAACTGGGTGATGATCCTGATGTGGTTCTTCCTGCTGGGAATGATCATCAATTCATTTATCAAATCTTCTTACGATATCAGCGCCCTGCAGGCGGTACAGCTATTAAGCCATGAACCCGGCACCGTCATTGTGGATGTTCGTGAAGATAAGGAATACCAGTCCGGTCATATACCTGATTCCATTCATATTCCGCTCAGTGCTCTGAAAGGCCGGGTGGATGAATTAAACAGGTACAAAGATAAGCATATTATTCTGAGCTGCCGTTCCGGGAGCCGTTCGGGCCGTGCCTGCAGCATTTTGAAAAAACACGGTTTTGAAAACGTCCATAATCTGAGTGGCGGCGTAATGGCCTGGGAAAAAGAAAATTTACCAATGAAAAAAGCTTAAAAAAGGGTTAATGAGTAAAAATAATTCAGATTTTTCACACGCTTGATAAAAGGTTAAGCTATGTCCAAACAACAAGCAGAGATTACTATTTATCTGACTCAATACTGTCCTTATTGTGTTCGGGCCAGAGGCCTGCTCAATGCCAGGGAAGTCAGCTATAACGAAATTGATGTCGGTGCGCAGCCTGAATTACGCGAAGAAATGATCCAGAAAAGCAACGGTGTGACATCCGTACCGCAGATATTTATCGGCGGTACTCATGTCGGTGGTTGTGATGATCTGTTTGCCCTGGAGTCTGCCGGCAAACTGGATGAGCTGCTTTTTCCGGAATAGCTATATATAGCCATATAAAACTTTAAAACTGAATAAACGTTCCCATTTATAAGTAATAAACATTATTTTTAAAATTTATAAATGGAGAAAAGTGCATGGCAGATAGCGTACATATTGTTTGTCCTCATTGTGATGCGGTCAACCGTATTCCTGTTGCCAAACTGGCAGCCGGGGCAAAATGCGGTAAGTGTCATCAGATATTATTACCCGGTAAACCGGTAGAACTGAACGCAGACCGCTTTAACAGGCATATTCAGAAAAATGATTTACCGGTACTGGTGGATTTCTGGGCACCCTGGTGCGGTCCCTGTAAAATGATGGCACCGGTGTTTGAACAGACAGCCAGCTATTTTCAGCATAAACTGGAACTGGTTAAAGTCAATACAGAGCAGGAACAGGCTCTGGCGGCTCAATACGGTATTCGGAGCATTCCAACTATTGCCCTGTTTCACCATGGTCGGGAAATTGCCCGACAGGCGGGAGCAATGGATCAGAACAGCCTGATCCAGTGGGTGCAGAGTCATTTGTAATGCCTGCTTAAAACCGTACCTGTTTTTTACCCCTCCCCTGTTTCACGGTAAACGGCCTTAGCGTTCCCTCCTGGCAAGGGGGAGTACTGCGTCAGCGGGGAGGGGGATGAATTTGAATGGCTGTAAATATTATTTTTACTTAAATAACAATCAATAGGGAAGTCACAATTAATGGCAAACGAACAAGCAAATTCAAATGGTGAAGATCAGGCTCAACAGCAGTTTGTAATTCAGAAAATCTTCTGTAAAGATATTTCTTTTGAAACACCGAACTCACCGCAGATATTTACTGAAAAGTGGGAACCGGAACTGAAAGTCGATTTACATACTGCCGTTAATCCACTGGCTGATAATGTTTTTGAAGTGGTTTTAACCGTTACTGCTACCGTTAAAACCGAAGACAAAACAGCGTTTCTGGCAGAAGTACAACAGGCCGGTATTTTTAATGTTTCCGGTTTTGAAAAAGAGCAGATGGATCACATGCTGGGCAGTTATTGTCCGAACCTGCTATTCCCCTATGTTCGTGAAGTGATTTCCGAGCTGGTTAATAAAGGCGGCTTCCCGCAGCTTATTCTGCAGCCGGTTAATTTTGATGCCGTCTATGCCCAGCATCTGCAGCAGCGTCAGGCACAGAAAAATTCTGATGAGTCCGGTGCTGATGCCGTTCATTAATCCAGTGATGGCATAGAGACAATAGCGTGACCACAAATGAAACCATCAGTATTATTGGTGCCGGTTCCTGGGGAACTGCACTGGCAATTCTGCTGGCAAAAAACGGTCATAAAGTTCTGGTCTGGGGCAGAAATAAACAGAAAATGCTGGCCATGCAGGAGGCGGGTGAAAACCCGTTTTTTCTGCCCGGCATTGCTTTTCCTCCAGGCCTGCAGGTGACCAGTGATCTGCAGCAGGCCGTTACCAAAAGTCATGATCTGCTGCTGGTTATTCCCAGCCATGCCTTTCGTGATACCCTGAACAAAATTAAGGCCATTAACCCTGATATTCAGCATATCTCCTGGGCCACCAAGGGTCTCGAAGCAGAGACCAGCCAGTTACTGCATCAGGTGATCGCAGAAGTGCTGGGTAAGGTACCCAATCAGGCCGTTATATCAGGACCTACTTTTGCAAAAGAAGTGGCCATAGGCCTGCCGACCGCCGTTACCATTGCGGCCAATAACCCCGACTATTCACAACATCTTGCCAGACTGCTCTGCAATGAAACCTTCCGGCCGTATTTAAGTGATGATATAACCGGACTGGAAGTGGGCGGTGCGGTCAAAAATGTTATGGCTATTGCGGCCGGTATAGCCGATGGTCTGGGTTTCGGGGCGAATACCCGTTCGGCGCTGATCACCCGGGCATTAAATGAAATAGGCCGGCTGTCAGGCAGACTGGGTGGCCAGCAAAAAACCCTGATGGGACTTTCCGGGCTGGGTGATTTACTGCTTACCTGTACCGATGATCAGTCCAGAAACCGACGCATGGGGCTGGCCATTGGTAAAGGTCAGAGCATGGAGCAGGCCCAGGAAGAAATACAGCAGGTGGTTGAAGGCGTGCAGACCGCCAGGCTGGTTTATGCCCTGGCTAATCAGCTTGAAGTGGAAATGCCGATTGTCGAACAGGTTTACAGGGTACTTTATGAGAACCTGCCGCCCAGAGAGGCCGTGCATAATTTATTGAGCAGAGATTACAAAGCTGAATAGGCCTGCCCCTATGAACCACAATCCCATAGGTATTTTTGATTCCGGCCTGGGCGGGCTGTCAGTCTTACATCAGGTCTGCCAGGTACTCCCCGATGAAACCATTCTCTATGTGGCTGACAGTGCCCATGCCCCCTATGGCTGTAAAGATGAAACCTTTGTTGAGCAACGCTCCCGAATCATTACCGAAAAACTGCTTGAACAGGGTGCCGGGGTTATCGTTATTGCCTGTAATACCGCCACTGCATCTATTATTGATCAGTTCCGTCAGGATTATGGTATCCCCTTTGTCGGTGTGGAGCCGGGTATAAAACCGGCAGTGCGGATCACCCAGAATGCCAGAGTAGGGGTGCTTGCCACTACCGCCACAATTGCCAGTGAACGTTATCGGCAGCTTATAGAACGTTATGCTCAGTCCATTAAGCTATACAGCCAGGCCTGTCCGGGACTGGCGGATAAAGTGGAACAGGGTGCGGTAGCCGCAGCGGATACCAGAGCTTTACTGAACACATATCTGCAGCCTCTACTGCAGCAGGATATTGATACCCTGGTGCTGGGCTGTACCCATTATTCCTTTTTAAGTGATACCATCAGAGAAATGGTGAATGCCAATATTACTCTGGTGGATACCAGCCGTGCGGTAGCGGATCAGCTCAGCAGAATTATCGGGCAGGATGAAAATAAAACAATAAGCCGCTCACCGGCAGTCCATTACTTTACCACGGGTTCAGTATCGGCTAGCCGGCAGGCTATCAAAACTCTGCTGGAGCTTGATGTGCCTGTGAATCATTTTTAAGCCCATAATGAGGAAATAACTGATGTTCCATATTGCCTTATTTGAACCCAGAATTGCCCCCAATACCGGCAATATCATCCGTTTAAGTGCCAATAACGGCTGTGCATTACATCTGATTGAACCGCTGGGCTTTGATTTTGAGGAAAAGAAACTGCGCCGTGCCGGTCTGGATTATCATGACCTGGCCCATGTTACCCGCTATCCGGATTATAAACACTTTGCCGAGGCCATGCAGGGACGACGAATTTTTGCCTGTACCACTAAAGGCACCCGTGATTATGCCCAGGTCAGCTATCAGGAGGGTGATGTACTATTATTTGGTTCTGAAACACACGGTCTGTCCGATGCGGTTATGCAGAGCATTGATCCGGAAAAACGCATTCGTATTCCCATGAAATCAGATAACAGAAGTCTGAATCTGTCTAACGCCGTTGCGATTATCAGTTACGAAGCATGGCGCCAGATGGGATTTAAAGGCGGGGAATAAAAGCCTGAGTAAAACTTCAGCTCTGTTTTGAAGTCGCCACAGTCTCATAAACGGCCGCACTAATCACCAGCAAACCGCCGGCCACTGTTTTCCAGTCGGGCATTTCCGCCAGAAAAACAGCCGCAAATGCAGTACCGTAAACTACCTGCATACAGCCAATCAGGCTGGCGGTTTTAGCTTTCAGGTGCAGTAAACTATTGGCAAACAGAGTGTGCGGCAAAGCGGTAAAAAATATCCCCAGAACCAGTAACTGCAGCCACTGCCATTGTGTGACCTGCGGGATCACCTCTGCAGCAAAAGGCAGCAGCAGAACCATAACCACCAGGTTCTGATAAAACAGGGCATGACGGGCAGATGTGGCTTTAAAATAACGCCCCTGTAAAATATTGCGCAGGGCAAATAATAACGCTGAAAGTACGCCCCAAAATACGCCCTGTGTCGTTTGATTACTAATACTGAACTCGGGTACTAACAGGCTGATACCAAAGAGTACAATCAGAGCAGAAATAATATCCCTGATATGGGGTCTTTCACCATGAAAAAAGGGTTCCAGAAATACGGTGATCACCGGAAAGGTGTACAGGGAAATCATGCCCACTGCAATGGATGATATCTGCATGGCATGGAAATAGGTGACCCAGTGAGTACCCAGAAAAAAGCCCAGCACCAGTACAATAAAATAATCCCGCCGGCGTTTCAGATACAGGTTTTCCCGTCGCCAGAAAATATACAGGGCAATGGCCAGTGCCGCAAAGATACTGCGCAGCAGGGTGATTTCAACGGCACTGAGGCTGATCAGTTTGGCAAATAAAGCGGTCAGGCCAAAAATTAGTACCGCAGCATGAACCGAAAGCAGACCTTCCTTATGATTCTGTATCCGCTCTGACATTATCAATGCGCAGCCGGATCCAGCAGTTTAACCCAGTGCTTAAGCTGCTTCTGAGAGCGGGTGTTCAGGTGTAACTGACAAGCTACGTTGGCTGTTACAATAACATCAGGCTGTTCAGTATTGAGCGCCTGCAACCCGTACGGTGAGATCATGTTCAGCTTAAGTTTTATGATTATTGGCCGGTGTCTGCTTAATGGCGGTTAGTTTTTCAGTATCAATAATTATCTTGCGGTAAAAATTGGGTAAAGCACTTATGACAGACATTATTAAGGCTGCCAAATAAGGAATTGATTGAACCAGCAGGGCAATAAACCACAGCAGAGTATCCAGGTTATCCAGAGATAATTGATAATATACGGCGAAAGCGCATAACCAGATTAAGAACAGAATCAGGCTTTCTTCACGGGCGGAGGCAATGGCTTGATATAAAGCGGCTGACTGTTCCATTTTCGGGGTTCTTAAAAAGGGTCGGCCGCTGGTGAACAGGCCCAGCCACATGGCTTTGGCAATGGTGTGAGACAATGCCAGACCGGCAAGCGCGGCTGTCAGAGTCTGGCGTAAGGTACTGACAACATGCATTCCCTGATACAGGTAAATCAGTTTAAGCAGTTTAAATAGAAACAGACTCAGGGGTAATATCGAGAATATAATCAGCGGCGGATCAATTTTGTTTGGAAACAGAATCATTCCGGCAGTCCATAATATGGCAGCGCTGTTAAATATTAAATTAATGCCATCGGCGATCCAGGGTAACCAGCCGGCAATAAAATGATAACGTTGACCAGGACTTAAACTGCTTTTTATTCTGCCTGTCAGTGCCCCAGCATGGTTACGCATGATCTGCATGGCACCATAAGCCCAGCGAAAACGTTGATTTTTATAATCAGCAAAGGTATCGGGCATCAGACCCTTGCCGTAACTGCGGGCAATGTAAACAGCTTCATGGCCGGCTTTAAATATCATCAGACCCAGTTCTGCGTCTTCGGTAATGGTTTGTTCACTCCAGCCACCAACTTGTTCAAGTACGCTGCGTCGTACCATGGTCATGGTGCCGTGCTGAATAATGGCATTGCGTTCATTTCGAGTGACCATGCCAATATGGAAAAACCCCCGGTATTCTGAAAAGCACATAGCCTTAAAGGCATTTTCATTAAAGTCACGATAATCCTGGGGAGCCTGTACAATAGCTACCTGTTCACGTTGAAATTGTGGGACCAGTTCTTTCAACCAATTGGAACTGACACAATAGTCACTATCTATAACCGCAATAATGCTGGCTTCGGGAGATGATTTACTGAGTGCATAATTCAGGGCGCCGGACTTAAACCCGGGCAGTGGATCTTTATGAAAAAATCTGAATTTGTTTCCCAGAGTCTGACAATGGGTCTGTACGGGTTGCCAGATGTCTGGATCTTTGGTGTTATTATCAATAACAATGACTTCATAATTGCGATAGTCCAGTTTTGACAGAGCATTGAGTGTTTCAATCATCATATCCGGCGGTTCATTATAGGCAGGAACATGAATGGATACCATGGGCTGCTCGCTATGAGCCTCAAATACCAGAGGCACAAATTTACGTCTTCGCTCTTTAACCCAGAGTGTTTCAGCCCATTCATGTGCTTCAATTAAAAGCACCAGGGCAACGCCAAACATACCAAAAATTAATACTATGCCAACAATGATATCGGTTAGATTGAGGTACTGGTCAATATAGTTATAGATGATCCAGACCAGAACCGAGGCCAGGGAAAGTGCTATGATTCCAAGAAACAGACGACCATTATGATTGAGGGTTTTTGCATCAATAGACATCAGTGCGAAAATAAACATCGCAATTAATGCGGAAATAACTGACAATAATTGCCATTGTGGGATTTCTACAATGGGACGGGTAAATTCAAATTTTGCTTTTCGCTGCACATCGTAGACCCCCCAATAAGCACCTATATCTCCTTCCTGGGTCTGTTTCCAGGGTTGATCAAAAGCCTCCATCACATAATAAATGTAATCATTCTGTTCGGCTTTATCTAAAAAACGGCGTAAAAAAGTAGCCTGATTGGCCACAGAGGCTACGGCCTTTTTAAAGGTTCTGCCATGACTGGGCCAGCCGACTTCAGCCAGAATGATGGGTTTGTCCGGATACAGGGTTTTCAGGTAGTCAAGTCGATTTTCAATATGTCCTACAGCATTATCCAGTGATACACCTTCCCAGAAGGGTAGCATGTGTACGGCCAGATAGTCTACATGTTTGACCAGTTCCGGATTGGCTGCCCAGATATCCCATGGTTCTGCAGTACTGACCGGCATGCCAAGTTCAGCACGAACATGATCAAGATGCCGGATTAACTGGTTCAGTGACAGATCTTTTCTTAATAACACCTCATTGCCCACCATAACACGAACCACATTTCGACGGTTTTTATCCGCTATTCGAATAAGTTTTTCAACTTGCTCGGAATTTGCAGCTTCATTGCGGTTGAGCCAGCCTCCCAGGGCGACATTCAAATGGTATTGGTGTGCCAGTTCAGGGATCAGGGCCAGGGTGGAGTTAACACTATAAGTGCGTAAAGCATGAGTTTTACCGGCCAGAAGGGCCAGGTCGGATTTGATTTCCTCAACACTGGGGTAGTGGTTCCGGGCCGGGTCATCATCGGAGCGCATGGGGGAGAAGGAAAAACCCTGAATGGTATCCGGCCAGAGGGGTTCCATTTCAGGTCGATTGGCCAGAGCCCAGATGGCTATGGTCAGTAAGGCAATACTGAGTAATATAATAATATTAAAGAGTTTCATCTTACTTTTTTCATCTTGTTGCTATGATGTCCATATCCTGTTGTTATATATGCAATGTTAACATTTGTTAATATTGCAATCAGGACTTTGTTCTCATATTTTTTAATCAGCCCTGAAAAACATGTTCTGACATTATAAGAGGGCAGCCGGATCCAGCAGTTCAATCCAGTGCTTAACGGGTTTCTGAGTGCGGGTGTTCAGGTGTAACTGACAACCTACGTTGGCTGTTACAATCACATCAGGCTGTTCAGTATTGAGTGCCTGCAGTTTATTGCTGAGTAACTGCTGACTGAGTTCCGGCTGCAGAATGGAATAGGTACCGGCTGAGCCACAGCATAAATGGCTGTCCGGTACCTCGGTAAGTTCAAAGCCAAGCTGCTGCAAAATGCCTTCTACAAGACCATTAAGCTGCTGACCATGCTGCAGGGTACAGGGAGAATGAAAGGCCACCCGGCTGCCGGCTTTAATATTCAGGACAGACAGATCTTCGGCTGCCAGTACTTCAGATACATCGCGGCACAGCTCTGACACGGTCCGGGCTTTTGATGCATACTGTGGATCATCCGCCAGCAGATGGCCGTAATCCTTAACCTGAACCCCGCAGCCGCTGGCGGTAATAATAATGGCTTCGGCACCGTTTTCAATATGCGGCCACCAGGTATCAATATTGGTTTTAATAAACTCTCTGGCTTCAGCACTGGCGGCCATATGCTGGCTGACGGCTCCGCAGCAGCCCTGACCAGCAGGGCTGATCAGACTGATCCCCAGTTTGTCCAGTACCCGGCTGACGGCTTCATTGGTATTGGGTGTAGTAACTGACTGAGCACAGCCTTCCAGGATCAGCATCTTGCGTGTATGTTGGTTAACAGCACGCTGAGTTGGCGTCTGTTTAACCGGCAGCTTGTTTTTAAAAGCCGCAGGCAACAGTGGTTTTACGAGCTGTGCCAGATTAAGCAAAACAGAAAAACGTCCGGGATAAGGCAATAGTTTACGCAATACCAGACGCTGTAATTTCTCTCCGGTTGGACGGGCAACCCGCTGTTCCACCAGCTCACGGCCAATATCAACCAGACGGCCGTACTGCACCCCGGAGGGACAGGTGGTTTCACAGGCACGGCAGGTCAGGCAGCGATCCAGATGCTGCTGAGTGACACGGGTAACCGGCTGGCCTTCCAGAAGCTGTTTAATCAGATAAATCCGCCCGCGCGGGCCGTCCAGTTCATCACCCAGCAACTGATAAGTCGGGCAGGTGGCGGTACAGAAGCCACAATGAACACAGGCACGCAGAATATTTTCTGCCTCACGTCCAGCCTTAGTGGCAAGAAATTGTTCAGTAATGGATGTCTGCATTACAGCTCCCGGTACATACGGCCAGGGTTAAAAATGCCCTGTGGATCAAAAGCCTGTTTTAAACGACGATGTATCGCCAGCAGGGGTTCCGATAGAGGGTGAAAAACTCCGGCATCCGTATCCCCTTTAAACAGCGTCACATGACCGCCTATATCAGTAATGGTCTTATATAAAGACTCATGATTATTATCCGTATTGCCTTTGTCAGCTATATACTCGCTATCGGCAATATACCAGCGCTGAGCACCGCCCCAGTCAATGAGCTGTTTACCCTGCAGATCGATAGCCGGGGTGTCTGCAGGCACCGCCAGCCGCCACAGTGGTTTATCGTTCTTAAAAAAGCCGTGCTGTAATTCCCGAATACTCTGCCAGAAGCTCTGGCTGTCGTCCAGGCTGTCTCCGCCAATGCGCCGGGCGCCAGAGGCCACGGCAGAGGGTGCACCGGATAAACGAATATATAATAGTGCTCCGTCATAACAGGCTGCAGACAGCGGCAGTGGTGAGCCGGCCCACTGGTTCATCCAGCTAATGGCATCCTGTATGGAACATTCCAGCACCTGGGTCTGCTCGGATTCCGGCAGGGGCAGAACTTTTAAACTGATATCCAGAAGCACCCCCAGCGTACCCAGGGCACCGACCATTAAACGGGAGACATCATAGCCGGCCACATTTTTCATGACTTCACCGCCAAAGTGCAGAATCTCAGCCTCACCATTAATAATACGTGAGCCGAGCACAAAATCACGAGCTGACCCTGTATACGGACGCCGGGGGCCGGAAAAACCGCAGGCAATGGTTCCGCCCAGGGTGGCCTGTTGAGCGTCCGAGGCTGGTTGATTGCCTGCGGCCTGTAAAGAGCCACTGGAAAAAAGCGGCGGTTCAAAGGCGAGCATTTGCTGCTGTTCTGCCAGAACCGCCTGTAATTCATGTAAGGGGGTTCCGCTGCGGGCCGTGATCACCAGTTCCTTAGGCTCATAATTAATAATGCCCTGATGTTCACGGGTACTTAAAACACGGCTGTTTTCAGTTGCAGCCGGGGTATTACCATAAAAGGCTTTACTGCCGCTGCCTTTAATAAGCAGAGCCTGTTGTTGTGCCCGGGCTTCCTGAACCGCCTGCTGCAGATTTTTGCTGTTATCGTTATTTATCATAATTCAGTTTAATGGCTGCACGAAGCTGAGCCGGAGCCAATGGTGCGGTATTCGCTGCAGCGTTTTGGCTGGGGAATGGCCTTGCCGGGATTCAGCAGACCGTGCGGATCAAAAGCCGCTTTTAAACGCCGGAACTGTTCCAGTTCAGCTTCACTGAACTGCACACACATCTGGTGAATTTTTTCATGCCCAACACCATGCTCGCCGGTAATAGTGCCACCCACTTCAACACTGAGTTCCAGAATTTCTGCCCCGAAATCTTCGGCCCGTTGCAGTTCGCCGGGGGTATTGGCATCGTATAATATCAGAGGATGTAGATTGCCGTCACCGGCATGAAAAACATTAGCCACCGGCAGTTGATAATGTTCTGATAACTGGCTGATCCGGGTCAGTACGGTACCCAGCTGCTTTCTGGGAACCGTACCGTCCATACAGTAATAATCCGGTGATAAACGGCCTACGGCCGGGAATGCGGATTTTCGACCCTGCCAGAAGCGCAGCCGCTCGGCTTCGTCTCTGGCGGTGCGCACCTCACTGGCACCGCAGGCGGTCAGTACATCGTAAACCCGTTTACTGTGTTCGGACACTTCTTCATTAGTACCGTCTACTTCGCATAATAAAATGGCTTTGGCATCTCTGGGATAGCCGGCATGGACAAAATCTTCAGCGGCCTGAATGGCCAGAGCATCCATCATTTCCAGGCCGGCAGGTATAATACCCTCGGCAATAATTTCGCCCACGGAATCCGCTGCTTTTTCCACGTCATCAAAGGCGGCCAGCAGAACCTGCGCCCGTTCCGGCTTAGGCAGTAATTTAACCAGTACTTCCACCACGATGCCCAGCATGCCTTCAGA
Source organism: Gammaproteobacteria bacterium (assembly GCA_027012135.1). Classification (GTDB taxonomy): domain Bacteria; phylum Pseudomonadota; class Gammaproteobacteria; order GRL18; family GRL18; genus JANELJ01. Next base: position 92,513 of record JALUZF010000162.1, read on the forward strand.
GCCGTTCATTAAGGCCAGTAAATCATAACCTGCACTGTCCAGAGCTGCTGAGCCAAAAGTCACCAGTTCCCCTTCAGGTGTCACCACTTTTAACTCAAGAACATTATGCACCGTCAGGCCGTATTTAAGACAATGTACTCCGCCGGAATTTTCCGCCACATTACCGCCAATGGTACAGGCAATCTGAGAGGAGGGATCGGGAGCATAATACAGACCGTGTCTGGCGGCGGCTTCAGAAATGGCCAGATTGCGTACCCCGGGCTGTACCCGTGCTGTGCGGGTCAGTGGATTGATGTCCAGAATTTTATTAAACCGACTCAGTCCCAGCAGGATGCCGTTTTCCAGCGGCAGGGCACCGCCAGATAAACCGGTGGCGGCACCGCGGGCGACCACTGGAATGTTTTCCCGGTAACAGAGCTTAACGACCTGCTGTAACTGCTCAACAGTCTGGGGCAGAACGGCCAGCAGAGGCATTTTACGATAGGCGGGCAGGCCGTCACATTCGTAAGGGCGTAAGGCTTCCGTTTCGGAAATAATGGCTGCTGCCGGTAAAAACTGTTTTAATTTACTGCTTAACTCAGACTTGTTCATCCGCTCTCATAAGCTCTCGTAGAATCTAAAATCCTGTTATTATATCAGGCCACTATAACAGAGAATTTTATATGGCTACTATCAATATTATGGCACTGCGTCATAGTGCTTTTTATGCCCCGTTACTGGTCACCATTAACGGCGGTTATCTGCAGAAACAGGGGCTGAAACCCGTTTATCGTATTGCCGGCCCGGATAATACTATTGAGCAGAACCTGCTGAGCGGGTCAGTGCAACTGGCCCAGTCTGCACCGGCAGTGAGTTTTGCCGCTCTGGAACAGGGCAAACCCATTGATATTGTACACTTTGCGGTCATAAATAACCGGGATGGTTTTTATCTAACCGCTCGTGAAGCCTCAAAGGATTTCCAGTGGTCCGATCTGCACGCTCAGGAGGTGCTGGTTGACCACCTGTTCCAGCCCTATGCAACCCTGCGCTACGCCATGTATCTGAACAATGCTGACTTTGATAATATGGATATTATTGATGCCGGTAATGTGCAGCAAATGGATCAGGCTTTTCGCCAGGGTCAGGGTAATTATGTCCACCAGCAGGGACCAGCGCCACAGCAACTGGAAAAAGACGGCCTCGGGCAGATCGTCGCCTCCATCGGTGAAGCTATAGGCCCGCTGGCATTCAGCAGCCTGTGCGCCACCCCCGACTGGCTGGAAACCGACATGGCCCAGACCTTTATACACGCCTATCAACAGGCCATTCAGGACGTCATAGACCAACCCGCCATCCGTACCGCCGAAACCATTGCAGGCTTTCTGCCGGATATCGATAACGATGTGCTAATCCGCACCATTGAAGACTATAAAAACCTCAAGACCTGGCAGGCTGATATCAACATTAATGAGGATAGTTATAATAATCTGCTGAAAGTCTTTTTACATAGTGGGTATATAAGTAAAGAGCATCCGATGGGAAGCTGTGTGGTAAGCGTTCAGCGCTGAGAAAGAGCCAGAGCAAAAGGACTTATCCTCAAGTAGATACAAAATATTACTTGACTGAAGAAAAAGAGCTTTTAAAATTTTTTCGCTCAACGCTCAACGCTCAACGCTCAACGCTCAACGCTCAACGCTCAACGCTCAACGCTCAACGCTCAACGCTCAACGCTCAACGCTCAACGCTCAACCCGCCAGCTTCTCCTGAGCTGCCGCCAGCGCCACTCCCGTATGCACCTTATCCCCCAGCACCGCTTCCAGAGCCGCCAGGCACAGCATAATGTTTTCAGCACGACTACTATGTCCCATCAAGCCGATACGCCAGACTTTACCGGCCAGGGCGCCCAGACCGGCACCGATTTCCAGGTTAAATTCATTCAGTAAACGGCCGCGTACTTCGGCATCATCTACGCCTTCAGGAATGGTTACCGAGTTTAACTGCGGCAGACGATGATCTTCTGCTACTACAAATTCCAGGCCCATGGCTTCCAGACCGGCACGCAGGGCCAGGTGGTTGTCCATATGACGTTTCCAGGCGTTGTCCAGACCTTCATCCTGCAGCATAACCAGAGCTTCGTGCAGGGAATACATGGCATTAACCGGAGCGGTATGGTGATAGGCACGTTTGGCATTTTTGCCCCAGTAACCCATGACCAGATTCAGATCAAGAAACCAGCTCTGTACGGGTGTTTTGCGGGCCTTAATGGCGGCAACGGCTTGGTCACTCATACTGACGGGCGAAATACCGGGAGTACAGGACAGGCACTTCTGGGTGCCGGAATAAATGGCATCAATTCCCCAGTCATCCACACGCAGTTCAGAACCGCCCAGGGAAGTCACTGCATCAACAATGCTCAGGCAGTCGTATTTACGCGCCAGCTCGCATAAGGCTTTGGCATCAGAAGAGGCACCGGTGGAAGTTTCTGCATGGACAAAGGCCAGCACCTTGGCATCAGGATTGGCTTTAAGTGCATCTTCTACTTTATTTAAATCAACTGTTTTGCCCCATTCATCTTCCACCATAACAGCGGTGGCACCCAGACGTTCAACATTTTCTTTCATGCGGCCGCCAAACACACCGTTCTGACAGACAATGGCTTTGTCACCAGCTTCAAGCAGATTAACAAAGCAGGTTTCCATACCGGCAGAACCGGGGGCAGAAACGGCAATGGTCAGTTCATTTTTTGTCTTAAAAGCATACTGCAGCATGCTTTTGACTTCTTCCATCATTTCCACAAATCTGGGATCCAGATGGCCGATAGTGGGACGGGACAGGGCTTCCAGAATACGCGGATGGACATCAGACGGGCCGGGGCCCATTAAGGTTCGAACAGGGGGTAAAAATGATGTAATACTCATAAATAATTCTCAGGGGTAATAAATAATGAGGCCATTTTGCCATAAACCTAGTGTTTTAGTAAAGTATTTGCTTTCCGGCTTTTTTGACATATTCAGGAATAGTAACCACAATGGCTCAAAAAACCAGAATATTGCCGTGTTTTGAGTGACTTTTTTGAATTAATCTCTGTAGCAGTTAATCCGATCCGGAGCCAGAAATGGATACTTTAAACCTTGTTATTCTTGCCATTATAAGCCTGTTTGTACTCTTTCAGCTGTCTTTTTATTATAAAGCCTGGCGTTTAAAAGGCTCAAAGGTAGGCACTATTCTCAAGGAAGAGGGCATCAGTGGTAATTACGATGAACTGCTGCTGTTTTTTCACAGCGACCACTGCCCACCCTGTAAACAGATGATGCCGGATATTAAGTCATTAATGGAAAATAATCCCAATATTATCCCGATTGATATTGGTATTTTTATGAACCTGGCCAGGCGCTTAAATGTAAGAGCTACACCGACTACTTTATTTATTAAAAATGGTGAAGTAAAAAAAGTATTACTGGGGCGTCAGTCAAGGCGGGTGATTGAAAAGTTGTTTGTCTCAAAATAAGCTACAAAAAACTCTAGCATTAGATTTAAATACCCAACTTCAGGTGTAATGTTCTTTGATATTACTATATATTAAGAAAAATTGAAAAACCATATGCAAATTATGAGGCACAATATGCAGTTTAGAAGAAACTGGACTCGCAAACAATTGTTAGTTGCTTTCATGCTTTACTGCCAGCTTCCATTCGGGAAATTACATTCACGAAATCCAGAAATAGTTAAGTACGCTGAATTGATAGGGCGTACACCTTCTGCTTTAGCAATGAAATTAAGCAATATTGCAAGCCTTGATCCAGTCATTACTTCAACCGGTAGAAAGGGACTAAAAGGGGCATCTATATTGGATCAGGAAATATGGGATGAAATGCAAAATGACTGGGAAAAGTTTGTAGAAGAAGCGGTACAGTCATTAAATGAAATTTCAGGTGAACAGATAGAAAAAATAACTGGAATAGAAAAAGAAAGCTATATTGGAAAGACAAGATTAGTTGAAACAAAGGCAAGAGTTGGTCAGAATTTTTTTCGAGCTTCTGTAATGAGTGCTTACAATGAAAAATGTTGTATTTCAGGACTATCTCATACCAGCCTTTTAGTTGCGAGCCATATTATTCCTTGGAAAGACGATGAAACACAAAGGCTTAACCCAAGAAATGGCCTCGCATTATCAATGCTGCATGATAAGGCTTTTGATTTGGGTATGATTACTATTGATGAGAACATGAGGGTTGTAGTTTCGCATAAATATATTGATGAAGGAGATGCGTTTTATAACCAGTCAATAAAGTCATTTGAAGGTAAATTGATAACTTTACCAGAAAAATTCATTCCAGAGCTGAGTTTTCTAGAATTTCACAGGGAAAATATATTTGAGAAAAGGGAGTTTTCATCATGAATGTTTTATTTGATTATTTTCAGGAATGAAAAATAAGCTGATTTATACATATTAACTATTAAGCTGAAAATGTACTAATAGATGGTGGTTTTTTTGTGGCAGATAAATGTAAGGCGTAAATAAATAACAATACAATTTTTATTTACCTTTACAGGATAGCGTCTATACTTTTACCAAACATAAAAATTTAAGAGACGTGGATAAATGGCTGTAAAAAAGACTAAAACTAAAACAACTGATGATGTATTGCTGATTTTATGTAAATCGGTGCAGAAGGTGCTTTCTCAAACAACTAAAACGGATATTCAGTATTCGCCGACGGTACAGAAAATAACCAAAACCTGTCTGAAGCCGGATATTGGCTGTTTTGTGCTGTTTGAAGGGGCTTTTTCCGGGCTGGTGATTATTAATATGTCGGCCGGTGCGGCGGTAGAGATTTACAGTAATTATATGAAACAGATGGGTTTTAAGGATAATGAGATTTCTGAACAGCATACTTCAGATGATGTGGGTAATATGCTGGGGGAATTAATGAACCAGATTGTGGGTGATTTTCAGGGTGAGCTGGAGCATCAGCTGATGCTGTCCATTAACCAGACCCAGCCGAAAATGCTGGTGGTGAATAAAGAGCTCATTTTATCCATTAATGCCAATATTGAACGACCCCAGTCCAGACGGGTGATTTTCCGTACCGGCAGTCATAAAACCTTCAGCCTGGAAATGTCCATGGAAAAAACGGATTTTATTGAACTGGATGATCCGGATAACCAGAATTACGCCGATCCTAATATCACTAAGGATGAACAGAATAAGGCATTTCTGGAAGATCTGGATATTTAACTTGAAGAAATCTTTCGCGTGGGCAAATTGCCCACGCTTATCATTCTCTATTTGTCTTTAATTATTCTACCCGGTTCGTCCTGTTCCAGGTACTCCTCTTCAGCTTCAGATAAATCCACCTCATCATAGCCGGTGATCATGGGTTTGATATGCTCAATGGTAGAGTGTCCGGTGGTCAGCAGATATATATGGATAATAATAAACACTGCCATGGCATAAGCGCCAATAGTATGCAGTGTGGCAATCCATTCCAGGGAACCGCTGGTCAGGGCGCCCTGTCCCCAGAAGCCGTACAGCAGATAAGCCAGGCCGGTGAGCCATAACAGGGGAAATAATACCAGTTTCAGTGCCAGATAGGACATTGCCTGCAGGGGATTGTGCTTATGCCAGAAGCGTTTGCGGTAGGGGTGATCTTCACCCAGAAAAATACCCCAGGCATAATAGCGCAGAACTTTAAACAGTCCATTACGGGTAGGCATATAATGACGCCAGTTGCCAGTGGTCAGATGCCAGAAGATGGCAAAGGTCCACAGCACCATTAAACCCAGTGCAGAAATGACATGAACCCATACCATGGTTTCAAAATCAACCAGCTGGTGAAAGCCATGGATACCTGCGCCGGAGAACAGCAGGGTAAATATCAGCAATGCCTGAGTCCAGTGCCAGAACCGTTCAAAGCGGCTGAAAACTTTAACTTTTTGTAAACTCATGATGCTTTCCTCCTGCGGCTAAACAGTATACGGATCAGGCCATGTACCAGGACGCCGAGTAAGGTGGCCAGTACAGCAAAAATACCAATTTTTTCAACCCAGGGGTTTGTGTCTCTGCCTGGAATATACATACCTTCCAGATCTTTCAGACGTCCGTCTTTAGAGTGGCATTCCTTACAGGCCAGGGCTTTTTCCTTGGGTGCCACCATGTGGGTGACGGGCCAGTAGGACCAGGTTTTGACAAAATCGAAGTCACCGCTATAGGGCAGCTGAAAATCGGCCATGCCGTGTTTAATGGCACGGGCAAAATCATAATTGCCCCAGAAAGCATCGGGGTCATTACCCCATAAGTGCATATACACCAGAGTATTATTACCCTTATCGTAAGGCTGGATGGTTTCCATACGCTTAAACGGCCAGATTCGGGAATTGGGATCATCAGGACTGCCTTCCAGATGATTAATTTCTACTGGCTTAGCGGGATCAAATTTATCATGTACGGTCAGATAACGTTCGGTACCGTTAAACCAGACATACATGGGTTTGAGGTTTTCACCGTATTTAAAATTACCCTTAATGGATTTATAGGTATGGCGGGGTTCACCATTACCCTGGATATAGCCCTCTTCACGATAGCCTTCACCGTTTTTCAGCTTACCGGCTGTGCGCCAGTCCCAATGGGTTTTGGTTGCAACACCGCCGGTGGCGTATTCGGGAATATGACAGGTCTGGCAGGCAACCCGGTCAGTATGATCATTCAGTTTCAGTCCCATTAAGTTAGCGGGATGGGGCTGCAGACCATGACAGCTTTCACAGGTCGCCGTCTGTCGTGCCAGGCCGGGCTTGCCCTGACCTATGGTGTCTTTGGCTATGGGCTCATAACGGCTGCCGGACCATTCATGACCTTCGCCTACATGACAGATAACACAGGAGAAGTTTTCCCCGTCAACTCCCATGTGTACATCTACGCTTTTGGGCGGTTCAAAGAGTACTGAGGATAAATCACCGTGTTTAACATTATCGCCGCCGCCACCGTAAAAATGGCAGGCACCGCAGTTACTGCGTCCCGGCAGGGTGACACTTTGTGCGACTTTGGTCAGGTCAATTTTGGGCTTGCCTTCAAACATGACGGCACAGGCTTTATTACCGGGAGATGGAGGGAGTTTATAATAGGTACCTGTGGATTCATGGCAAACCAGGCAGTCTATATTGTCCTCATTTTTAAAGTCATAGGTACGGGCATCGGTCATACCGTAACCGGCATGACACTGGGCACACATGCCTTCGTTACCGGCAGCATTAGTACAGAAATTATTAACCAGAACACTCTTGCCCAGATCCTGTCCGGTTTTATCAATATGAACTTTCCAGGTCCAGTGCTTGTTTTTTATAAACTGATGCCCGGCCTTATTATGACAGCTCAGACAGGCTTTAGTGACTTCCGGTCCGCTGCTAAAGGGACCCTGCAGTTCTTTTAGTTTGGAATGATCCGTTGTGGAGGTGTCCTCGGCTTTTTCACCCAGGATAACAACCGACTTATCGACCGGGCGTTTTTTGGCCGTAATATCGTATTCATTAATACCCAGCTCGGTATTACCACCTTCTACTGCAGCCATACTGGCGCCGGGCTGGCTGGCGGCAAGCGACAGTGGAGGAATAAAATTAAACAGCAAATAGCATAGTATCAGGTACTTTCTGTTTAATACGCTACTAAAAGCCATACTCAGTTTCAACATGAGGGGATACCTCTCAATTGTTATTGATTTTGAGCAGTTGTAAACTGCTGTCTGATTTTTGTCGGAAGGAGGGAATAAAAACCCCTGTATTACGGCCTTTTATAATAATAGAAATATGACCGTTTATTATTTTTTATAGAGCCATCCTGTTCTTTTACAATCAACAGAATGGCCTTTTTTAATAAATATTATCTGTTATATTTTATAAAAATATTTTAACTTTACCTTGATCTGTACCAAGGTAAATTAAATTAATAAGCTTTTTTGGCCGCTTTCATTTTGCGGTAAATTTTGGTCCTTCGATTAATACCCAGTACTTCAACAATGCGATCCAGTGCCATATCAAAGGCCCTGTCAAAGCCATGCAGATCGATGCTGATGCTACCCCAGGAAATACTGCCGTCAGGCAGGCGAATGCGCAGCTTGAAAATATCCACAACTCTGCCCTTGTTCTGCTGCTGCTGGCGGGTCAGGCCCACAATGCGCCCATCGCTGTGAAATTTAATCGGGTTGGCGGTTTCCATTTCCTGCTGATATTCTTTTTGCATGGCCAGCAGTTCCCTGTCTCTGGCCCTGGCCAGGGCACGAATTTCACGTTCACGTTTTTTGGTTACCGGTTTGCCATTTTCGGTCAGGTAGTAGACTTCATCATAAATGACATCACCGATTTTACGGTAGACTCTAAGACGGTGCCCATAGTGAGCATTATTTTCAGATACACCCATAATTACACCTATCCTTTGTTAAACAGAAATATTAAGCTTAAATAAATCAGTTTAATCTGTATAAAGCTGAACTGTATGAACTGTACAAAGTTAAGCCTGAATTAAAGAAAGATTAATTCTAATATCTTTAATTATAACGCTTCGGGTGAGAGTCATGAAAGAGCAAAAAACTGATCTGTATCATGTAAGAAGCAGGTTTTGGGTTTAGGTGAGAGGTTTTCAGGGCCTGGGGGCGTTAGCCGCCGGTCATGGACATAAAGCGGACGACCTTTTCAGGTTTTTCATTAAATTCATGTTTAAGCGGTTTCAGATTAATGGCATCACGGATGACCTGGTCCAGATTGCTGTCACTGATCCCCTCTCGCAGCAGGTGACGCAGTTCGTATTTGTGTTCATCACCAAGGCACATATATAAGGTACCGGTTGCAGAAAGGCGTACCCGGTTGCAGGTGTCACAGAAATGCTGGGAGATAGGCGTAATAAAACCGATTTTAAGATCAGTTCCGGCCACCTGTACATAACGTGCCGGACCGGCACCGGACATAACGGCCGGGATCAGCTGGTATTTTTCTGCCAGCCGCTGTTCAATAATGTCCAGACTGATATAGTGGTCCAGCGCATTACGTCCGGTATCGCCGATGGGCATGGTTTCAATAAAACGCAGGGTAAAACCGTGCTCCATGCAGAAATCCACCATGGCTTCAACATCGTTATCATTGACGCCTTTCATAATCACCATATTGATCTTTATTGGATCAAGGCCAACCGCTTTGGCCTGCAGCAGGCCAGTGGTAATTTTTTCCAGTTTTCCCTGGGTAATGTCTTTAAACTTGTGTGGATTTACCGTATCCAGACTGACATTAATACGGGAAATTCCGGCATTATGCAGAGCCTGGGCATGTTTTCCCAGGCGGGTGGCATTGGTACTGAGAGATAAATCATCCAGCCCGGGCAGAGCGGACAGGCGCTGGGCCAGTACGGGCAGATCCTTACGCAGCAAAGGTTCGCCGCCGGTCAGACGGACGGCACTGACGCCCAGACGGGTAAAGGAGGCGATAACCCGTTCAATTTCATCAAAGTTGAGCCAGTCTTCCGGTTCTTCATAACCGTCAAAGCCTTTGGGCATGCAATAGAAACAGCGCAGATCACAGCGATCCGTTACCGATAATCGCAGGTATTTGATTTCTCGATTGTACTGGTCAATTAAACTCATTGCCCGGACTCTTTTTCTGAAAAGGGTGGTATGCCTGTTCTATGCATAATAAATGTATACAGTGGATATTAATCCGATATTGTCTGAACTGCCAGTATTTTAGAAAATTTTTATAGTTCAGGCTGCAGAAAATGGCGATCTGTATTAAGTCCCTGTTCCAGATCAGGGTATTTTAAAGTCAGTTTAAAGTCTTTCAGCAGCTTATGATTATCAATACGGCGTGACTCATTCATATAGGACAACATGCCGCTGGACAGTTTGGAACGGGCCTGCTCCAGACTAATGGCAGGCGGTTCTGGTAAATGGCTGGCACGAGCCACGCGCATAAAATAGTCATACATAGTGGTGGGGTGGCCGTCAGAACAGTTATAGATTCCCTCAATGTCAGGATTAAGACCGGCAATGATACAGATGTTCAGTAAGTCATCAGCATGAATACGGTTGCTGTAAGGGGAATCTTCTTCCCGAACCACAGGTGTTTGTGCCTGTATGCGTTTCAGGGGCAGTTTGTCAGCAGCATAAATTCCAGATACTCTAAGGATCACCAGGGGTATATTATGGTTTTGTGCATAATGCTGAAACTGCTGTTCGGCATCGGCCCGGCGTCGGGCACGATCCACTGATGGATTCAGGGGAGCTGTTTCATCTACCCACTGACCATAACAATTACCGTAAACGCCGGTAGTGCTGATCAGTACAATTTTTGCGGGTCTGGTTTCCGCTCGAGTATTTTGTTCCAGCTGTGCAATAAAAGTCTGAGCTCTGGTATCACGCCGGCCTTTGGGAGGCGGCGGGACAAAATAATAGATAATGGCACCGGGTTCCGGGATAGACTGTTTAACCGGTTCTGTCCTGTCCAGATCCCAGACCAGATGCTGGTTTGGGATCTGAGACTCAGGCAGGCTTCTGGCGACTGTGGTGATCTGCTCAGCGGAGGCCAGAGACTGATCCAGCAGCACCTGCAGTAGCTTATGCCCCATATAGCCGTGGCCGATTATATAAATGGGATGAGTGGTTGCTGTCACCACAGGCATTACCTTTCTATTATTCAGAGTATATGAGTGTGACTATTTTCAGGCCCGCGCCATTATCCAGCCATCGACCCGTTGAATACCGGCCTGTTTAAGTATTCTGGCTGCTTCATTAAGGGTGCTGCCGGTGGTCATAACATCATCAACCAGGGCAATATGTTTTACATGGGATAATCTGAATTTGTGGGCTGATGTGGTTATTTTAAAGGCATTGCGAACATTTTTCTGTCTTTCCCGGGCATTGAGGCCAGCCTGAAGTCCGGTAGAACGATAACGGATCAGACTCTGATAATCTATAGGAATATGAAAATGCCTGGATAAGCTTCGGGTCAGTTCCAGGGCCTGATTATAACCCCGTTGTCTGAGCCTGTGTTGATGCATGGGCATGGGAATAAGCTGTTGAGGGAGTCTGAAATCCTCAAGGTTTTTGCTTTGCTGGATAAATAATCCGGCCAGTGTTCGGGCATAGTGTATTTTATTGTGGTATTTAAGCTGCCGGATAAGATAACGAATTTCATCGGTGTAGATAAAGGGACTGTACACCTGTTCAAAATAATACTTATGGCTCAGGCAATTACCGCAGATATGGGGTTCAGAACCTTTTAAGGGCAGAGCACAGCGCTGACAGGCCCGGCTATTGTGTATTAACTGTTCAGAGCAGTAGTGACACACTTCGCTCTTTTCGTCTTCTTCTCCATGGGGTTCATGAATTTTTTCCAGGCAGAACAGACAGTGACTGGGAAGCAGTCTGGCCATGGTTTTGCCAATATAATGTCTAAGGCTGAACCTGGAGCTGTTTGGGGTGTGCATCCTTGCTGAAGTCATATCTTTCTGGTTTTCCTAAGTAATATCCCTGTAAGTAATCGACATTCATGTCCGTCAGTGCTTTGGCCAGGGCTTCGTCTTCCACAAATTCAGCAATGGTTAGATAACCGAGGTCGTGTGCACAATCGATAATAGAGCGGACAATTTTACGATCATTGTCATTATGGAGCATATTTTTAATCAGCGAGCCGTCAATTTTAAGATAACTGATGGGCAGTCCGGATAAACGGGAATAATTTGAAAAGCCGCTGCCAAAATCATCAATGGCAAATTCTACGTCGTAGCGCCTGAGTTTTTCCATAAAGTCTTTAATGGTATTAAAATTATCAATTTCGTCACTTTCCAGAATTTCCAGAATTAATTTGCCTTTGGGTTTTAAGCCGGCTACTTTCATGTGAATATAATCGCGGGTGTTTTTATTGGCAATATCATCAAAAGATATATTAATACTGATGGTCAGATCGGCACGCTCTACCAGAATATCGATGACATGGTCAAACATAATCCGGGTCAGCTGAGGGTAAAGCCTGGCTTTTCTGGCAATGCCGATAAAAAAGAAGGGGGTAATGACCTGGCCGTCTTCTGTATGCAGCCGAACCAGAGATTCGTACTTGTTAATATCTGGATTGCCTGGCTCAGCAATGGGTTGAAAATAGGTTTTGATATTATCTGTTTCCAGGGCGGTTTTAATTTTGGCCAGCATTTTCTGGTTGTTCAGATAATTGTCCTCAGTGGACAGGGTTTCATTATAGATGTACCACTCTTTTAGTTCTGATTTGGCCTTACGCAAGGCCCGATCTGCTTCCGTATTGGGATGGTCGGAGTCAACTACTATTCCGGCAGATGCGGTAATACGGATTTCCTGGTCATCAACAGTAATTTTTTTATTACGTAGCCGGGCCAGCAAATCGATAATCCAGTGGGTAATAATATTTTCAGTCAGGGCTTTATCAGCTGCATTTTTGTTATGACTGTCCTGGTTCAGCAATAAGGCAAATTCATCAGAATGGCTTTTATAAACCTGTAGTGGTTTGTCTACAGCCCAGTCCTTTATTTCCTGTGCTATGGCTGTCAGTATCTGGTCACCGGCGCTGGTGCCGTAAATTTCATTAACTTCCTTAAAGCGGTCAATATTAACCAGGATCAGGCTGGTGCGGGAATAATGTGTCTGGTCTTCCAGTAACTGCAGGCGGTTAGGCAAACCAGTCAGCTTGTCCAGAATATAGGCCTGTTTAAGATCCAGCAGGTTTTTTTTAACTTCGTGTTCCAGAAAATTAATTTTTACGGCATAAACATGCTGGAGGATGACTAAAAAAATAATTAAGGGAGAGAGCAGCAGAGCCAGCTGCAGGTGGCTGTCATCTGCATGATAATTCTGGTCAATAACTATACTGATGAATAAATACAGCAGTACCCCGGAGGTCACACGATAACGGCGTATAAAAGCAGCGGTTTTATTCATTAATTCTGTACGGTCAGGAATAAAAGTCAGTTAAATTTCTTTGTATTTATTAAAAATGATAAGCACCTGTAAAGCATAGGAAATAGATTTAACTTATGCAATATTTTGGGGAGATAATGTGCTATTGTTTATTGAATAATAAAAATAGCTTTTTGAAACGGTTAACAGCCCTGAGTGTGGTAGTAAAGGTGGTAAAAAGTTAAATGTCTAAATTTTTTCTGAAAACGTTTGCCATTTTTAAATGGGTATTTTTTGTCTTATTACTCGTTTCCCTGTCATTTTATTTTATGTTGCGCGGCAGCCTGCCGGATCTGAGTGGTCAGTTTACCATGTCCCTGCTGGACAGGCCGGCTGTAGTGGAACGGGATCGCCAGGGGGTACCCACTATTAAGGCTCAGAACCGTGTTGATACTGCTTTTGCCCTGGGCTATGTGCATGCCCAGGAGCGTTATTTTCAAATGGATTTACTGCGTCGTAGTGCTGCAGGCGAACTGGCAGAACTGTTTGGCCGCAGGGCGCTGGAAAAGGATAAGCAGGTTCGAATTCACCGCTTCAGAGAGCGGGTACAGAAACAGTTTCGTCATTTACCGGTATTTCAGACCAGGGTATTGCAGGCCTATGCCAATGGAGTGAATAGCGGTCTGGATAATCTGACGGGCAATCCTTTCCCCTATATTTTATTAGGCCATGAGCCCCAAGGCTGGGAACCGGAGGACAGCCTGCTGTGTATTTACGCTATGTTCCTGGATTTAAATGATGAAACCGGTATTCGGGAAACCTCGCTGATGATTATGCAGGAGCAGTTGCCGGCAGACTGGTACGCATTTTTAACACCTGAAGGCGGGCAGTGGGATGCCCCCATGGATGATGATGTTATTACCACAGCGCTGAAAATTCCGGATGGGCCCTTACCGAAGTCATGGCTGGAGCGTTACCAGGAATATTCACAAAATCCACCTTTCTATCAGAAACCGGCTCTGCCCGGATCCAATAGTTTTGCAGTGGACAGTTCATTAAGTAGCCATGATTCGGCCCTGCTGGCCAATGATATGCATCTCAATCTGCGGGTGCCCAATATCTGGTTCCGTGCCAGCTGGTACCTGCAGGATGGGCGCCGTATCACCGGTATTACTCTGCCCGGAACCCCGGTTATGATTGCCGGCAGTAATGAAAGTATTGCCTGGGGCTTTACCAATAGCTATGGTGACTGGGGCGATATTATTACCCTGCAGACCAATCCTGAACAGACCCGTTATAAAACCCCGGACGGCTGGCAGGATTTTAGTATCCATAATCAGGCGATTGCCATTGGGTCAGACAGTGAGGAAAACTTTCTGTCTATTGAAACCATCTGGGGGCCGGTTATCGGTAAAAACCAGAAAGGTGAAATGCTGGTGCATCAATGGCTGGCCTATGCACCGCAGGCGGCTAATCTGAATTTTGTTAACCTGGAACAGGCCGAATCCGTTAAAGATGCTCTGGATATTGCCCCCTATCTGGGTATGCCGTCTCAAAACCTGCTGGTGGCGGATAAGCAGGGTACCATTGGCTGGACTATTGCCGGCATGATACCGCAGCGAAAATTATTGCCGCGGCCTTTACATCAGTCTGACTGGAGCGGTTATTTGCCAGCCAAAGATTATCCCCGTGTTGTTCAACCGGACAGCCACCGGCTCTGGACAGCCAATAACCGCCTGTTTGGCGGTAAAACTCAACAGATCATCGGGGATAAGGGTGGCGACCTGGGTGCCAGAGCCCAACAGGTACGTGATGATTTAAAATCAGCAGAACAGTTTAAGGAAACGGATTTTCTGGCTATTCAGCTGGATTCCAGGGCACTGTTTTTACAGCGCTGGAAAACCCTGTTAAGGGAAACCATCAGAGATTCTGAAATTACCGCTTTTATCCGCATGGCTGAGATACTTGATGCCGAACAGAATATGGAGGCGAGTTCAGACTCGGTGGCCTATGGACTGGTAAGGGATTTTCGAAAATCGGTTGTGGACGGCACCGTCGGCTGGCTGTTTGATGCCATGGAAAAACAGTATCCGCAGTGGTTTCTGCGCTCTAAAATTGACGGCAAAATTGAGTATCCGGTGTGGGCCTTAATCAGCCAGAAACCAGAGGCATTAATACCCCCCGGTTATCCTTCATGGGAAGAATTTTTGCTGGCCATGGCCCATCAGGCCTACAAAAAAACGACTGATAACGGTAAGCACTTTATCCAGCAGCAGAGCTGGGGCAATCGTTATAAAATTGATATTCGACATCCTCTGAGCAGTGCTCTGCCCGGACTGGGACTGCTGCTGGATATGCCCAAAGATCCCTTAAGCGGTGATGATGATATGCCCAAAGTATTAAAAAGTCATTTCGGTGCTTCCATGCGCATGGTGGTATCCCCCGGTCATGAAAAGCAGGGGATATTCCATATGCCCACAGGCCAGAGCAGCCACCCCTTATCGTCCTATCACTCCAGAGGCCATGAAGACTGGGTCAAAGGCCGTCCAACACCTTTTTTACCGGGAGAAACCGAATGGACTCTGAAGTTACAGGCCATTGAATAGTGTTGGAGCACTTAGATATTGTATCAATAGCTTAAGTGCCAAATTAGTGCAGATTAATCAGCCCGGCTGTTTGCGCTTCTTCCTTATCGAGAATTTTTTCCTCTACCGCACGCCAGACCCCGTCTTCCTCCCTGGCCAGTACAACCAGTAATGAGTTTTCGTGTTTTTCGCCGGTGTTATCAGTCAAATACTCCATTGCCGTAAATTTTATCAGGCTGTCGGACTCCGCTTTTACCGAGTTGAGATAGTAGCTTAATGAAGTCACGAATCCGCTGGCAAACTGTTCCTGTAGCTGCTTCAGCCAGAAGTTGTAGTCGACCACATCATGGTCTGCCAGACCAAATACCTGGACCTTCCTGGATATCAGGTTCATATGCCCTTCCAGGTCGTGCTTCTCCAGAGTTTCGCAACAGGCCAATGCCCATGCTTCGGCTATTTCACCGGCATTTATTGCTTCCATTTATCATTTCCACCAATCGTTTAAAATATTTGAACGGAAGTATAACAGCAACTATAACTATATGCTTAATAACTACCCGGAACAGCCGGGGGCACAATGTTCCCTGGCTTCTTTAAGAATGGTCAGGCCGCCGCGGATCACAATGGAAACAATCAGTACGCCGATAATTAGATCCGGCCAGAATGACCCGGACAGGTAGACCAGAAAACCGGCAATGATTACGCCGGTATTGGCAATGACATCGTTTTTGGAAAAGATCCAGCTGGCCCGCATATGGATTTCCCCTTCTTTGTGTTTATTAATAATGACCAGGCAGACAATATTGGCAAACAGGGCAATAAAGGAAATAATGATCATTAAGGCTGACTGGGGCTCATAGCCCATAATGACCCTGCGGCCAATTTCCAGCAGCAGCAAAGTACCCAGGGTGATCTGAAAGTAACCGCTGATGCGAGCCGCCTGTTCCTTTTTTTCATAAGCTTTGCCGATGGCATACAGGCTGATAATATACACCAGGGAGTCGGCCAGCATATCAAAGGAGTCGGCAATCAGCCCGGCGGACTGTCCAATAATACCCGCCACCAGCTCCACAACAAACATAATTCCATTAATGGCCAGCAGGATATAAAGGATCTGTTTCTGTTCATTATTTTTAATTTCTACTTCGCAGTCGCAACTTGCCATAATATTATCTCTGTTTGTTTACGGTTTCTGAAAGCAGGGTTTTGTTCTGCACACCAATACGGCAGCGTCCGGATTCACGCAGAGTCATCCGTTCATTAAAGCGCTGCAGGTCGGTGTCATAAACCCCGGAGGTATCGGTGAGCAGCAAAATGGTTTTGTGTAACTGCTGCAGAAATTCGGTGTCGTCCACAAGCTTATGATAAATCCAGCGACCGTCTTTCCAGGCACTGAGCAGGCCGGCCTGTTTAAGCACCTTGATATGACGGGAAAGTTTGTATTGTGGTTCCTGTAAGGCATCCACAAATTCGCACAGGCAGGCCTCTTCCTGGGTTAAACACAGCAGGCGCATAATTCTTAAGCGCGTGGCATCGGATAAGGCCTGAAAAACGGTTTCGGGTTGTACATTAATAATTTGCATGGTTGCATGTTAATGCAATTAAATAAGTAATACAACTTTTTTATTTATGTTGTATGATATAGACCATTTTAAACAAACTGTTCTGTTTGCATATATTCCTGTTCTTATGAGTTGAGTTGAAGTGATTGAAGTTATTATCCTTGCTATTGCATTAAGCATGGATGCTTTTGCCGTGTCGATTGGTTTAGGGGCAAAATATCCTGACCGAACACGTTCACTTGCGTTGATGTCCGGGATATATTTTGGCCTGTTACAGGGACTGATGCCCCTGATTGGTTATATGGGCGGTAAAGGCGTTTTAGGCTGGATAGAGGAGTATGCGGAATGGATAGCATTTTTACTCCTGCTGCTAATTGGCGGAAAAATGATTTATGAATCTTTTGCCGAAGGCATAGAGGAGGATATTAATGACATTACCCATAGAGTAATGCTGATCCTGGCCATTGCCACCAGTATAGATGCAATGGCGGCGGGTTTTTCACTCACCTTACTGGATATTAATCCGTGGCTTGCCTGTGTGATTATAGGGATCACGACCTTTGGTTTTAGCTGGGCCGGTGTTTTTGTGGGTAAAAAAAGCGGTACCTGGCTTGAGAGTAAAGCAGAACTGCTGGGCGGTATTATTCTGATATTAATTGGTTTAAAAATCCTCCTGGTTTGAATAATGCATTATTTCAAAAAGTCAGTAGCTCTGATAAGCCTGATAATATTAACGGGGTGTACAGTGACAGAGCCTGATTTAGGTGTTCATAACGGGGAACTGCTGCCATGCCCCAAAACTCCAAACTGTGTGAGCAGTCAGGCCGTGGATAAAGAGCATTATATCCAGCCCATTCATTTTAAGGGTACAGAGCAGAAGGCAAAACAGCGCCTTATAAAGATTCTTGAAACTGATAAACAGGCACAAATTCTGAAAGTACAGGATAATTATATTCGTGCCGCTTTTACTTCCAGTTTATTTCGGTTTGTGGATGATGTTGAATTTTATTTTCCACAGGCATCCGCAGGTAACACAATAATACAGGTGCGCTCCGCTTCTCGTGTTGGTCATTCTGACTTTGGCGTTAACCGAAAAAGGATTGAGCGACTTCGAAGCCAGTTAATGGATGAATATGTTGTCCACCAGAACAGTACTCAAAAATAAGCATTACGGTATTGTGCGGATGCCGTGAGCAAGCTGAACAGGGCTGTGGAATATGTTATAGTAGCGTCCTGAATTTACTTAACTGATATGACTACGGCTGCACTATGAGTTTACAAGCGAGCACACAGGCAAAAACTGAATTACGACATAACTGGACTCTGGACGAGGTTCAGGCTCTGTTTGATTTACCCATGAATGACCTGCTGTTTAAGGCACATAGTATTCACCGGGAAAATTTTGATCCCAATAGCATTCAAATCAGTACCTTACTCAGTATTAAAACCGGCCGCTGTTCCGAAGACTGTGGTTATTGCTCTCAGAGTGCCCATCATAAAACTGAACTGGAAGCTGAGTCCTTATTATCGCTGGAGGAAGTCATTGCAGCGGCTCAAAAAGCCAAAGATGAAGGCGCTGACCGTTTCTGTATGGGAGCGGCCTGGTCACGTCCAAATAAACGGGATTTTCCTAGAGTTCTGGAGATGATTAAGGCGGTCAAATCTCTGGATATGGAAAGCTGTGTGACCCTGGGTATGCTTAATGAAGAACAGGTGCAGCTGCTTAAGGAAGCCGGCCTGGACTACTACAACCATAATCTGGATACTTCGCCTGAGTTTTACGGCAATGTTATTTCAACCCGCACCTTTCAGGATCGTCTGGATACCCTTAATGCCGTTCAGCAGGCTGGAATCAATGTCTGCAGCGGCGGCATACTGGGGCTGGGTGAAGAACGCCATGACCGCTGCAGTCTGCTGATGCAGCTGGCCAATATGGCGCAGCACCCGGACTCTGTACCCATAAATATGCTGGTGCAGGTAGAAGGAACGCCCTTATACGGTCAGGATGAAATTGAACCGCTGGAATTTGTCCGCACTGTGGCGGTGGCGCGTATTATGATGCCCCGTTCTGTGGTCAGACTGTCGGCCGGTCGTGAAGAAATGAGTGATGAAATGCAGTCAATGTGCTTTTTTGCCGGTGCCAACTCCGTTTTTTATGGCGAACGCCTGTTAACCACAGAGGGAGCCAGCGCATCCCATGATCAGCAGCTGTTTGCCAGCCTGGGCATGAAAACCAGTCTGGAAAAGAAAAAAAACTGTCACAGCCAGTCCTCAGAATCGGTAACTGAACCAGTAACCACAGCCGAGTCGGATTCTGCAGTATCTGTCAGAGCCTGAATGTCCGGCGGCTGAATTAATGAACCTGGATGATCTTCTGCAACAGGAGCTGTCAGATCGACGGCAGCAGTCTCTTTATCGTCAGCGTAAAATTATTGAAACTCCCCAACAGATTCACCTTAAAATCAATGGGCGTTCCCTGCTCAGTTTCTGTAGTAATGACTACCTGGGCCTGGCCAGTCATCCCGATATTGCTGCTGCCTTAAAAAAAGGTGTCGATCGATGGGGGGTGGGCAGTGGTGCTGCACACCTGGTTAGTGGTCATACTGCCGTACATCATGAACTGGAAGAAGCTTTGGCTGGTTACACCGGGCGCAGTCGTGCCCTGCTGTTTTCTACCGGCTATATGGCTAACCTGGGGGTTGTTAATGCCCTGATGGGTAAAGGCGATCTGGTGGTGGAGGACAGGCTTAACCATGCCTCACTAATTGATGCCGCCCTGTTATCTTCTGCTCTCTCCGGGAGTGTCTTTAAACGCTATCCGCATAATAATGTGGAACGGCTGGAACTATGGCTGGCTGAAAGTGAGCCGCAGGCCAGAAAGCTGGTGATCAGTGATTCCGTTTTTAGTATGGATGGTGTACTGGCCGATGTGCCCGAACTGGTACGGGTCTGTCAGGACTATGATGCCTGGCTGATGCTCGATGATGCCCATGGCTTCGGCCTGTTAGGTGAACAGGGCGCCGGCGTGGCGCAGGAGTTTCATCTGGATCAGCAGCAGCTGCCAGTTTATATGGCCACCCTGGGCAAGGCCATGGGTGTTGCCGGTGCCTTTGTGACTGGCAGTGACGCCCTGATTGAAACCCTGATCCAGAAAGCCCGCTCGTTTATTTATACCACCGCCATGCCGCCGGCATTGGCCTCGGCTCTGCTGGTCAGTCTGAAAATTGCCCGCCAGGAAAACTGGCGCAGGGAAAAACTTAAAGCCCTGATTGCTCAGTTCCGCAGCGGCTGTGAACAACTGGGCCTGAAACTGCTGGACTCCATGACGGCCATTCAACCGGTGTTAACCGGCAGCATTAAAAATACTGTGCAGTTAAGCCAGGCTCTGGAAGAACAGGGTATTCTGGTCACCGCCATACGTCCGCCTACAGTACCCAAAGGCACGTCCCGGCTAAGAGTAACCTTATCGGCACAGCACTCAGAGCAGGATATTGAACGATTGCTGAATGCATTTGCCGATCTGGGCATGGGAGCCTGAGTTGGAGCAGTGTATTCGTTACCAGCAATGGGGTAATGTCGAGTCCCGCAGACAGCTCCTGTTTCTGCATGGCTGGGGCATGAACAGCGGTGTCTGGACACCGGCGGCAAAGTATCTGCAGGAACAGCTTACTGGCTATCATATTATCGCTGTGGATTTACCTGGATATGGTCAAAGCCGTAGCTGTGATCAGCAGGCCCTGGGCGGTCATTATAATTCGGTCTCGCTGGCACAATGCCTGGCTTTTTTATTAAAGGATAAAGAAACCATTATTATTGGCTGGTCCATGGGTGGACTGGTGGCCCTGGAAATGGTGCGTCAGTTTCCACAGGCAGTCAGTCGGCTGGTTCTGGTCAGCTCCAGCCCGCGTTTTGTACAGGGAGATAACTGGCCTGATGCAGTTATAGCATCGGTGTTTGAAGATTTCTACCGGTACCTTGAACAGGATCATCGGGCGACCTTAAAACGCTTTCTGGCCATTCAGGCCATGGGCAGTGACACAGCCAGAAAAGATATTAAAACCCTGCAGCAGCAACTGGAACAACGCGGTGAGCCCGATCCCTCTGCCTTAAAAGAGGGGCTTAACATGCTGTTAAAGGAAGATAAAAGGGCGCTGTTATCTGAAATCATGGATATTCCCATTGACCTGATTTGCGGAGAACGGGATACCCTGGTTAATATTAAAGCCCAGCAGCAGTTAACTCAGCAGTCCAATATTAAACTGCATTCTGTTGCCGGTGCCGGCCATGCGCCTTTTATTTCTCATCCGGATGAGTTTATGACACTATTGCGAGGCATTCTTGAACACTGACGATCCATCTGCTTTGTCTGCATTTAGCAAAGCCCAGGTGCAGGAAACCTTTAACCGGGCGGCAGACAGCTATGATAGTGCGGCAATAGTACAACAGGAGGTATGTAAGCGCTTACTTGAACGGCTGGACTATATAAAAATTAAACCTCAGCTTATTCTGGATCTGGGTACGGGAACCGGACAGGGCATACAGGGACTGGCTGAGCAATATCCGCAAGCCGAGCTGATCGCTATGGATCTGGCACCCCGGATGCTGCAGAAATGTCGCCAGCGCCTTAAACCTTCCGGCCTGACAGATAAACTGCGCCGGGCCATCCGTGCTAATCGCTATCATTATGTCTGTGCCGATGCGGAGCGGCTGCCACTGGCGGATGCCAGTGTGGATCTTATTTTTTCCAACCTTACCATTCAGTGGTGTACCGATTTAGTTCAGCTTTTTCAGGAATTTCGTCGGGTATTAAAACCCGGCGGTTTATTGCTGTTTACCACTTTCGGCACTGACACACTGAAAGAACTGAGAACCAGCTGGGCAGCGGTCAGTGATAAAGTACATGTAAATGACTTTACCGATATGCATGATATTGGTGATATTTTATATAATGTCCAGACTGAAAACCCCGTTATGGACAGTGAGCGGATTGTGCTTAATTACTCCTCAGTGAAACAGATTATGCTGGATCTGAAAGCTGTGGGTGCGCACAATCAGAACCGGGGTCGGGAAACCGCCCTGACCGGCAAACAGCGTTTTAAGGCCATGCTTGAGGAATATGAACAATTTAAAACAGTGGATGGTTATCCTCTAACCTATGAAGTGGTTTACGGCCATGCCTGGAATCCCAGAACCCCGCTGCAGAATACCCATGCCATAGATAATGGACAACAAACATCCATTTCCATGGCACAGCTTAAAAGTACCCTGAAATCCAGAGATAAAAAATGAACGCCTGGTTTATCACTGCTATCGATACCGATGCCGGCAAGACTTTTGTGACTGAAGGTCTGTTAAGGGCTTTTGCCCGGGCAGGTTATCGCAGTCTGGGTTTTAAACCGGTGGCCAGCGGCTGTGAGTTGACTGGGCAGGGCTTAAGAAATGAGGATGCTCTGCGTCTGATGTCCGCTGCTTCAGTAAAAATAGCCTATGAACAGGTGAATCCCTGGGCCTTTGAACCGGCAATCGCCCCACACATTGCTGCAGAAAAAGCTGGAAAAAGTATTCATCTGGAGCAAATTGTTAATAATGTACGGGAAAATTCAATAAAATCGGATATTGTGCTGGTAGAAGGTGTGGGCGGCTGGCAGGTGCCTTTAAACGCCGATCAAACTATTGCTGATCTGGCTCAGCAGTTGGCTTATCCGGTTATTCTGGTAGTCAATATGCGTCTTGGCTGTATTAACCATGCTCTGTTAACCGTACAGTCCATCTCTCAAAGTGATGTTGAACTGGCTGGCTGGGTAGCCAATACCGGTTTGAATGAGCAGCCGATGAACTGCCTGCAGGAAAATATTGAGACTTTGCAGCAACGTATAAAAGCTCCCCTCCTGGCTACATTGTCGACTTTAAAAATGTCAGAACCGGTTTATTCAGAGACTTTTACCCTGTTAGCAAAGCAACTGCTTCTATAATTAGTTTAACAACGTCTCTGGACATATTATACTACTGACCTCTTATTAATTGATAACCACTGTCTATTCAGGAGTAGCAAATTGTTTAAATCTGTCAGCCTTATTATAGTGGTCGCTCTGGTGGTATTCGGCTGGTGGTTTTATAGCAATATTACCACCCCGCAGGCTGACAGCGGTGTCCGGGTAAACAATCTTCCCTGGCAGATCACGGTGGTGGATCCGCAGACCCTGCATGTGCTGGATCTGGATATCGGGCGTTCAACACTGGATGATGCGGTCAATTCCCTGCTTAGTGAATATAGTCTGGCCTGGTTTGATAACCCTGATAATAGTATCAGCCTGGAAGCTTATTTTATCCGGGTGAGTAAATCGGGTTTACGAGCCAAAGTGATTCTGCAACTGGATGCTTCCAGTCTGGATACGGACTATCTGAAAAAAAATTCCGGTAAGCCGGAAATTCAGACTTCCCGTTCCATTAAATACCCTCTGGATGATCTGGCGCATATTTTAAAAGACAGAAAGATCCTCCAGCTAACTTATATCCCGAAAATTAATCTTGATGAGGACATGATCACCAGTCGTTTTGGCAAACCGGCAGAAAAAATTGTAGTGGATGAAAATACTGAATTCTGGCTTTATCCTGAGAAAGGCCTGGTTATAAACTGGAACCGCAAGGCTAAAGAAGCCTTCCATTATATCCCGCCGGCTGATTTTGACAGAGTACAGAAGAGTATTATACAGGCGGCAGAACAGGTCAAAGCAGGGCAGGATCCGGCCGCTCCTGCAGATGTCAGATAGCCGTTTAAACTATGTCTTCAAAATCCAGAACAGCCACTGAACCCAACTATGTTGCCTGTGATGCCTGTAAATTATCCCCAATCTGTACCCCCGTTGATGTGGGCGGACACAGTTATGATTTTACCGGGCAAATGGTTCACCGGCGGCATTTTTTTAAAAAAGGGACTTTTATCTTCAGGCAGGGTAAGCCTGCAGAACTGGTTTATGCTATTTCAGCCGGTACTGTTAAGCTGATTGCTGAAGTAAAGGATAGCCGGAGAGTGGTGGATTTTCGAATTCCAGGTGAACTGGTGGACATCAGTTCTCTTATTGAAGGCATGCACACTTATAGCGCTCAGGCACTGGAAAATACCTGGTTGTGTGAAATAGGTAAGGAAACCCTGGTGGATATTGCCTCTCAGATCCCGCAGGTACAGGGACGACTGATGAATGTGGTTAACAAGGAACTGGCCAGCATTCAGAAATCCGCCCTGTTTCTGCACGGCAATGTCAATGCCGAAGAAAAAATTGCCGCCTTTGTTCTTAACCTGGCCTGGCGTTATTCCTTAAGCGGCTATTCAGCCGAAAGCTTTAAACTGACCATGACCCGAACTGACATTGCCGATTATCTGGGTTTATCTAAAGAAACGGTTATCCGCCTGTTTAAAAAACTCGAACAGGCTGAACTGCTCAGCGTGCAGGGTAAACAACTCGCTATAAAAAATATGGATAACCTGCAGAATTTTGTGGGTATCCATCTTATTACTGCCGGTTAAAGGTGTTTTTCTAAACAGCTCTGTACTGAAAAATGTGAGGCATTTCACACAGCTAGCGATCATTTCACCCAAAAAATGAACTATTTTGATACTAGAATAAATCCCTTTAAAAATATAGGGTTAATGTTATTAACCTAGTATAAGCCTAGGATCTTAGTGGTATTTATCACCCAAATATATTAGAAATGATTGATACTTGACCACAAAAGAGGCAAAATATCACCTGCAGGACTTCCCTGATTAAAACTAATTTTTTTAAAAAACAGTAAAAAACTAGTAACAAGGTAAGCCTGTAATTTTTTGGGTAATTTTTTGTAATGATTAATTGTGGAGAACACTATGGAAGAAGCTGCAGCGGAGCAGAAGTATAACTTCGACGTTGTGCGCTGGTTTGCCGTAATGACCGCCGTTTACCTGGTAGTAGGTGCAACGGTAGGGGTATATATTGCCTCTGAATTGGCATGGCCGGTGCTCAACCTTGACAGTCCTTATTTATCGTTTGGACGTTTACGACCTTTACATACTAATGCGGTTATTTTTGCGTTTGGTGGATGTATCCTGATGGCAACCGCTTTTTACACGGTACAGCGTACCTGTGGTGTAAAACTCTGGAGTAGCAAGCTGGCATGGTTCACCTTCTGGGGCTGGAACCTGATTATTGTTGCTGCTGTTATCACTCTGCCTTTAGGTTTAACTCAGTCTAAAGAATACGCTGAACTGGAATGGCCAATTGACCTTGCGATTGCCGTAGTCTGGCTGTCGTACATGTTCAACTTCCTGATGACCATTGCAAACCGTAAAACCAAACACATCTATGTGTCTAACTGGTTCTTTATGGGCATGATGATTATGATCACCCTTCTGCACGTGGTTAACAGTGCTGCTATCCCTGTTGGTGCTTTCAAATCCTACTCTGTATACTCCGGTGTACAGGATGCCATGATTCAGTGGTGGTGGGGTCATAATGCGGTAGGTTTTTACCTGACTGCGGGCTTCCTGGGTATTATGTACTACTTCGTTCCAAAGCAGGCCAATCGTCCTGTGTTCTCTTATCGTTTATCCGTTATTCACTTCTGGGCGCTGATGTTCGGTTATGTCTGGCTGGGTGCTCACCACCTGCAGTACACTGCATTGCCTGACTGGACCGGTTCTTTAGGGGCTGCGGTTTCCATTGCTATGATTATTCCATCATGGGGTGGTGCGGTTAACGGTATGATGACTTTATCCGGTGCCTGGGATAAATTACGTAATGACTACGTATTACGCTTCCTGATTATGTCTCTGGCATTCTATGCCATGTCTACTTTTGAAGGTCCAATTATGTCCATTAAGACAGTAAACGCACTGTCTCACTACACTGACTGGACCATTGGTCACGTACACTCCGGTGCTCTGGGCTGGGTTGCTATGGTTGGTATCGGTGCTCTGTATCACATGATCCCAAAAATTTTCCATACCCCAATGTATTCTCAGAAACTGATTAATATGCACTTCTGGACTGCAACCGTTGGTACCGTGGTTTACATTGTTGCCATGTGGGTATCCGGTATCATGCAGGGTTTGATGTGGCGTGCTTATGATGAGTACGGAACTCTGGCTTATACTTTTGCAGAATCTGTAGAAGCTATGCATCCATATTACGCAATGCGTGCTATTGGCGGCGGTATCTTCTTACTGGGTGCAGTAATTATGCTGTATAACATTATTATGACTGTTCTGAAAGCCAAGAGCGAAGGCACAGTTAAAGCGGCACAAACTGCTGCTGTAACGGCATAAGGAGGAGTTGTAAAATGGCTTTTAATGATCCACAAGCAAATGAAAATGGCATGCAAAGCAAGGCCGAGAAAAATGTCTGGCTGTTAGCTTTCTTTACCTTTCTGGTGGTGTCTGTTGCAGGTATCGTAGAAATCGTACCGCTGTTCTATCTGGACAGCGCATTGCCTGCAAAAAATATCCCTGGTGTTGTCTGGAAAAGAGACGCTGGCCAGTCGCTGGATGACTGGAAAGAAGGTGACGGGGTTCGTCCTCTGAAGCCTCTTGAACTGGCGGGTCGTGACATTTACCAGCGTGAAGGCTGCTATCTGTGTCACTCTCAGATGGTACGTCCATTCCGTGATGAGAAAGAGCGCTATGGTCACTATTCACTGGCTTCCGAGTCAATGTATGACCATCCTTTCCAGTGGGGTTCAAAACGTACTGGACCTGATCTGGCTCGTCTGGGCGGTAAATACTCTGATGAATGGCATATACAGCACCTTAAGGCGCCTCGTTCCGTGGTACCTGAGTCTGTTATGCCGAATTATCCATGGCTGCTGGAAAACACCGTGGATGGAGAGACTCTTAAAGCTCATATGCGTGGTTTAAGATCTGTGGGTGTTCCTTATACTGATGCTGATATTGAAAGCGCAGCGGCCATTACCGGTAAAACCGAAATGGAAGCTATGGTTGCCTATCTGCAGCAGCTTGGAACAATGGTTAAATTCCAGGAAGGGGTAGAATACCGTGAGTAATCCTTCTTCAGGCACTGGTGCCTATATAGAAGAAAATGCACAAGGTTATTTCCATACTGACTGGAGTGCAATGACTTCTCATGACTGGGCAGGGCTGTTAATTACAGTGGTTACCTTTGTCCTGATGGTCATTGCTTACTTCTACGTTTTTCGTCCAAAAAACAAGGATAAACTTGAGCAGCAGAAATACATGCTGATGGACGAAGAAACCACAAATACGGAGAAAAAATAATGTCGGAACATGAGCATAATCCCTTTCCCGATGAAGGGAATACCGGGCATATCTGGGATGATAATCTGAGAGAACTTGCGAATCCTGCACCAAACTGGTGGATGATGGCTTTTTATGCCAGTATCGCATTTGTTATCGGTTATGGTCTTATTTATCCCATGATCCCATTAACAGACAGCTATACCAAAGGTTTAACCGGCTGGACTGCTATTGGTGAATATAAGGCAGCAACTTCAGAAGTAGAAGCTGTTCGTAAACCCTATGAAGATAAAATTGCCAAAATGTCAGCCAAAGAAATTCTGGCAGATGCCGAGCTTTCTGCTTATGTAGAAGCTTCCGGTAAGGTTATCTTTGGTGATAACTGTGCGGCCTGTCATGGTACCGGCGGTTCGGGTAACCCAGGTTTCCCGGTACTGGCGGATGATGACTGGCTGTATGGCGGAAGTATTGAGCAGATCCAGACTACTATTACTAATGGTAGACAGGGTATGATGCCCAAAATGGGTGGCCAGCAGCTGACTGATGCAGAAATCGATAAACTGGCTAATGCCATTTACAATGGTACTGTGACCAAAGAACCTCTGTTTACCAGCAAAGGTTGTATGGGCTGTCACGGCCCTGACGGTAAAGGTATGGCTGCACTGGGTTCTGCAAACCTGACCGATGGTATCTGGCGCTTTAGTGAGCCTGATCAGCTGGCCTCTATCAAATACACTATTAAGCATGGTGTAAATGATGGTAGTGATCCTGAAACCAGAAAACCTAAAATGCCTTCATTTAAGGATAAACTGTCTGAGCAGGATATCAAGAAAATGGCAGTTTACGTTTATAAGTTTGGTGGTGGTAAGTAAGGATTCTTGCTAACACCAGATATCAGTGTTCTGATTAAAGACTTATATGAGTATTACATGATATAAGTCAACAGGGCACTGAAATAAAAACGTTATGATTAAGCTTTATAAAATCGGTATGTTATAAATTACTGTATTAGCATACTATCCTGGTTAATATAGGAGTGTTCTTATGAATGATGCTGTATTTTGGGGTTCTATTGCAGCTGTCGGTATTTGTGTTGTAATTCTTGTGTATTTAGGTTTTTTAGCCGTCAAAAAAATCAACACTGATCACAGTGAAGATTAAAAAATTTTAAAGCAAAAAAAGAGAGGCTATGCCTCTCTTTTTTTTGCCTGAATTTTCTAATAACAAAAAGTTTATGTAACATAAGTTACTTATAATGTTCTTATTTGATCTATAATAGGTTAGTTAGCTTTTATTTTTTCAGTGTTTATCATTTTTAGAGAAATAACCATTATGGCCGAAAAAAATATTCAGGAACAGACGATAGAAGAACTCTACGCTGAAGCCAATGAGCATAAGATTAATGTTGGTGACGTGAAGATTCACGCCAAGCGTATGAAGGGCAAATTCAGAAGCATAAAATGGCTGACTAATTCCATCTGGTTAATTCTTTTTTTCGGACCCTATTTACGCTGGAATGGACATCAGGCCGTATTGCTGGATATTCCTAACCGTCAGTTTCATATTTTTAATATTACTCTGCTGCCGCAGGACTTATGGATGCTGTCATTTGTGCTGTTATTTTTTGCTATTCTGCTGGCGGTAGTTACGGCACTGGCCGGCCGGGTATGGTGCGGATTTTTCTGTTTTCAGACGGTGTGGACCGATGTGTTTACCTGGATTGAAGATAAAATAGAAGGCGGGCCTGCTAAACGTCGTAAACTGGATAAGGCCCCCTGGGATGTTAAAAAAATCACCATGCGGGCCAAAAAGTATCTGCTCTGGTTTTTAATTTCAGTGTTTACCGGTATTAGTTTTGTGGCCTGGTTTACCGATTCGTTCCAGCTCTGGAAAGATCTTTTTACTTTACAGGCTTCTTCCACGGTCTGGATCACTATTTTAATGTTCACCGTAGGTACTTTTTACCTGGCTGGATTTTTACGTGAGCAGGCCTGTTTCTGGCTTTGTCCTTATGCCCGTATTCAGGCAGTAATGATTGATGATACCTCCATTGTTCCCAGCTATGATGTACCACGGGGTGAAAAACGTGGCCGTCTGGTTAAAGGTAAGCCGGTATCTGAAGATCAGGGTGACTGTGTTGACTGTAACCAATGTGTAGCCGTCTGCCCTACCGGTGTAGATATTCGCGGTGGCCAGCAGGAAGGCTGTATTATGTGCGGTTTGTGTCTGGATGCCTGTGATGCAGTAATGGACAAAATTGGCAAACCCAAAGGCCTGATAAAATACGCTTCCTGGGATGGTATACGCGGCAAGGAAGAAAAGCCTCTGTTTAAGCGTCCCAGAGTCTGGCTGTATACAACTATTATGACTATTGCCCTGGCTGGTATTATATATGGCCTCAGTGGTATGGAGTCCATTGAACTAAAGGTTATTCATGCCAGACAACCCCTGTTTGTTCTGCAAAGTGACGGCACCATACAAAATCGTTACACATTAAAGGTATTAAATAAACTTCCTGCAGATATGGATGTCAAAGTAAGCGTAAAGGAAAATAATTTGAAAGGTCTGATCATTAGTGGTGCAGAAAAGCCCGTAACAGCTCATCATGGTACCGTTACACCGGTTACCATTTTTGTGAGAGTACCTAAGAAAAATCTAACCGAACAATCGGTGCCGCTTACCTTTGTGGTGGATGGTAAGGATGAGTCTGGTCAGGTTTATCATAGTGAACGGGAAAGTGTGTTTATCGGACCTAAATGATAAATTCGAACTTCAATTTGAGTATTCTCTTTAACCTGGAAAAATCAGTTGCAGTCGGTGGCAACAGATTTTTCCAGGTTTAAAAGAGGAATAATAGTTAATTCAATTATGGGTGTTAATAGCAATTTGCTGTTAACACCCTTTGTTTTTGTGTGTGGTGGTTATGAATACAGAAAAAGAAGATACAAAAAAGAAAAACTGGTATAAAAGTCCCTGGGTAATAGGCTGGCTGCTGCTGGTTGCAACGGTACTGGGTGTTAATTTTTACATGATTATGCAGTCTATGAATGAGTTCCCAGGACTGGTAGTGGATGACTTTTATGAACGCGGCCAGGATTATGAAGAAAACATCCATAAAAAACTGGATAATAATAATCTCTGGAAAACCAGCTTTGATTACCAGCAGATTCATCTGAATCAGCCTGCTGATATACGATTTGTGATCACTGATCAACAGGGTAATACTGCAAATATAGAAAAAATGACCCTGTACCTGTATCGTCCCGCCAATGCTAAAAAAGATTTTTCCCTGCCTATGAACGCAACGGAAAAAAATAATACCTGGCATACCAGTGTCAGTTTTGACAGTAAAGGAAAGTGGGATATGCTGGTAAGTGTCATTATAGATGGTAAGGAAGCCAACTATGGTGAAAGTATTTTTGTTAATGACTGATTATTAAATCAGATAAACTAAAGCCATAAAAAATAGTGAGCCACTCCGAGACCTGTGATCATTGCCACCTGCCCCTGCCTGAAGGGGAAAAAATAACGGCAACCATAAACGATAAAGAAATGCAGTTTTGCTGCTACGCCTGCAAAACCGTATGTGAAACCATCTATGGTGCAGGTATGGAAGGCTTTTATCAGCGCACACCTGATAATGAAACCCTGCAGCCGCCTCCTGAAATTGATTCCCAGCTGGAAGTGTATGATCTGGATGAAGTTCAGGGG
Organism: Gammaproteobacteria bacterium; assembly: GCA_027012135.1. Classification (GTDB taxonomy): domain Bacteria; phylum Pseudomonadota; class Gammaproteobacteria; order GRL18; family GRL18; genus JANELJ01. Next base: position 123,495 of record JALUZF010000162.1, read on the forward strand.
GATTTTGTTGACGGCCTGGACGATATACGGGAAATACATCTGCTGGTGGAAGGCATTCACTGTGCTGCCTGTGTCTGGCTGATTGAACGGCGGCTGGCCATGGTCGACGGAGTTCTGGATGCCTATGTTAATCTTAGTGCCAAAAAGCTCAAGGTAAAATGGGATAACCGAAAAATAAAATTATCCCGGATACTGCAGATCCTCGGCCAGATTGGTTATGCGGCTGTGCCCTATGATCCGGAAGCGGCTGAAGGGCAGATAAAAAAAGCCAATCGACAGTTATTATTCCGCCTGGGTTTTGCCGGCTTTGCGGCCATGAATCTGATGTGGATTTCCATTGCGCTTTATACCGGTGCTGATGAAGGTAAATTTAAAGAACTGTTTTACTGGCTGGGATTCGGCCTGGCTACACCCACTTTAATCTATTCCGGTTATCCCTTTTTCCGGGGTGCTATTACTGGTCTGCTCAATCGTCATCTGACCATGGATCTGCCCATTGCTATCGGGGCGACAATTACCTATCTGTATTCCTGCTATGTAGTAATCAGCGGTTCAGAAATTGCCCATGTGTATTTTGATACTGTGGTTAACTTTATTTTTGTTATTTTAACCGGCCGCTACCTGGAGGCCATGTCCAAACGCCTGGCTGTACAGTCCTCTCAACGACTGCTGGATCTGCAGCCTAAAATCTCTACCCTGATTGAGGGTGATGAAACAAAAATTGTACCCATACGGGCCCTGAAAGAAGGAGACTGGGTACTGGTTAAAGCCGGAGAAAAAATTCCGGTAGACGGGGTGATCCTCAAGGGTGAAGGAATTATTGATGAGTCCATGCTGACCGGAGAATTTGTACCTGTAGCCAAATTTAAAGACGATTATGTTTCAGCAGGTACTACCAATAAAGATGGTGTGCTGACCATTGAAGTGAAAAATACCCTGAAAAATACCGCCCTGGGTAAAATTATTCATCTGGTGGATGAAGCCCAGTCAACCAGGGCTCCGATTCAATGTACTGCGGATCGGATCATTCCCTGGTTTGTTTCCGTGACTCTGGTTCTGGCGACCCTAACCTTTTTCTTCTGGGTTAATAAGGACTTTGAACTGGCTTTGATGGCGGCAACCTCGGTGCTGATTATTACCTGTCCCTGTGCTTTTGGCCTGGCCACACCCATGGCTATTGCCGTGGCCACGGGCGTTGGTGCACGGATGGGGGTGCTGGTAAAACATGGGGCGGTGCTGGAGATATTATCTTCAATTAAAGATTTTATATTTGATAAAACCGGTACTCTGACACAGGGCAAGATGCTGGTCAGTACCCTGTATGATATACCGCTGGATCAAACCGGCAGGATAGAACCCATTAATGTTGATGAAGAGCATATGGCACAACTGGATCAACATCAGAAATCCATTCTGGCATTAGCCTGGTACCTGGAAAAACAGTCGGAACACATGATTGCCAGAGCCATTGTCAGTTTTGCTCAGCAATACGCTTTACAGCACTGGATTCGACAGACCCTTAAAACCAGTAATGACGATCTGGAGCATATTAAGGTAATACCAGGTTCTGGAATACAGGCCAGTTACCAGAACAGGCGGGTGGCCATTGGACATCTGAACTGGATAAAGGAAATAGCTTCATTGTCGCCGGAGTTAGTTGTAAAACTTGAACAGGAAATGCAGCAATACCATGTTAGTGGCAGCAGTGTGGTCTATATCTGGTTTAAGGCACAGGCTTTAATGGCCTTTGTGGTGGAAGATAAATTACGTGAAGATGCGCCCGGGATTATTAAAAAAATGCATGAACAGGGCTTTCATGTTACCTTGTTAAGTGGCGATAAACAGGAAGTAGCTCAATATATGGCGGATAAGCTGGGTATTGAGGAAGTGATTGCAGAAGTAATGCCGGATCAAAAAGACCAGTTAATTCAGCAAAAACAGCAACAGGGGCTGAAGGTGGCTATGGTCGGTGATGGTATTAATGATGCACCGGCTCTGGTCAGGGCTGATGTGGGTATAGCCATGGGCTCGGGCACCGATGTCTCTATAGAAAGTGCTGATGTTATCCTGGTCAATGGAGAACTGGCAAAAATTCCGCTGGCAGCAGAATTGTCTCGGGCAACACTGGCAACTATTAAGCAGAATATAGGCATTTCTATTGTCTATAATATTGTTATGGTGCCGCTGGCCATGGCGGCCATGATAACACCACTGGTCGCAGCGATCTCCATGCCCTTAAGTTCTTTGCTGGTGATTGGTAATGCCGCCAGGTTGCGCTGGCGCTTTAAAAACAACTAGTTATAACAACAATTTATAACAAGCAATGGGTAACAATAAATGGATGTCATTTACGGTTTAATCCCCAGTATGATTATTATCGGTATTATCCTGGTGGTGATCCTGTTCTGGGCAATAAAATCAGGACAGTTTGATGATCTGGAAGGTGATGCTCATCGTATCCTGCTGGACGAAGATCTTGCGATAGATGAAAAAAAAACGCACAATAATAAACAGCAGGAAAATTCAACGACTCAGACAGATGGTCAAACAGACAGTCATACTGAAGAAATACCTGGAAAAAAGGAAAATCAAGGGTAAACTAGCATAGTAAAAATCATATTTGAATATTAATATATACTAAATCAAATTTTCATTTTAATTTCAATAAAATGATACCGCAGGAGTGTTTTTATGAATAAAATTACAAAATTGATGGTAGGTACCTCATTACTGGCAGCTTCCGTTGCCGCTTCGGCATGGAATTTTGGTGGGGATTCCTGGAGCTGGGGAAAAGATTATTCCTATAATAGTGGCCCGTACAGCAATAGCTGGGGAAGTGGCGGCCCATGGGGTAATAATAATCGCTGGGGTGGCAACCGCTGGGGTGGTAATGATGCACCCTGGAACTGGGGTGGCGGTAGAAATGGCTGGGGTGGAAACAGTGCACCCTGGAACTGGGGTAATGGTCGAAACGGTTGGGGCGGTAACAATACACCCTGGAACTGGGGCAATAATAACCGTCGCTACTATGGTGGTCCTGGCGCTTATGGCCCTGGTCCTAACTTTGGTGGTCAGGGTCCTATGTATGGACCAGGTCCTGGCAGCAATTTTGATCCGGCTGCAAACCCTTACATTAACCCACCACCAGCTCCGGAAGCACCGGTTCTGGAACAGCCTGCTGCACCAGCAGCCCCGGCTACAGAAGCTGCACCTTCTCAAACTACTGTGACTCAATAGTCACTTTTCCTCTCATTCCCACGCTTCTGCGGGGGAACCGAAAAGTAAACCAATAAAAAAGGGAGCTAATAGCTCCCTTTTTTATAAATTGGCTTTTTGCTTTTTAAATTAAGCTGTCATAGCCTTAAGCCGCCATAGACATAGCTGACTTAAGTTTTTTCATGGCATTGTTTTCAAGCTGTCTGACCCGCTCAGCAGAAATATCATATTTACCGGCCAGATCCTGTAAAGTGAGTTTGTCATCACTTAACCAGCGTTGTGAAACAATGTCACGGCTACGGTCATCCAGGGTAGCCAGTGCAGTATGCAGTAATTCTGATTCCCTGTTCTTGGTATCAGAAGTGATCAGTGACTGTTCTGGTGATGGCTCAGCAGACTCAAGATAGTTAGCAGGGATAACAGGAGTATTTTCGTTATCCTCTTCATCATAACCATCAAATGCATTGTCCTGATAAGTCAGTCGGGCTTCCATCTGTAGAACATCTTTAGTAGTTACACCCAGTTCTCTGGCAACGGTATTTACTTCTTCATCAGAGAACCAGCCTAAACGCTTTTTCTTACGGCGCAGGTTAAAAAACAGTTTGCGCTGTGCCTTGGTAGTGGCAATTTTAACAATACGCCAGTTACGCAGAATGTATTCATGAATTTCTGCTTTAATCCAGTGTACGGCAAAAGAAACCAGACGGACCTTTTTGGCAGGATCAAAACGCTTAACCGCCTTCATCAGGCCGATATTACCTTCCTGGATCAGGTCACCCTGGGGTAGACCGTAACCGCGATAGCCGCGGGCAATATGCACGACAAAACGTAAATGAGACATAATCATACGTTGTGCTGCATCCAGATCACCTTCATCCCTGACCTTTTTTGCCAGTTCGACTTCTTCTTCAGCCGTCAGCATGGGGATCGAGTTAACAGCACTGATATAACTATCAAGGCTACCAGTAGAGACCGCCAATGGTAGAGCTAAAGATTTATCTGTCATGTGTTTCTTCCTCGTTTAAAAATTTCCGTTAATCGTAAGAAGCCATTCTTTATAAATATTAGTAAAGTAACGCTGTCAAAATCAATTACGGAGCAAAGAGTGTTATAAAACCAGCTCTTTGACAGAAATGATGTTTACTTTATAAAAGTATTTTATTAAGCCCATTCCTGTGCACTGGTAATTTTAGCACTCTTTAGTATAGAGTGCTAATTTTAAAAAAAGTTCAATAAATGTCAAAATAAAATGTCAAAATATTTTTAACTTTATTCAGCCTGGTCAAGCATATCAGATTTTATTAACCAAGTAAAATTGTAGGGTATTTGTTGCTAACATATCCTTGTTTTTTATAGGTATTTATTGACCGCTTAATAGCTTTCCGGCGGTATATTAACACCGTTCTGGATTAGCCAGCCCCGATCCAGCTGCCATTTAACCTGCCGGATATCAGGTTCAGAGAGGATGCTTTTTTCAATTTCAGTCTGTACCTGTGCCAGCTGTTCCCTGGCCTGCTGATAATCGTCTGAAAGTATGCTCAGGCCTTTAACCTGTGGAAAAATCAGGCCAATTACCTTGCCGCAAGGGACTTCAGTGGAAATGGGACTATTAATAGTGGCAATTCCCTGGTTAATGCGCAATACTTTAAAATGATAAGGGAAGTTACGGATCTCAGCCCTGTTTTCAAGTTTCTGGTTCAGTTCCCGAACACGTGCAGGCTGATAGAAAAAAGCAAACATCAGACCGACACAGATGGTTATTAGTACCAGTGCGTATATTTTAGTTCCCTTATTCATTAATCGTTCCTGGTTTGCGTCAGCAGTAGCTTATGACAGGCAGACTATTATATTAAAATAATAAATAATGGATTTATGTGAGTTATATTACTGAGATGATTAAATAGAGGGTGTATAGTGT
>JALUZF010000163.1 GCA_027012135.1 Gammaproteobacteria bacterium
GCCTGCGGCTCCATTACCGAGGCGGTGCGGCGGCTGCGCGCAGCCATTCCCCATGCCCTGAAGATCGAAGTGGAATGTGACACCCTGGCCCAGGTTGAGGAATGCCTGGCCGCCGGGGTGGAGATTATCATGCTGGATAATATGGATACCGCCACCATGGCCGAGGCCGTCAAGTTGATTAACGGCCGGGCCATGATCGAGGCATCGGGCGGAGTTTCCCTTGAGACGGTCCGGGGAATAGCCGAAACCGGGGTCGATATTATCTCCGTCGGCTCTCTCACCCATTCAGCCCCGGCCGTTGACATCGGCCTGGACTGGATATAGCCGCCATTGTTCACCCGCGATTTTCTTAAATTATTTAAAGCGCTAAGCTGAGCTTTGCCCGCAACCCAATAAGTCGTAGGAGCGGCTTCAGCCGCGAAATTTTCATGGATATCCTGGTAATCGGGTGAGCTTATTCGCGGATAAATCCGCTCCTACAGCATATGCAATAATTATTGTTCCACGCGAAAAATAACGAGACAACCGGCTAAAATAATTTATTTTCCATCCTGAAAATTCCTTGTTTTTCATGACAGGAATTCAGGAGTAAAGCGCCAATGAAATATACGGGCGGGCCCGGGGCCGCCCGCAAGCGGTTATGGTTATTTTTTTGCTCCCGTTGTCAGGATTGCCGGCAGAAAGAGGTTCCAGGGGGATTTTTTTATGGATTTTTTAACAAACACATTGTCAAAGGTCGCTTTGATATACCCCGTACCGTTGCCGTTAGATTTCACACTGGTTTTCAGCTTACGTGCATTATAATTGGGAGCATAGAGGGGGTGTGCGGTCAACTGGTAGCTGAGTTTGTCCTGGTTACAGTGAAAGATAAAGGTTGAATCCGCTTCCCTCTTTTCCACGGAAAATGTGATCGGGGTGCCTGGTTGAACCTGGCAGGAAGAAAAGATTTTCCAGTACAGGGTGGTCCATGAGTCGCATGCCTTGTCGTTACATCGGCCAACCCAGGCCTGTGGTTGAAACTGGCCATTGGCATCCTGTGACAAGGTGGTTCCCGCGTATATTTCCCCATCATCATCTTGATATCCGGTGCCGTCATGCTTGGTGTTGTAGAAACTGCCATACACCGCGGCCATTCCATATGCGTCACCGTTGTAGACCGAATCACCAGACACGTTGACATCGGCCTGCAAATAGTTGGTCTTATGTTGGGGCTGGATATAGATAGTATTTTCAGCCGAAGGTTCGCCAAAAGTATTCTGAACATTCATCTGCAGCCTGTTATCACGGATTTCCCGGACAATTTCATGGTCGATCCATTTGCTGCCGTCAAGGGGGGCGTTGGTAAAGTCGTCGTACAGGCTCCCGTTGATCATGACGTCATCAAAGGTGGCATGGACGTACCCACCACCTATGATATTTCCAGCGGCAATTATGGAGGGTCCAAGATACAGTCCTGGTCCGTCGGCAGGGCCGCTCCTTGCCGGGCCAGTAGCTACATCATGGCTTTCTGTCTGGCTGCCGTCATTGACGGAAAAGGTAAAGGTGTTGGTGCTTTTGTCATAGGCAATGGTCAGGGTGTACTCCTGCCCTGGTGTGATGGTTGTGGTGAACTGCGGGGCATCTATTTGTGATCCTGATTGGGTATAAACTGTGGCGGCGATTTCAAGGCTGGTTCCCTGGTTGTTTTCCTGGTACCTGATACCTATGGAGGCCGACACATCGCCATCTGTTGCCTTGTAAAAAAAACCGCTCAGTTCAGCGAAAAGCCCATACATGTCGTTGTCGTCAACTGTCGGGTCATACGCGCCCTCGACAAAGCTTACCTTGGCGGAAAAACTAGTGACCTCTTCCGAGGGAATTAAACCTGTGGTATTGTCGGCTATCCCATTATCATCGGTTCTGCCGCCTATTTTGGTAACCAGCTTTCCTCCCGTGACTTCCCGGACCATGATCAGGCCTTCCTCGTTCCAGAACCGGCCATACCATTTGCTGCTGTCAAGCCGGTTGCCGGAAAAATCATCAAGTGGGGTTGCCGCCGGGGCAACTCCTGTCAGGGCGCAGCAGAACATTGCGCAGAACAGAACAACATACAATAGCAG